>CAYFFJ010000009.1:20188-50369 GCA_964342395.1 uncultured Hydrogenophaga sp.
TTCGGCAATGAAGGCCGCCACCTTGTCGGCACCCAGCGCCAGAATTTGGGCCTCCAGCCAACCAGCGGCGCGCACGCCGAACTCGGCAGCGCCTTCGCCGGGCAAGCCTTCTTCAAAAAAGTAGGGCTGGCCGATGTGGGTGATGTTGGGAATGGGCAAATCGCCCTGCGCGTGCATGCCGCTCATGCCCCCCAGCGAGGCCCCGGCCATGGTGCTGCCGTGGTAGGCGTTGCGGCGGCTGATGATGACCTTGCGCTGCGGCTGGCCCAGCAAGTCCCAATAGCGGCGCACCATGCGCACGTTGGTGTCGTTGCTTTCGCTGCCGCTGCTGCTGAAGAACACGTGCTGGAAACCCCGGCCATCCACGGTGGGCGCCAGGCTGGCCAGCTTGGTGGCCAGTTGCACTGCGGGCACATTGGTGGTCTGGAAAAAACTGTTGTAGAACGGCAGCTTCATCATTTGTGCATGCGCCGCATCGGCCAGCGCTTGGCGCCCGTAGCCCGCGTTCACACACCACAGGCCGCTCATGCCGTCGAGCAGGCGGTGGCCCTCGCTGTCCCAGACGTAAATGCCTTCGGCCCGCGCTATCACCCGTGCACCGCGCGTGGCCAGGTCGCCGTGGTCGGTGAAAGGGTGGATGAAGTGCGCGCTGTCCAGCGCCTGGATCTCGCGGGTAGACAGGTCAAGTGAGGGTGCGTTCATGGCTTTTTACAAATAAAAATAGGCTGTATCGCTTGACTGCATTCAATAAATTGCTATTAACAAATAAGTAAATCACACATGCAGCAGCAAGTGCTCGCGTTCCCAGGGTGAAATCACCTTCATGAACTCGGCGTACTCCAGCTCTTTGATCTCGGTGTAGATGGTGATGAACTCGTGGCCCAGCACGTCGTGCAGGTCGGTTTCCTTGCGCAGCATGTCCAGCGCCTCGCCCAGGCTGCGGGGCAGCGAGTAGGGCGCCAGGTAGGCATCGCCCTTCATTTCGGGCTTGGGCTTGATCTTGTTTTTCAGGCCCAAATAGCCGCAGGCCAGCGTCATGGCCATGGCCACGTAGGGGTTGGCGTCAGCCCCGATCACGCGGTTTTCCACCCGGCGCGCCTGGGGTGGCGAAATGGGCGAACGGATGCCCACCGTGCGGTTGTCGTAGCCCCACTCGATGTTGATGGGCGCTGCGGTGTGGCGGCTCAGGCGGCGGTAGCTGTTCACATACGGCGCGGCCAGTGCCATGGCCGCAGGCACGTAGCGCTGCAAGCCGCCGATGTAATGAAAAAACGCCTCGGATGGCGAGCCGTCTTCGTTGCTGAAAATGTTTTGGCCCGTGGTTTTGTCAACCACGCTCTGGTGGATGTGCATGGCACTGCCCGGCTCGCCCGCGATGGGCTTGGCCATGAAAGTGGCGTACATGTCGTGGCGCAGCGCCACCTCGCGCACCGTGCGTTTGAAGAAAAACACCTCGTCGGCCAGGCCCAGCGGGTGGGCGTGGAAGAAGTTGATTTCCATCTGGCCTGCGCCAATTTCGTGGATCAGCGTGTCCACGTTCAGCTCCATCTTGTCGCAGCAGTCGTAGATGTCTTCGAACAGCGGGTCGAACTCGTTCACCGCGTCGATGCTGTAGGCCTGGCGCGAGGTTTCTGCCCGGCCGCTGCGGCCAATGGGCGGCTTCAGGGGCACGTTGGGGTCGGTGTTGCGGGCGGTCAGGTAGAACTCCAGTTCGGGCGCCACCACGGGCTCCAGGCCTTCGGCTTCGTACAGCTCGCACACGCGACGCAACACGCTGCGGGGGGCAAAGGGCACCAGCTTGCCCGCGTTGTCAAAGCAGTCGTGAATCACCTGCGCCGTGGGGTCGCTGGCCCACGGGACGATGCGCACGGTGCTGGGGTCGGGCCGCAGCTGCATGTCTTTGTCGGTGGGGTCCACCACGTCGTAATAGGGGCCGCTTTCGGGGAATTCACCCGTCACGCCCATGCCCACGATGGCTTGGGGCAAGCGCATGCCCCGGTCTTCGGTGAACTTGCCACGCGGCAAAATTTTGCCGCGGGCCACACCGGTCAGGTCGGGTACCAGGCATTCCACTTCGGTCACGCGGCGGGCGTTGAGCCAGTGTTCCAGGTCGTTGAAAGTCAGGTTGGTTTGGGCGGCTGTCATAAAAAGCAAAGGAAGTTGTGACGCGGGTTCCGAGGGGCAAAGCGTCAGTTTCCTTTGGGCCTCCCACGGCGACGGGCCTCGCAAGCCTCGCCAAAGGCCTTGAAGACGGCGGTGTAAAACGGGTTTTCCCAGCAGCGCCACTCGGGGTGCCACTGCATGGCCACCGCAAAGCTGCGGGCCCCTTCGATTTCAAACGACTCCACCAGCCCATCGGGCGCATGGGCCAAGGCCCGCAGGCCAGGGGCCAACCGGTTCACGCCCTGGCCGTGCAGCGAATTCACCTGTGCCGTGGTGCCCCCCGCCCAAGCGGCCAGGCACGAATCCGGCACGATGCTGATGGGGTGCACGGGCGCGTATTGCACCTCGGGCGGCTCGGTGGGTGGGTCGCGGTGGTCCATCAGGCCGGGCACCACTTGCACCTGCTGGTGCAGGCTGCCACCCAAGGCCACATTGATTTCCTGGTAACCCCGGCAAATGCCCAGCAGCGGCACGCCCTGGGCCACGCAGGCCTGGATGAGTGCCAGCGTGAGGCCGTCGCGCTCAGGGTCCAGCGGCAGGCCGGGATCGGCCACGGGTTCGTCGAAATGGCTGGGGTGCACGTTGGACGGGGAGCCGGTCAGCATCACCCCGTCAACCAGCGCCAGCAGCGCGGGAATCTGGCTGGCCTGCGCCAGCGGGAACATCACGGGCTGGGCAGCAGCCCCCACTTTCACGGCACGGGCGTATTTGTCGCCCAGCACCAGGTAGGGCATGGGGTGGACGTGCCCCAACAGGCGGTGGTCAGCGGGCAGCCACACCAGAGGGGGGGCTGATGGAACGGAAGGCACATCCATGCACAAAACTCCTGTGTTCGCACCCATTGTGCCCGCTGAATGGGCTGACCATTCGTGGCCCCATGGGGGCACCATTGGAACCTCTGCCACCATCGCCACATGAATGCCCCTGAACCCACCGAACCCCTCGCGGTGCAAGGTGGCAGCCGCGTGGTGGCCTGGCACCACTACCGGCTGCGCACCCTCACCACCCACCATGACGCCCTGGTGACCGTGCTGCGTGGCACCAAACAACTGATCTCTCCCACCCAGACGCTGACCGTGGCCCCGGGCCAGGCGGTGATGATGGCCGCTGGCACCACTTGGGACGTGATCAACGACCCCCGCGGCCACACCCGCTACGAAGCCCTGGTGCTGGCCTTCGAGCCCGGCTGGGTACAGGCCACCACCGGCCTGGCCTGGGCCCGGCCACCGCAAACCGTTCACACCGCCCGGGTGTGCGCCACCGACACGGCCCTGCGTGACGCGGCGCAGCGCACGCTGGACCACAGCCTGTCTGCCCCCCTGATGCGGCACCGCATTCAAGAAGTGCTGTTGCTGCTGGCTGAGCGGGGCTGGGCCTATGCCCCGCGACAGGAACGCCCGTGGCCCGACCGCGTGCGCCAGATGGTGGCGCAGCGCCCCGATGCGGACTGGTCTGCCGCCGCACTGGCCGCGGTGTTCCACGTCAGCGAGTCCACTTTGCGCCGCCGCCTGGACGACGCCAGCCTCCCGCTGGCCACGCTGGTGCGCGACACCCGGCTGGAAGTGGCCCTGGGCCTGCTGCAAACCACAACACTCAGCGTGGGCGAGGTGGCACAGCGCTGCGGGTGGGCATCGCACAGCCGTTTCAGTGCCGCGTTCCAGGCCCGCTGGGGCACGTCTCCGCGTTGGGTGCGGGGCCAGCCTGCGGCTTTGCACACGTTGGACGGTCTGGCACAGACGCTGACCGATTCGGGCTAACGCCCCCCTGGGGTTCAAAGGAATCATGGCGGTGTCTTCAACGCCACAGGAACACACCTCCATGACACACACCAACCCCTTGCGCCGCCCTCTGCCCCCTGCACCCACCCGCACTCTGGGCCTGCTGCTGGCGATGGGCCTTGTGACCAGCGCACAGGCATTTGACGTGCACAGCCCTTCCCTGGCACCCGATCTGCGGCTGACCCAGGAGCATGTGTTTGCAGGGTTTGGCTGCGAAGGGGGCAACCAGTCGCCCGCCCTCAGCTGGACAGCCCCCCCCGAAGGCACACAAAGCCTGGCCATCACCGTGCACGACCCGGATGCACCCACTGGCTCCGGCTGGTGGCACTGGGTGGTTTACAACCTGCCCGCACAAACCCAGCAGCTGCCAGCCCACGCCGGCCGCGCTGACGGCAAGGGCTTGCCCGCCGGGGCCGTGCAGGGCCGCACCGACTACGGCACCACCGGCTTTGGCGGCGCCTGCCCGCCTGTGGGCGACGCCCCGCACCGCTACCGCTTCACGGTGCATGCCTTGAAA
The DNA here is from genome assembly GCA_964342395.1 of uncultured Hydrogenophaga sp. Lineage (GTDB taxonomy): Bacteria > Pseudomonadota > Gammaproteobacteria > Burkholderiales > Burkholderiaceae_C > UBA2334. The sequence continues at coordinate 24,647 of CAYFFJ010000009.1, forward strand.
GTGCCCAGGCTGGAATTGCCCGCCGACGCGTCACCTGCGCTGGTGGGCTACATGTTGCACCTGAACCGCCTTGCCAGCGCCACGCTGGAAGCCCGCTACGGGCGGTAAACCCGGCCCCTCAAGCGCTGCTGTCGGCATTCAAGCGGCGGTGGGGAAACATTTCAATGGCCTGCTGCGGCTGGGCCGACAGGTGTTTGGCCGTTTGCCCGCTCAGGTAGGTCCACACGGCGGTGGCGGCTGCGTGGGTGGTCAGCTCGGCGTGGTCGTAGGCCGGGGCCACCTCCACACAGTCCATGGCCACGGTGTTGAGCGAGGCCAGGCCTTCCATGAAGGTGAGCAGCTGGCTGCTGGAGAGGCCACCGGGCTCGGGCGTGCCGGTGCCAGGCGCAAAGGCGGGGTCGAGCACGTCAATGTCCAGCGTCAGGTAGCACGGCCGGTGGCCCATGCGCTGGTGAATGGCGGCAATGACATCGGCCAGGCCTTCGCCGTCTTTGCCGCGCAGCTGGCGGGCGGTGTAAATCAGGCCGCCCATGTCTTGCACGTAGTCGCGGGCTTCGCGCACACCGCTGGAGCGCAGGCCAATTTGCACGGTGTGGCTGGCGCTCACCAGGTCTTCGCGGATGGCTTCATACGTCCAGGTGCCGTGGCCCGAGGGCTCGCCGAAGTGGTCGGTCCAGGTGTCGCAATGGGCATCGAAATGCACCAGGGCCAGCGGTTCACCGTTGCCAAACCGCTCTTTAGCCGCGCGCAGCAAGGCCAGGGTGACGGAATGGTCGCCGCCCAGAAACACCGTGTGGTGTTGGGCCATCAGCGCGGCGGCCTGGCGCTCGATGTGGGCGCGCACCTCGGGCAAGGGCGAGGCGTTGGGCAGGCGCATGTCGCCCGCGTCGGCCACATGGGCCAGGGGCGACACGTTGAACAGCGGGTGAATGCCGTCGCACAACATCAAACTGGCGGTGCGGATGGCCTGGGGCCCGAAGCGCGCGCCGGGCCGGTGGGTTACCGCGCCGTCAAACGGCACACCGGCCAGCACAAAAGGCGCGTGCGGGCGTTCGTGCAGCGAGGCGGCACCCAAAAAACGGTTGCTGTGGTTGGCGTAGGCAAAGTCACCCAGGCTCATGGGGATTTCTCCTTCAAATACCGCTCAAGTGGTTGCAGAAAGGGGAGGTTTCAAGGGGCGCTGACGCCAGGCCAACGCCGCGCCCAGCCACAGCGCCAGGGCCGAACACCACAGGCCACGGGCCAAGCCGCCGGGGCCGTCGGCGATCCAGCCCACGGCAGAGGGCCCAAAAATCTGGCCCACCGCAAACACGATGGTGAACGCACTGATGCCCAACGGCCACTGCGCCACGGGCAGGTTGTGCCGCACCAGCGCGGTGGTGGACGCCACCACCGACAAAAACACCCCGCCAAACATCACACCCGACAGCAGCAACAGCGGCCAGGCAGTGGTGACCGCGGGCAACACCGTGGCCACCCCCAACAAGGCATTGAGCAGCGCCAGCGCACCTCCCCCCCTGGCTCGGTCCAGCAAACCCGCCCACAGGCGGCCCGAGGCCACCACCGCCGCCCCCAGCAGGGCATAGAACAGCGTGATGTCGGCCGGGGCCACGCCCTGGTCACGCAACAGGGCAATCACAAACGTCATGTAACCGATGTAGCCCACCCCAAAACAGGCGTAAGCCGCCATGGCAAACCCCAGGCGGCGCACCCAGTGCCCGGTGCTGTGGGTGGGTGCAGTGCTAGAATTTTTGGTAGCTGAAGAACGAATACCATCAAGCGATTGAGCCTCTTTTTTCTTGAAAAACAGAGCGGGCCACACCAGCGCAACCGTCGCCAACACACAGGCCAGCGCCAGCCACCACCAGGCCCAGGCCCAGCCGTGGGGTTCGTGGCGGTGGACAGCCAGCACACCGGGCACGGCCAGGGCCGACAACACAATGCCCCAGCCCACCCCGCCGTACACCACACCCAGCATCAGCCCGCTGCGGGTGGGGTGCCACTGGCCCAGGCGCGCGGCCAGCAGGCCACAGGCCACAAACACCCAGGCACTGGTGACACCGGCCAACAAGCGCTGGGCCAACAACGGCGTGGCGTGTGTGAAAAAACCACTGCCCGCCATGAACACACTGGCCAGCAACGACGCCCCCACCAACACACCCGGCACACCGGCGCGCCGCATCAGCCACGGGGCACTGAGGGCACCCACCAGGTACCCGGCAGCGTTCGCCGTGTTCATGGCCCCGGCCAAGGTGTAGCTCCAGCCCAAATCCGCCCGCATGGGCGGCAACAACAAACCATACGCAAACCGGGTGATGCCCAGCGACACCGCAGCGCCCAAAGACAGCACCACGGCCACGGCCAAGCCCTGAAACACAGGGGAAAAAACCGGCGAAACGCGAGAACCCATGCTTTTTCTCTCTTACCTATATCTTCTATTTCAAATTAGCAGTAGTAGTAGAAGGAAGCTGCTTTCGGTGGACAACCGTGTTTTTGCTTGGTGTGACAAGCACTTACCGCACGTCCCATGGTGTGGCCAAGTGCGCTTTTCTGCTGTCGCGCCGGCATGAACAACTGTTGCGTTGTCCACATGTCTGTGGATAACACATGGGTTGTGCCAATTTTGTACACAGGGTTGTGCAAAACCACTTTGGGTGGTTCAGTCAGGCCGCCAGCGTTTCAGCAGCAAGGCGTTGCTCACCACGGTGACCGAGCTGAACGCCATGGCCGCCCCTGCCCACACAGGGTTGAGATAGCCCAGCGCCGCCAGCGGAATGCCCACGACGTTGTAGGAAAAGGCCCAAAACAAGTTCTGCCGGATCTTGGCCACCGTGCGGCGTGAAATGTCCAGCGCCTGGGCCACCAGGGCCGGGTCGCCGCGCATGAGGGTGATGCCAGCGGCGTGCATGGCCACGTCTGACCCGCCTGTTCCGCTGCCGGTGTGTGGGTTGCTCATGGCCATGCCCACGTCGGCGGCGGCCAGGGCTGGGGCGTCGTTGATGCCGTCGCCCACCATGCAAACAGTGTGGCGGCCTTGTTTCAGCGCGTTCACATGGGCGGCCTTGTCGCCGGGCAACACCTCGGCCAGCACTTCACCCACACCTTCCATGGTGCTTTCCAGCAGGTGGGGGTTAAAGCCCAGGCGTTGGGCCATGGCCTGGGCGGCCCCGGCGTTGTCGCCGGAAATCATCACCACCTTCAGGCCCCGCGCCTTCAAACGGCGGATGGCGTCGGCCGCGCCGGGTTTGGGCTCGTCACCAAAGGCCAGCAGGGCCAACACCTGGGGGCCCACGGCCAGGGCCGACACGGTGGCCCCGCCCTGTTGCAGTTGCAGGGCTTGCACTTGCAGGCTGCCCAGGCCCAGGCCGAGTTCGGCCATCCAGCGCAAACTGCCCAGGCGCACGGGCAGGGCTTGTCCGCCGTCCAACAGGCCCATGGGCATCAGGGCCTGGGTGCCCCGGCCGGGCACGTTGGTGGTGTCCACCAAGTCGGGCACGGTGGGGGCCTCGACCACGGAGGAAGCTGCCGCTGCTGCCACCCGCACCGCGTGGGCCAGGGGGTGTTCGCTGTGGGCCAGCAAGCGGGCGGCCAGGGCCAGGGTGGGTGGTGCGTCCACACCGGGGGCGGGCACCAGTTCGGTCAACACCGGCTGGCCTTGGGTGAGGGTGCCGGTTTTGTCGAAAACCACCACGTCCACACGGTGGGCCAGCTCCAGGGCCACGGCGTCTTTGATCAAAATGCCATGCTGCGCTGCCACCCCGGTGCCCGCCATGATGGCGGTGGGTGTGGCCAACCCCAGCGCACAGGGGCAGGCAATCACCAGCACAGCCACAGCGTTCAGCAAAGCTTGCTCGGTGCTGGCACCGTGGGCCAGCCAGGCCACCCAGGTAACCACGGCAATGGCCAACACCACCGGCACAAACACGGCGGCCACTTGGTCCACCAGGCGTTGCACAGGGGCTTTGCCGGTTTGGGCGTCTTGCACCAGCGCAATGATGCGGTGCAGCGTGCTGTGTGTGCCCGCTGCTGTCACGGCCACTTGCACCACACCGTCGCCGTTCAGGCTGCCACCGGTCACCGCATCGCCCACGCCTTTGGCCACCGGCATGCTTTCGCCGGTCAGCATGGATTCGTCAGCCTGGGTGTGGCCATCGGTCACGCGGCCATCGGCTGGAAAACGCTCGCCCGCGTGCACCCGCACCGTGTCGCCGGGCAGCAGTTCGGCCACGGGCAGGTCCACGGCTTCCGTGCGGCGCACACCGTCTGGCAGCAGGTGGGCCACTTCGGGGCGCAGGCTTTGCAGCGCACGTATGGCGCTGGTGGTTTGCCGTTTGGCCCGCGCTTCCAGCCATTTGCCCAACAGCACCAGGGTGATGATCACCGCCGAGCCCTCAAAATACAGGTGCACCATTTCACCGGGTTCGGCCTTCAGCCAAAGCCAGGTGGACATGGCCCAACCCGCCGTTGTGCCCATCGACACCAGCAGTTCCATGTTGCCGGTTCGGTTTTTCAGGGCATGCCAGGCCGAGCGGTAAAACACCGCGCCCAGCCCAAACTGCACCGGCGTGGCCAACACCCATTGCAGCCAGCCAGGCAGCATTGCGTGTTGGCCCGCCAGGTCGCCCAGCATGGGCAACACCAGCGGGGCCGACAGCAGAAAACCCAACAGCACCGGCCACACATCGGTGCGAATGCCCAGCCAGGTGGGTGGGTTGGCATCGGTATCGGGGGTGTCCATTGCGCGGGGCTCATAGCCGGCGTCGCGCACGCTGCGGGCCACGCGGGCTGGCAGGTCGGCCCATTCGGCGGGGGGCACTGCACCCGCTTTCCAAGTGACGCGGGCCGATTCGGTGGCCAGGTTGACCGTGGCCTCTGCCACACCAGGCAGCTTTTTCAGCACACGTTCCACACGGCCCACACACGAGGCACACGTCATGCCACCCACCCCCACGTCGCACACGGGTGGGGTGGTGTCGGCAGAGGTGTGTGTTTCAAAATGGGGGTTCATAGCCACCAGATTAACCCCCTTGAAAGACCTTCACCATGTCTGATGTCATCACCCACACGTTCACCGTCACCGGCATGACCTGCGGCCACTGCGAAAAAACCGTGGTGCAAGCCGTGAAACAGCTCGACCCCCAGGCCCAGGTGACCGCCGACCGCACCCAAAACAAGGTAGACGTGCAAAGCAGCCAACCCCGCGAAGCCCTGGCGGCTGCCATTGCCGAAGAAGGCTACGCCGTGGCCTGAAAAGGCCGCTGCAAAACCGCTTTAAAACTTTACACAGCCTCACACCCCAGCCAACGCGGCGTTACACACGGGGTTCAAAGTTCAGCCATCCCATCACGGCACTGGCCGTTGACACGGGAGCGGTGGCAGACGCACTGCCGGGTTTCACATTGAAGGAACGACCCATGAACACATTGACCCAACGCTTTTTGGCTGTCTCGGCCGCCGTTTTGCTGGCCGGCGCTTCTGTTTCGGCCATGGCGCGTGGCCCAGGTGGCTGCGACGAAGGCCGCAACAGCCCCCGCACCGAAAAAATGCACCAGTGCATGGCCGACAAAATGGCCAAACACGAGGCAGAGTTGAAAGCCGCCCTGAAACTGAGCGCTGCACAGGAAGCGGCCTGGAGCACGTTCACCAGCGCCATGAAACCCCCAGCCATGGACGACAAAAAACGCCCCAGCCGTGAAGAGATGGCCCAGCTGACCACTCCCCAGCGCCTGGAAAAAATGCAAGCCATGAAAGCCGAGCGAGATGCCCACCAGGCCAAACGGATTGAAGCCACCAAAGCCTTTTATGCCGTGCTGACCCCCGAACAGCAAAAAGTGTTTGACGCCCAAGCCCACGGCAAAGGCGGGCACGGCCATGGCATGCACCACGGTTGAAGCCTCCTTCAAAACTTACCCACAACTGTGTGTATAAGTTTTTAACAACACATTACTTATGCACAGATGAATGGCGTGGGCCTGGGTTGTCCACTTTTCGGGTGCAGCAGGCACAGGCCTTCAACCACAGCTTTCAATAGAACACAGTGCCTTGATTTGAAACAGGTTTAGGCACTTGTCCACAGCACAGGCTTCCCTCTACTACTACTGCTATTTAAAAATAGAAGTTATAGAAGATAAGAACAGAAAGCGGTTGTTTGCGCCAAACCGACGGGGCCTGGCCAGACACAGGCACCCTGGGGCGTAAAATTCGCTTCTTTTTTCGGGTGTTTGCGCGCATGACAGCTGCCTCGACAACTGGCCAATCAGTGGGCAAACCCACCGCGTTTGAAATCAAAAGCGCCAACCTCCCGTTGGTCGCCTTGTTGCTCAAAACCACCGACATGGACCTGCTGGCCCACGAGTGGAACGCCCAATACGGCAGTACCCCCGGTTTTTTCGAACAAGACCCTTTGGTGGTTGATCTGCACGCCTTGGCCGAAGACGCCGGGGCGGTCGATTTCAAACAGCTGCTGGCGCTGTTGCGCGCCCACGCGGTATGCCCCATTGCCTTCAAAGGGGGCAACTCCACCCAGGCCAAGGCGGCCCTCAAAGCGGGCCTGGTCGCTGCGCCCGATGTGGTGTTGCAACGCCTGGTGGCCGCACCCCCTGCGCCTGAAACTGCCCCAGCGCCCGTGGCTGTCCCACAGCCCAGCCCCGAAGCCATGGTGATCGACCGCCCCCTGCGTTCAGGCCAACAGGTGTATGCCCGGGGCCGCGACCTGGTGATGCTGGCCATGGTCAACCCCGGTGCCGAGGTGATTGCCGACGGCCACGTGCACGTGTATGCCCCCTTGCGCGGCAAAGCCATGGCCGGTGCACGGGGCAATGGCGACGCACGCATTTTTGCGCTGAGCATGGAACCCGAGCTGGTGTCCATTGCCGGCATCTACCGCACCAGTGACGTGCCCTTGCCTGCGGATATTGCAGGCAAGCCCGCCATGGTGCGGCTGGCCAGCGGCCCCGATGGCGACAAACTGCTGTTGGAGGCCATGCGTGCTTGAGCTTTCGGCTTTTGAAAGACGCATTTTTCAAACAAGGCAGAATCCCTGCCAACTTGCGCCAAAAAACCGCGAACCGTCAGCCTGTTTGGCCCATTTTTGACCTGCATTCATTCATCAAGGACACCTTCCATGGCAAAAATCGTTGTGGTCACTTCCGGCAAAGGCGGCGTGGGCAAAACCACCACCAGCGCCAGTTTTGCATCGGGCTTGGCGTTGCGCGGTTTCAAAACAGCCGTCATCGACTTTGATGTGGGCCTGCGCAACCTCGACCTCATCATGGGCTGCGAGCGCCGGGTGGTCTACGACCTGATCAACGTCATCCACGGCGAAGCCAACCTGAACCAGGCGCTCATCAAAGACAAGCAGTGCGACAACCTGTTTGTGCTGGCCGCCAGCCAGACCCGCGACAAAGACGCACTCACCCAGGACGGCGTGGAAAAAGTGCTGAAAGACCTGGCAGGCATGGGTTTCGACTACATCGTGTGCGATTCACCCGCTGGCATCGAAACCGGTGCTCTCATGGCCATGCACTACGCGGATGAAGCCTTGGTGGTGACCAACCCCGAGGTGTCCAGCGTGCGCGACTCAGACCGCATCCTGGGCATGCTGGGCAGCAAAACCCAGCGCGCCATCAACGGGGGCGAGCCCATCAAGGAACACCTGCTCATCACCCGCTACAACCCCACCCGTGTGCAAGACGGGCACATGCTGTCGCTGGAAGACATCCAGGACATCTTGCGCATCAAGCTCATTGGCGTGATTCCCGAAAGTGAAAGCGTGTTGCAGGCTTCCAACCAGGGCACACCTGCGGTGCACCTGGAAGGCAGCGACGTGTCCGAGGCCTACAAAGACGTGGTGACCCGCTTCCTGGGCGAAGACAAACCCCTGCGCTTCATCGAGGCCGAAAAACCCGGTTTTTTCAAGCGCCTGTTTGGAGGGAAATGACACATGTCCCTGTTTTCATTCCTGCTGGGCGAGAAGAAAAAAACGGCCAACGTGGCCAAAGAACGTTTGCAAATCATTCTGGCGCACGAGCGCAGCGGCCGCAGCGCCGCCACACCCGACTACCTGCCCGCGCTGCAGCGTGAGTTGGTGGCCGTTATCAGCAAATACATCAAGATAAACCCAGATGACATCAAGGTGAACCTGGAGCGTCAGGACAACCTGGAAGTGCTGGAAGTCAAGATCGAGTTGCCTGACGCGAAGTGAGCGCCATCAGCCCCCTGCACATCCCCACCCCCCTGATCGAATCCCGCGCCCTGTCGCTGCGCACCGGCGCTGACGTGTGGCTGAAGATGGAGGCGTTGCAGCCCTCGGGTTCGTTCAAGCTGCGCGGCGTGGGCCTGGCGTGCCAAACCCATGCGCAGCGCGGTGCCCGGCGGTTCGTGTCGTCTTCGGGCGGCAACGCGGGCATTGCGGTGGCCTACGCAGGCCGCCAGCTGGGCCTGCCCGTGGTGGTGGTGGTGCCAGAGACCACGTCGGCCCGCGCCCGTGAATTGATTCAACTGCAGGGCGCCGAGCTCACCGTGCACGGCGCGTCGTGGCAAGAGGCCAATGCGCTGGCGCAAGGCCTGCTGGGCCCCACCGACGCTTTCATTCACCCCTTTGACGACCCGCTGCTGTGGCAAGGCCACGGCACCTTGGTGGACGAAGTGGCCCAAGCCGCAGCCACCACCGGCTGGGTGCCCGACATGGTGGTGCTGTCGGTGGGCGGTGGCGGCTTGTTGTGTGGGGTGTTGGACGGTTTGCAGCGCAACGGCTGGGGTCACGTGCCCGTGTTGGCCGCTGAAACCGAGGGCGCCGATTCGCTGGCACAAGCCCTGGCGGCGGGTGAACGCATCACGTTGCCTGCCATCACCAGCGTCGCCACCAGCCTGGGCGCACGGCAGGTGTGCCAGCAGGCGTTTGATTGGGCCCGCGAGCGCCCGGTGTGCCCCGTGGTGGTGACCGATGCCGCTGCGCTGGCGGCCTGCCGCGCGTTTTTGGACGACCACCGCGTGCTGGTGGAGCCCGCGTGCGGTGCCGCCCTGGCGGCGCTCGATGCACTGACCCACGCCTTTGCCGATGCAGAGCGACCACCCCGCGTGCTGGTGGTGGTGTGCGGTGGCGTCACGGCCACGGCCGATGCCATTTGCAACCCAGCAGCTGGGTGAGGGTTCGCGCGGGTCTCAGTGTTGGTGCCCGTGCGCCCCGTGCACATGCTTGTGCGCAATCTCCTCGGCACTGGCCGCGCGCACGGCCGTGACCTTGCAGCTGAACGTCAGCGCCTGGCCCGCCAGGGGGTGGTTGCCGTCCAGGTGCACCGTGGGGCCCTTGATCTTGACCACATTGAACACGGCGGGCTGGCCGTCGCTGGCCCTGCCCTGCAATTGGCCACCCACCTTCACGCCGGGCGGGAACTCGCTTTTGGGGATGGTGCGCACCAGGCTCTCGTCGCGGGGGCCAAAAGCGTCTTCCACCGACAGTTGCAGCGTGGTGCTGTAACCCACGGCCTGGCCATCGAGCGCGGCTTCTACCTTGGGGAAAATGTTTTCATAACCCCCGTGGAGGTAGGCCATGTCGCCAGCGTCCAGCGGTTTGCCTTGGGGGGAGGTCACCTTGTAGGTGAGGGTGACGGCGGCGTCTTTGGTGATGTTCATGTGCGGGTGGTGTCAGTGCTGCAAAGGCGGGCATTGTCGGTGAACCGGTAAGAGGTTCAACGGGAATACAAAGAAAAAGTGGCTTCCCCGCTTTGCTGGTTTGAGTTGATTGCTATTGAATTGTATTTGTAGCAAGCTATTCATGCCAATCAAGCGAAAGAGCCTGTTTTTGTTCTTGAATTGGCGACAACGGCCTGCTGATGTGGCCTGTCGGTTGGCCGCGCCCCGGCGCTGGCGCTTTATCAGTGGTCCAGCGTGTCGGGTTTGTTGAGGGCTTTCTTCAGGTCTTCTGCGGGCGGCAGGCTTTCGGGGCGTATGCCCCGTTGCAGCAGGGTGTTGCGCACGGCCTGGTTGTTGGTGATGTGCTCGCTGGAGATTGCGCGCTCGCTGTCCATTTGATGTTGGCGCGCATTGAAGATGGTGATTTCCGTGGCGAAGTCTTTGGCCTTGAGCAGGATGTCGTCGATGTCGCGCTGGCTGCCTGAGCCCAGTTGAACCATTTTGCTGACGTCAACAAAATGGTTTCCAACCTGGTGACCACTCACTTCACAGGCTGTTTTCGCTTTATTTGTATGGATTTTTAGCTATAAAAAATGGTTGTTGGCAAGCAAGCCACGTGCATCAGCCACACCGTCATCGCTCGCCCAGCAAGGGCGACCGGCCTATTTTGGCTGTGCTGCTTGTCAACTTTGCTGGTGCCGAAAACCCCTCAAACGCCTCCCCCGCCTGCCATTCGCCCACAGCGTACATGCGCGCATCGCGCAAACCCTGCACGCCTTCGGCCCACGCCAGCAGCATGCGTTTGCCAATGTCCACAAAGCCGGGGTGCTGCGCCATGGCCTGTCGCACCAGGGGGCCCACATCGGCCACCGCGTCGCTGATGGCTTCGACCATCTGGCCTTGTTCCTTGGGCTGAATGCCAAAAGTGGCGGCGATGAAGCGTTGCAGGTTCTTGCCGGGCAACCAGGTTTTTTTGCCCATGAACTCGATGGCGGGCGGGTTGTGCTGAAACCCGGCATACACACTGGTGGTGAGCATGTCGAAGGTGGGCGACAGGTGCACATTGGCCCGGTTGGTGTACAGCAGGGCCAGGTTTTTTGCGTGGCCATCGGCGTTGCGCAGTGCGTAGGTCAGCAGCAAGGTGTGGGCAAGCTGGCGGTAGGTGGCCAGGCGCTGTGTGCCGGGCACGTGGTCGCGCACGGCTTTGGCAATGCGTTCCCAGGTGGTGTCGTATTTGGCGGCGGGGCGCAGGCCCAGCAGGCTGCAAAAGTCTTCCATGCCCCAATGGGGTTGGCCGTGTTCGTCCACGTCAAAGCGGTGCACCACCAGCGCCTGCCCATCGTCTGAAATGTCGGTTCTGGCGGTGGGCACCACGCGGCTGGCCACCTGCATGCACAGGTGCTCGTTCAGTGCCACGAACGGCAGTTTGGCGCTGGAGCCTTTGATGATGTGGCGGCGGGTCACCAGGCGGGCTTTTTTGTGTTGCGCCAATGGTGAGCCGTTGTCTTCGTTGGTCTGCGCATCCAGAAACTTGGGCACCACGCCCGACACGCCGCTGGTGGCGTGCTGGCGCACCAGGGCGGCAAAGGCGGCCTCGGCGTTGTCGCCTTTCAGCAGTGTGGCCACTTCTATCGGCTGTGCTGGTTCATGGAGTTCAGCTCCTGCTGCGGCCACTTGCACGCGGCCCACCATGTTGCGGCCAATGACGGACAGCAGCGCGATGGGGCTGGCCCCGATGTGCGGGCCAAACTGCTCTTGCAGCACTTGCAGCAAATAGCCTTCGGGCAGGTTCATTTGCAGCACGGGCGGCAGCTGGTCGTCCCAGGTGTAGCTTTCAAGCCGCACGGGCATGGTGAGCGACACAAAGTCGTCTGCCGCCACCTGCGGGTGGTAGGTGAGCACGCTTTTGAAGTCGCCTGACTGCGCCAGCGTGGCCACCTCGCGCCCCAGCACGTACACCGACAGCTGCATCACCGGCTGCCTTGCGCCCGTTCGCGGCGCAGTTCGTCCAGGGTGCCTGCCTGGCCTTGGGTTACCACCTCCAGCTCGGCGTCCAGCACGGCCAGCACGGCCAGCAGCTTGCGTGTGCCGAATTCAGCCGAGCGGCCTCGCTCGAAGCGCGACAGGGATTCAGGCGTGATGCCGGCCTGGGCCGCCACGTCACCCTGCTTGAGACCCAGCCGCTTGCGGCGGGTGGCGACGGCTTCGCCGAGTTCCTGTAGGGTTTGCATTTTGATATTTGCGTCAACAAATTAAGCTTTAGTGCAGATTGTTGATGTAAATATCAATAAATGCAAGGACGGTCATGGGCCAGAGCGGCCCGCTCTCACACCCCCCGCCGCGCTTTCACCGCCGCCGCCAACCCTTCCAGCACCGGCACGGTTTGCGCGAAGCTGATGCAGGCGTCGGTCACGCTCACGCCGTGCTTCAGGGGCTGGCCTTCGACGATGTCTTGCCTGCCTTCCTGCAGGTGGCTCTCGATCATGATGCCCGTGATGCGCTTGTCGCCTGCCGCAATCTGCGCTGCCACGTCGGCGGCCACGGTGATCTGGCGGGCGTGCTGTTTGCTGCTGTTGGCGTGGCTCACGTCCACCATCACCTGCTCGCGCAGGCCGTTGGCCTTCAGCAACTCGCAGGTGGCTTGCACGTCGGCGGCGGAATAGTTGGGGGCTTTGCCGCCGCGCAGGATGACGTGGCAGTCGGCGTTGCCGCGCGTTTCAAACACAGCGGCTTGGCCCATTTTGGTCAGCCCCAAGAAGGCGTGGCCCGCTTGTGCCGCCAGGATGGCGTCTGACGCCACCTTGATGCCGCCGTCGGTGCCGTTTTTGAAGCCCACCGGGCAGCTCAGGCCACTGGCCAGCTGGCGGTGGCTTTGGCTTTCAGTGGTGCGCGCGCCAATGGCGCCCCAGCTCACCAGGTCTGAAATGAACTGCGGGCTCAGCAGGTCCAGAAACTCGGTGCCCACCGGCAGGCCCACGGCCAGCACGTCCAGCAGCAGCTGGCGGGCCAGCTCCAGCCCTTCGTTGATGGCAAAGCTGCCGTCCAGGTGCGGGTCGTTGATGTAGCCCTTCCAGCCCACGGTGGTGCGGGGTTTTTCAAAGTAGGTGCGCATGACCACCAGCAGCTCGCCCCCCAGGCGGTCGGCCTCTGCCTTCAGCAAGTGGGCGTAGGTCAGGGCCTGGTCGTGGTCGTGGATGCTGCACGGCCCCACCACCACCACCAGCCTGTCGTCGCGCCCGTGCAGCACGTCAGAGATGGCGGCGCGGCTGGTTTCCACCAGCGTCTGGGTGTTGGGCGGCACGGGCAGCCATTCTTCCAGCAGCGCGGGCGTGAGCAGGGGGCGCACGGCGCGGATGCGCAAGTCGTCAATGCGGGTGGTGTCGTGGGTGGAGGTGCTGGTAGGCATGGTGTGGGCGGTTGTTTTGAATAAAAAAGGCTTCTGGCGCTTATTTTAATTCAATAGTTTGCTATCTATTTGGTTGCGCTGATGTGTGTTCTGCGAAAGGGCTGCCCCGGTTCTCACCAGCATTGAGCGGAGAACCGTTGCGCCAAAAAATCCAACAGCGCGCGCACCGCAGGCTGCAAATGTTTGCGTGAGGGGTACAGCGCGTAAATGGCCATGTCGGGCAGCTTCCAATCGGGCAGTACCACTTGCAGGCGTCCGTCGGCCACACACGGGTTGGCCAGGTAGGTGGGCTGTAACGCCACGCCGCCGCCCGCCAAGGCCGCTTGCAGCAATGCGGTGGCATCGTTGGCGCTGAGCTGGCTGCGAACGCTGACCTGGCAGCGCTCTTCGTGGCGGTGCAGCGCCCAGGTGCTTTTGCCAAAGTTGGCAAAACTCAGGCACTGGTGGGTGGCCAGGTCGTCAGGGGTTGTGGGCACACCGTGTGCGGCCAGGTAAGCGGGAGATGCCACCAGCACCGAGTGGCAGGGCGCCAGCACCCTGCCGATCAGGGTGGGGTCGGGTTCGGCGCTGATGCGAATGGCCAGGTCAATGCGGGCCTCGACCAGGTTGAGCGCCCCGTCGCTGGCGTTGAGGTCCACCTTCAGTTGTGGGTGCTGCGTCAAAAAATCGGTCAGCGCGGCGGCCATTTGTGCGTAGGCGAAGGACACGCTGCAGGTCACGCGCAGCTGGCCGCGCAAGGCCGTTCCGTGGTGGCGGGTTTCCTGCTCCACGTCGTCCATCAGGGCCAGCATTTGCTGGCCCCGGCGCAAACAGCTTTCCCCGGCTTCGGTGAGCGTGACGCTGCGGGTGGTGCGCTGCAACAGGCGTGCACCCAGCCACTGCTCCAAGGTACCCACATACCGCGTGACCATGGCGCGCGACATGTCCAACTGCTCGGCGGTGGCGCTGAAGCTGCCGCTTTCAGCCACCGCTGCAAACACGCGCATGGCGGTCAGGCGGTCCATGATTTGGGCGATTTGTGCAACATATATGGGCAAATTATGCGGTTTATCTGCGCGGTTATTGAAACTAAAGTCCGTTTCGGCACTGCGCTGAAAGGGTGTCACCGTTCAAATACCCCACAGGAGCCCCCATGATTCGCACCACACTCATTGCCGCCTCGCTGGCCATTGCCTTCACCGGCGCCCATGCCGCACAACCCTTGACCGTCAAGGTGTACAACGCCGCTGGCAGCAGTTTCAACGTCAACTCGACCCTGATTTATGGCGACAAAGAGGCCATGGTGATCGACGCCGGGTTCACCCGCGCCGACGCCCTGCGCATTGCCGCCAACGTGCTCGACAGCGGCAAACAGCTGACCACCATTTACGTGAGCCAGGCCGACCCTGACTATTACTTTGGTGTCGAGACGCTGAAAGACATCTTCCCCGCCGCAGACGTGGTGAGCACGCCCGCCGTGCTGGCCAAACTCACGGCCAAGCTCTCGGCCAAAGTTGCGTTCTGGGGGCCGAAGATGGGTGCCAACGCGCCCCGCAAGCCTGTGGTGCCGCGTGCGCTTGAAGGCAACACCCTGAAGCTGGAAAACCAAGTCATCGAGATACGGGGCACGCAAGGCCCGCTGGCCCACCGCCCTTATGCCTGGGTGCCGTCGATCAAGGCCCTGGTGGGCAACATCGGTGTGTTTGGTGGCATGCACGTGTGGACGGCAGACACGCAAAGCGTGGCCGAGCGCGCCGCCTGGGTGGCCCAACTGGACGAGATGGCCGCGCTCAAGCCCGAGCTGGTGGTGCCCGGCCACATGGCGGCTGGCACAGCAGTGGACGCCAGCGCCATCGGATTCACCAGAGACTACCTGCAGACCTTCGAGAAAAATCTTGTCAACAACAAGAGCAGCGCCGAACTGATCGGCGCCATGAAAAAGGCTTACCCGCAGGTCACCGATGGCGCGTTGTCGCTGGACATAGGGGCCAAGGTCAACACGGGCGAAATGAAATGGTGAGTTGAGAACCAGGTCGGCCAGGGTGTGTGAAATTGCAACAACTGGGCAAGGGGACATTTCTGTGCAACTTCGCGCAGAACGGATACCATGAACCCAATCAAATGAGCAACACACGCACACTGTTACTGGTTGACGACGAGGCGCACATTCTGACCTCGCTCAAACGCATGCTGCGCCCTGACGGCTACACCGTCGTCACGGCCCCCAGCGGACAAGAGGGGCTGAACGTGCTGGCCACCACATCGGTGGACGTGATCGTGTCAGACCAGCGCATGCCGGGCATGTCGGGTGTGGAGTTTTTGCGCCAAGCCAAGGCATTGCACCCCCACACGGTGCGGTTGGTGTTGTCGGGGTACACCGACCTGCAGTCGGTCACTGACGCCATCAACGAAGGCGCCATCTACAAATTCCTGACCAAACCCTGGGACGATGAGCACCTGCGTGCCAACATCGCCGAGGCGTTTCGCCACAAAGAACTGGAAGATGAAAATCTGCGCCTCCACCAAGCCCTGGGTTTGGCGCATGAACAGTTGTTGCAGGCGCATGCGCGGTTGAGCGATGTCATGCACGACCAAGCCCGCCGCCTGGTCCAGGATCAGGTGGTGATGGGGGTTGCACATGAAGTGTTGGACCGCCTGCCCGTGGCCGTTATGGGTTGCGATGAGGAGGGCATGATTGTGTTGATCAATGCCGAGGCCTTGCGGGTGTTCCCGGAGGCCCAGCCAGGCGTTTGCCTGCACGAGGTGAATGGCCTGTCCGGGCTGGCGCAATGGTTGAGCGGGCCAGACACGGCCTCGGCGCCAGATGTGCAGATGCAGGGTCAATCGTGGCTGGTGCGGTATTCCGCATTGGGCTACCAATCGCAGTCACGTGGTGGCGTGTTGACCTTCATTCCCACAGGGCCTTTGGCATGACCGAACCCGTGCCAGACACAAGGGATGCACCGGAGGGTGCGGCCCCTTCTCAACCGGACCCGTTGACCCCGGTGTCTGCTGTGGCGGCCCGGTTGAACCGCCTGTTTCGCCACGCGCCTCCCGAGGGGCCTACCCAGGCCCTGAAAGCCCTGGTGTGGCGGTACCGCCAGGAAACCCTCCCGTGACGGCGAACGACCTGGACAAACTGAAACTGCAGCTGGATTTGCTGCCTTCTATGCCCGCAGTGCGGGCCGAGTTGCTGCGTTGCCTGACGCAGGATGACCCCGATTTGCCCACCGTTGCCCGTCTGGTAATGGGAGACCAGGTGATTGCCGCCAAGGTGCTGAGGGTGGCCAACTCCTCTTTTTTTGGTTTGTCCACCCAAGTTGAATCGGTGACGCAGGCGGTGACGTTGCTGGGGTTTTCCGGCTTGCAATCGGTGGCGTTGGCCTCGGTGGTCATGGACACGTTCCAGCCGCACCCGCAGACGGCCTGGTTTGCACACAACACGTATTGGCGCCACAGCATGGCCACCGCCACTTGTGCGCAGATGTTGGCGGGCCGGTTGAGAATGAACGAATCCACGGCGTTCACCGCAGGCCTGTTGCACGACATGGGGCGTCTGGTGATGCTGGTGTGTTATCCGGGCCCGTACCGATCGGTCTGCGACTGGAGCCAAACACACGATGTGCCCATGATGGACGCAGAAATGCACGTTTTGGGTTTTGACCACTGCCACGCCGGGGGGGTGCTGGCCCAAGCGTGGCACTTGCCGCCCGTCATCGCCCAAAGCATGGCGTTGCACCACCGAACACACGACCCAGAGGCGGGCGCCATGGCCAAGCTGGTGCATGTGGCGGATGCCCTTGCCCACGCACTTGACTTGGATCCCGCCCCCAACAATGCAGTGCCCACGGTGCAAAGCAGTGCCTGGGAGGCATTGAACATGGACTGGGACCACGCGTCCGACCTGTTCGCGGCCATTGAAAAACGTTACCGGCAAACCTGTGACAGCCTGTTGGGCTGACACGCCTTCTTGAAAAGGAGTTGACATGCCCCTGCCTGTTCCAGACATGGACCGCATTTCGCAAGACAGCGCAGCGGATCCGCAGGGCTATTTTTTCTCGCTGCTTGAAGGGCTGGGCACGCCCACCTTGCTGCACCGCGACAACACCATCATTTATGCCAACGCATCGGCTTTGTGTTTGTTGGGCGCCACATCCTCCCAGCTGTGCCAGCTGCCTTACGACCAATTGGCGGCCCCCGATTTCAGGGCACGCCTGGTGGCCCACACCTGCGACCATGCGGTGGGCAAGGTGGAGCACAGCCGCGCTGAGCTGTGCCTGCTGACCTTGGGGGGCGACAGCCGGTGGGTGGAACAAACCACCGGGGTGGTGCACATCGATGGCAAGTCCACCTTGATCGACACCTACGTGGACCAGACCGCCAACCGCAAAGCGCAGGCCGCGCAAGCCCACATGCGCCAGGTGTTGGCCCATGTGATCGACGGCAACCCTGTGCCAACCTTTGTGATCGATGAGCACCATGTGCTGACCCATTGGAACCGGGCGTGCGAATTGGTCAGCGGCATCAAGGCCGTGGACGTCATCGGAACCACCGACCAATGGAAGGCGTTTTACCCGGCACAAAGACCCACCATGGCCGACCTGATTGCCTCAGGGGCCTTGGAACACGATGTGGACCACCACTACCACAACAAATTCAAGCACTCCACCATTGTTCCAGGGGCTTTTGAGGCAGAGGACTATTTCTCCCATTTTGGGGACGCTGGCAAATGGCTGCACTTCACGGCAGCGCCGCTGCGAGACCCTGAAGGGCGGCTGATCGGGGCCATTGAAACGCTGGTTGACGTCACCGAGCGGCGGGTGGCGGAAGAAGCCTTGCGCAGCGCACAGGCCGGATTGGAGCAGCTGGTACAAGAGCGCACCACCCAACTGGCCCAGGCCAATACGCAGTTGGTGCAATCGGAAAAATTGGCCTCCATCGGCCAATTGGCGGCGGGTGTGGCACACGAAATCAACAACCCGATTGGCTACGTGCACTCCAACATCGGCTCGTTGCAAACCTACATGGCCGACCTGTTTGCCTTGCTCGATGCCTACGAGACGCTGCCTGCCGGAGCGGACATTGAGGCCTTGCGCAAAAAGGTGGATGTGGAGTTTTTGCGGGAAGACATTCCGTCCCTCATCCGCGAGTCGCAGGAGGGAATTGGGCGCGTCAAAAAAATTGTGCAGGACCTCAAAGACTTTTCCAGGGTCGACAGCGCCCTGCAATGGCAGGCGGCCAACCTGCACCAGGGCATTGACTCCACCTTGAACATTGTCAACAACGAAATCAAATACCTGGCCGACGTGGTGAAAGACTACGGGGTTTTGCCGCTGGTGGAATGCCTGCCGTCACAGCTCAACCAGGTGTTCATGAACCTGATGGTGAATGCCGCCCATGCCATGGGCACCCAACGCGGCACCATCACCATCCGCTCAGGTGTGGTGGACGACGATCACGTGTGGCTGGAGTTTGCCGACAACGGGTCGGGCATTTCCAAAGAAAACCTGTCGCGCATTTTTGACCCGTTTTTCACCACCAAACCCATTGGCAAAGGCACGGGCCTGGGCCTGTCCCTCACGTACGGCATTGTTCAAAAACACCACGGCCGCATCGAAGTGCAGAGCGAAGTGGGGGTGGGCACGGTGTTCCGGATCGAGTTGCCTGTTCTGCAGGCCGGGCTGCAGGAGTCGGAGGAGGTGCCCAATGGCTGAAGCCGTCTCGACCGACACCAGCACACCCGCCCCATGGGTGGTGCTGTGTGTCGATGACGAGCCCAACATCCTGTCAGCCCTGCGCCGGTTGTTGCGCTCGGGTGGCTATCAGGTGTTGGTGGCTGAAGGGGGTGCGCAGGGTTTGGCCGTGCTGGCCAAAGAGCACGTGGACGTGGTCATTTCGGACATGCGCATGCCGCAAATGGACGGGGCCGAATTCCTGAATGCCGTGCGCACAGACTGGCCTGACGTGGTGCGCATACTGCTCACGGGTTATGCCGACATGACCTCCACCATCGACGCCATCAACCGGGGTGAAATTTACCGCTACGTCACCAAGCCGTGGACCGATGAAGACCTGTTGCTGACGTTGCGCCAAGGGCTGGAGCGCAAAGGCCTGGAGCGGGAAACCGCGCGCCTGCAAGCGTTGACCCACCGGCAAAACGACGAATTGAAGCAGCTCAATGGGCAACTGGAAGTCAGGGTCCAGGAGCGCACCGGTGAGCTCGAGAAGGCCAACGAACGCCTCAAAACCAACTTCCTCAACGCCATCAAAATTTTCTCAAGCCTCATGGAGCTGCGGCATCCCGTTCTGGCGGGGCACTCCAGGCGCGTGGCCACGTTGGCACGTTCCGTGGCTCAAAAAGTGGGCATGGATGGCAAAGAGGCACAAGAGGTGTTTTTGGCAGGCCTGTTGCACGACATCGGCAAAATAGGGTTTCCCGACAAACTGCTGGCCAAACCCATGAGCACCATGGGTTTCGACGACATGCAGGCTTACCGAAAGCACCCTTTGGAAGGCGTGCATGCCTTGATGGCGTTTGACGAGCTCGGTGCCACCACGCGCATCATTCGCCACCACCACGAGCGTTTCGACGGACTGGGTTTTCCGGACGGCCTGCGGGGCAACGATATTCCCCTGGGCGCCCGGGTGCTGGCGGCCGTGAACGACTACGACAGCCTTCAGATTGGCACGTTTCAGCCCCGCCAACTCTCGCCCCCAGAGACCCGGGCGGCGCTGGAAAACGACCGGGGCAAACGGTACGACCCCTTGGTGCTAGATGCACTGTTTGCCTTGGTGGGTGCGCCGGTAAAACCGTCTCACCGAGAAATGCGGTTGAGCCTGGCCGATCTCAGGCCCGGCATGGTGCTGGCGCGCGACTTTGTCAGCCGCGAGGGCTCCTTGCTTCTGGGGGCAGAGCACGTGCTGGACACCAAGTTGATTGAAAAAATGCAGGCCTACGGACGCTCTGAAAACCTGGTCATGACCGTTCACGTCATCGTGGCGGTCTGAACCGCACAACGCCAGAGATTTCAGGCCTTTTTCAAAAACTCGGCCTTCAGCATGAAGGCACCCTGGTCGGTTTTGCAATCCACCTCATGGTCGCCTGCACCTTCAGGCAGGCGGATGCTTTTGACCTTGGTGCCCTTTTTCAGCACGGTGGACGAGCCCTTGACCTTCAGGTCTTTGATGAGGATGACCGAGTCGCCGTTGGCCAGCGGCGTGCCATTGCTGTCGCGCACCACCGTGTCTTCAGCGGCATCGGCTTCTTCGCCCTCGGCAGCCACGGGCCACTCGTGCGTGCAGTCCGGGCAGATCCAGTTGCTGCCATCGGGGTAAGTGTTTTCAAGCCCACAAACAGGGCAGGCGGGAGCGGTGGAGGCGTTCATGCGGGCAGTGTAATCGCGGTTTGGTTATAAAAATACATAGCTAAAAATCCAATGCCATCAAGCGGTACATGGCAAAAGTGCTGAAAATTTATCGCAGCGGTCGCAACAAATCACGCAAGCCGTTGTGGTCGATGGTTTGCATCAGCGCCAGCAAGCGGCCCAGCTCGCCTTTGGGAAAACCCTCGCGGGCAAACCAGTTCAAGTAATTGCCCGGCAAGTCGGCCAGCAGCCGCCCGGCGTGTTTGCCATAGGGCATGGGCGTGCGCACCAGCTTGAGCAGCAGGGCGGGGTCAAGCCCGTCTGGGGTTGGCATGGCGCTGGCTGGCTGGCCGGGCGGGCGGGGTTTCAGACCACCTTGCGCGGCTCGAACCGTGCGCCATAGGCGCAGTAGCCGGTGCGGGGGCTCTTTTTTTGCGGGTGCAGGCGGCAGGTGTCGGGCCGTTGCTCGTACACGGTGCAGCGGCGGGTTTTGTTGTCGAGAAAGGTGCAGTCGCCATCGGCCCGGCGGGCCATGGTGAAAATCTCGGCCTTGGCGTTGTAGCGGTCAATCACCTTGGCTTTTTGCAGGCGCTTGGCAATACGGGCGGGGTCTTCGTTGTCGGCCTCAAACGCGTCCACCAGCCCCAGGCGCACCAGGTCGGCCAGACGGATTTCCAGCGGCATGGTGCAGCAGTTGGCCTGGCAGCCGTCGCACATGCCGGGGCGGTAGCGCGTCCAGGTTTCAACACGGTCTACGTCGACGATTTGGATGGATGAGCGCATGGGGCATTGTCTCCTGCCGCCAGCGGCTCCAACAGGCGCATGACCCACAACCCCCTTGTGATTGCTTTCACCGGCATGCTGTCGCTGGCCATGGCTGGAATCCAACAGGCAGGCCCCAAACAAACCATAGCAATGAATGACGTAAATAAAGCGATAGATGCCATTTTCATTGTTAATTTTGTGCAGAGACCGTTGTTTGCCTGCCTGATAGCAGCCAGTCACGTTGGCCGTGTAGCCCGGCATGGCCCACATGCTTGTGGCTGCCACGCACCATGCAAGCCAGCTTGCCTTGCACCTCAATACGTTAAAGAATGTTTTAATGTGTTGACTTCCCATTCAAGCCCGCTTTCAACCACGCCATGGCCCCGCGCATCACAGGCACTTACATCACGTCCACCACCACCGGCGAAGCCGTGCGCGCCTTTGTGCCCGCACCCTTGCCGCCCGCAGCACCCCCGTTGAACGTTGCCGATTTCGGCCAGGCCAACCATGCGGCTGAAATGGCCCTGGCACGTCTGGCCGGGGTGGCGGGGCTGGTGCCGTCGGTGGACTGGCTGCTGTACAGCGCCATCCGCAAAGAAGCGCTGCTGACGTCGCAAATTGAAGGCACTCAGGCCACGCTGGTTGACCTGTTCAACAACGAAGCCGGACAAACACTGGCCAACCCTGACGACGTGGAAGAAGTCACCAACTACCTGCGCGCCTTCCACCATGTGCAAAGCCAGCTCCGCAGCCCCAACGGCCTGCCACTGAGCGTGCGCCTGCTGCGCCAGGCCCACCGCCTGCTGATGGACGGCGTGCGCGGTGCCGGGCGGCAACCCGGCGAGCTGAGGCAATCGCAAAACTGGATCGGTGGCACCCGGCCCGGCAACGCCGTTTTTGTGCCGCCGCCTCCCCAGCAAGTGCCCGCCTTGCTGGCCGATCTGGAGCGCTTCATCCACCCCCCACTGGCCGCGACCGGGCTCGACACAACGGCATTGCCCCCGCTGGTGCGCATTGCGCTGGTGCATGTGCAGTTTGAAACCATTCACCCCTTTCTCGATGGCAACGGGCGCATGGGCAGGTTGCTGATTGCGGCACTCATCGAGCAATGGGGTCTGCTGCCCGAGCCCCTGATGTACGTGAGCGGTTTTCTCCAACAACATCAGGCCGAGTACTACCGCCGCCTGGGTGCCGTGCGCACCGATGGCGACTGGGAAGGCTGGGTGGCCTTTTTCCTGGAGGGCGTGGCCGTGGCCGCCGAACAGGCCGAGCGCAGCATCGTCGCGCTGGCCAGCCTCATCAACGCAGACCGCCGCCGCCTGTTGCAAACACCCAGGGCCACCACCGCCAGCCTGCGCCTGTTTGAGCTGCTGCCCGCCATGCCACGCTTCTCCATCGAACAGGTGCGCCAGCGGCTGGACACCACCTTCCCCACCGCCACCGCCGCCGTCAAACTGCTGCAAGACCTGGGGCTGGTCACCGAACAAACCGGCCAGAAAAAGCACCGCCTGTTCAGCTACGAGGCGTATGTGGCGTTGCTGAGTGACTGAAGGCATGACCACCACCACCCAACACCTGCGCATCACCGGCCGCGTGCAAGGCGTGGGCTACCGCTGGCACATGGCGCGCCAGGCCCGCGCGCTGGGGCTGACCGGCTGGGTGCGCAACCGGCAAGACGGCAGCGTGGAAGCCCAGGCCAGCGGCCCGGCAGACGCCGTACAGGCGCTGGTGGACTGGGCACACCACGGACCGGAGTTGGCGCGGGTGGATGGGGTGGTGGTCAGCACCCCGGCGACCACTGAAGCGTGCCTGGGGTTTGAGCAGCGGGAGACGGTTTGAGGGCCTTGGTGGTGATGCGTCAACCCAAGCCGCTGCGCCTCGGCGCACCGCGCGGCACAGCGGCCACACCCACCTCGCCATCCAGCAGCGCCTGATCCTGCTCGGCCTCTGGCCACAAAGCGGGGAAATAAAAGCGCAGCGCGTGGCGTGGGATGGCAAACCGCAAGCTGCCATAGGGCGAGTCGGTGGTGACGAACCCGCGGTTCAGCAACGCCGAGAGGGTGGCCGTTGCCACACGCTCGCCCAGGCCGGTCATGGCCTTGAACTGCGCCCGCCCCAGCTCGCCTTGCGTGGCGAACAGGTAATGCAGGGGCAGCAACGCCTCCTCGCGCACCCCTGACTTCACCACGGCCACCTCGTACGTCAAGGCCGCGCGGATGCGGTCTTGCATGCCTTGCACGTCAAGCTGCCTGGCCATGAACTCCACCTGGTCGATGCACACATCCAGCGTGTAGTCGATCCACTGCACCAGCCCTGCCTGGGTCAGGTTGCCCCGGCGGTGCTCGTCGGCCGCTTGCAGCAGGGCCTTGTAGCGGCTTTCAGTTCTGGCGAACCCGCGCAAGGGCGACCACAAGCCACCCGTGAGCCCCCAGGCATGCAGCAGCATGTGGGTGTGCAGCCGCATCACCCGTCCGTTGCCGTCCAGGAACGGGTGTGTCCAGGCCAGCCGATGGTGCGCGGCGGCCAGGGCGACGATGGATGCCTCCCCCCGTCGGACGCTGCCGTACACCTGCTGCCAACGCTCGATGAAGCGCGGCAGTGACTCCGCCGTGGGCGCTTCATGCCGCCCGACCGCCACACCGCGCTGGCGAAACTCGCCGGGCACCATCGCACTGCCATCGGCCAGCCGGAGGTCGTCTTCAGGCAGGTCGCGAAAGAGCTCCCTGTGCAACCAGGTCAGCGCTTCGGGGGCATACAGCCATCTGGCGGCATCGGCACCGTCGGTTCCGAGCCTGCGGTCTATTTCGCTTTCGCACAGCGCCTCCGTGCGGATGTGCGCCACCGCCAGCCGCTGCTTGCGCGCCAAGTCGGTGTTGGCAGAAAAGTCCTGCACCAATGCACGCTCGATGTCGCTTGGGCGGGTGTGCTCGCCTTCGATGCGGTTGGTGTAGTACGAGTTCATGCTGCGCAGGAGCTTGCGCAGCTCGGATTGCGCCGTTTTGCCCGAGGCCGACCCCAGCGCGGTGGCCTTGCGCGTGAGGTCACCCGCCTTTTCAAGCAGCGGCGCAAGCCAGGGCTCTGCCGGCATCAGTGGCTCAAACTGATGTGGGGAGTCGTACTGCGAAATAACTTGCGAGTTCATATGCGTGATTGTAAACGTGATGTTTTAGCTATGAAAAATATCAAAATATACGTACTGAAATGCGTGATTACAAACAGCCATTCTGACCTATCAGTACTCAGCACAAGGTTTGAATGATGGCTGGCCATCACGCGCTCTGGTGCTGATAAACGCCATCACCCCCGCGCGGGTCAGGCAGATCGCCCGCATAACGGGGAATGAGGTGGATGTGCAGGTGCGGCACCGTCTGCCCCGCTGCAGCGCCGTCGTTGATGCCGATGTTGTAGCCAGCGGGTGCGAACTCGGCATCGGTGCCCAGCCGGGCCTCGGCCAACAGCGGCGTCAACCCGTTGCGCTCGTCATCGGTCAGGTCGAAGAACGAGCCCACATGGCGTTTGGGGATGGCCAGCGTGTGGCCGGGTGCAGAAGGGGCCGGAATCGCATTGGGTGTTCATTTTCTACCTTCCAGATGGCTGCTTCGGGGTAAAAAAGAAGAACTATTTATATAGCAACAATATCAATATGGAAAAGCGATAGTTGCTTTTTTTATATATAATATGTGGCATCCTGCGTGTAGGTCTTGTCCACTCGCATGAAAAGGAGGAAATGATGCACACAAACAAACGAATCCCAGATTTTCCTGCGCCGACTTGCTGCGGATTGCGGCGCTGGTTTCGGCGCATGTTTGCTGCTGATTTGCTGTATCACCCGGATGAACCCGCGGAAACCATTGTTCGCATCGACACGCGTGAGGCCAGCTTCACCCCTGAAGAATGTGTCGAACTCAATGCAGCAGTTGAATCGATGTTTGCGGTACACGGTGATTTGGTCTACACCATCGGCTTGCACTTTGCGCGCAAGTTGCGTGGCATCAGGCTAGAGTGCCATCCTGCAGCCCTTTTGGCAGCCTGATCGCCTCAGCTCCATTCCATAAAACCTTGCGTGCCCGTGCGCACTTCGTCTGGCAGCCAGACAAGCCTGTCGGCTGCATTGCGGTGCTTCAAGCCACATTCCCAGATCACCATGACTCGCCAACCCAGCGTGGCCAATGCCGCAAGGTTTTGTCTGTCGCGTGCCACATTGGCTGCAAACTTCTGTTGCCAGAATTCCACGCGCGTTGCGGGCGATGCCGCCAACTTACAGCCTTCATGGCGGTGCCAGAAGCACCCATGTACGAATATGCAGAGTCGATGCTTCGGCATGACGATGTCGGGCTTGCCCGGTAGCCGCTTGTCGTTCAGCACGAACCGAAGCCCTGCTTTGTGCAGTACCTTCCGCACGATCAATTCCGGCTTGGTATCCTTCCCGGCGATACCTGCCATCCATCTGGACCGGGTCTCTTTGTCAACGATGTCGGTCAAGGACGTTCCCAGGGCAACCAGCCCCGCCTCACAGTTATGTGTCGCATCCCGGATGATCATAGGGGCGCTTGACGAACAAATCAGGCCGTTGAGC
>CAYFFJ010000010.1:0-9840 GCA_964342395.1 uncultured Hydrogenophaga sp.
TGGCCATGCGCAGCTGGCGCGCCAGCATGTCGTTGATGGTGTAGTTGCGCACGTGGCCCATGTGCAGCTTGCCACTGGGGTAGGGCAGCATGGAGCAGGCGTAGAACTTGGGTTTGCTCTGGTCTTCCGTCACGCGGTAGGCATCGCGGGCAATCCAATGGGCGTGGGCGGCGCGCTCCACATCCTGGTGGCTGAATTTGTCTTGCATGGGGTGAGCTGTGTGAAAAAAGCGCGCCCTCTGGGGCGCTGGCTGTGCGAAAAGCTGTGGGCCGAGGCCCCAAAGCGATGCCGGGATTTTAGGGTGTCAGGGCGTGGAGGCCGCGGCACCCGGTTCGGCCACAAAACCCACGCGGTTCAGGCCCGCCTGCTGGGCCAACCCAATCACCTCCACCACCCGGCCATAGGGCACGTTGGCATCGGCGCGCAACTGCACCTCGGTGCCGGGATGGGCCTGGGCCACGGTGCGCAGCCGGGCCAGCAATGCCGGGGTGTCAAGCGGGGTGTCGTCCACGGTCACACCGCCCGAACGGGCCAGCACCAGGGTCAGCTTGCGGTCCGACTCGGACGGGCGGGCCGCCGCCGTCTGGGGCAAGTCCAGCCGGATGGAGCTGGCCATCAACGGGGCGGTGATGATGAAAATCACCAGCAGCACCAGCATCACGTCCACCAGCGGGGTGACATTGATGTCGCTCATGGGCCGGGTGAAACTGTGGCCACTGCCGGTTTTGGGGCCAACCGAGACCCCATGGGAACTGTCAAAGCCGTGAAACGACATGGGCCGGGGCCTCAAGCGTCCGGGGTTTGGGCCAAGGCCCAGGCCCGCAGGTCGTGGGCAAAGGCCTCCAGCACGGCTTCGATGCGGGCCGACCAACGGCCCAACACGTTGTAAGCCAATACCGCCGGAATGGCCACGCCCAGGCCTGCAGCGGTCATGACAAGCGCTTCGCCCACAGGGCCGGACACTTGCTCCAACCCCAGCGAACCGCCACTGCCCATGCCCAGCAGCGCGTGGTAAATGCCCCAGACGGTGCCCAACAAGCCCACAAACGGGGCGGTGGCGCCCACGGTGGCCAGCAACACCTGGCCAAACTGCAAGCGTTGCTGCGCCCACACCAAGGCGTCACGCAACCCCCGGGTGAGCCGCTGTTCGGCCGGTGCGAGGTGGCCCAAGGTGGGGCCAGTGGGGCCGGACAGGGTGTCGGTGGCGGCTTGCAGCAACGGGGTGACAAATTGCGCCACATCGGCAGACTGCACCCGCAAACGGGCATCGGCCACACTGGCCGATTGCCAGAACGCCGCCACCGACAGCGCCACGCTGGGGCCTGCGGCGCGCAGCATCCACGCCTTCCACAGCACCACCACCCAGGTGGCGACGGACATCAGCAGCAACACCAGCACCACGAGGCGGCTGAGGCCATCGCCTTGCATCAGGTGCTGCCAAGCGGCCATGGCGCGGGGGGTCAGCGCAAGCCGAGCACGTCGAACATGTCGTACAGCCCGGCGGGTTTGCCCGCCAGGAAACGCGCGGCCCGCAAGCTGCCCTGCGCGTAGGTCACGCGGCTGGAAGACTTGTGGGTGATTTCAATGCGCTCGCCCGTGCCGGCAAACAGCACGGTGTGATCGCCCACGATGTCGCCGCCCCGGATGGTGGCAAACCCGATGCTGGAAGGGTCGCGCTCGCCGGTCACGCCTTCGCGGGCGTAGACGGCGCAGTCTTTCAGGTCACGGCCCAGGGCATCGGCAATGACCTCGCCCATTTTGAGCGCCGTGCCCGAGGGTGCGTCCACCTTGTGGCGGTGGTGCGCCTCGACGATTTCGATGTCGTAACCCGTGGCCATGGCCTTGGCGGCCATTTCCAACAGCTTCAGGGTGACGTTGACACCCACACTCATGTTGGGCGCCATCACGATGGGAATGCGCTTGGCAAACGCCGCAATGTCGGCCTTTTGCGCGTCGGTGAACCCCGTGGTGCCGATCACAGCGGCGGTGCCCTGGGCCGCGCACACGGCCAAGTGGGCCAACGTGCCTTCGGGGCGGGTGAAATCGATCAGGCACCCGGCATGTTTCAGCCCTTGCGCCAGATCGGCCGTGATGGCCACGCCACTGTCTTTGCCCAGAAAGCCGGCAGCATCGGTGCCCAGGGCCGGACTGGCGGGCACGTCAAGTGCGCCGGACAGCTGGCAATCGCCGGCGGCCTGCACGGCCTCGACCAGCATGCGGCCCATGCGACCGCTGGCGCCGGCCACGCAAATGTGGAGAGTCATGGTTGTGTGCCCGAACGGGTCAGCGGGTGCTGGCCGAAACAGGGGGCTCCAAAGGGGGGTAATTGGTGATGGGGGGCACTGCCTCGGGTTGGGCAGGCACCGGTTTGTTCTGCTCGGCAAAGGCCTTCAACGCGGCTTCGCTGGCCTCCAGCACGGGAGTGGTGCGGTTGCGCGACTTGGCGTCCAGCGACGCGATGAACTCGGCTTCGGTCGGCAGCTCGTCTGACTCGACCCGCTCAAGCTGCTCCCCGTTGAAAAACGCGGTCAACCGTCGCTGCTGCGGCGCTTGGCCCAAGCGGCGGAAGGTGAAAACATAGTCCCACCGGTTGGCGTGGAACGCACTGGACAACAACGGCGTACCCAAAATCCCGCGCACCTGCGCGCGCGACATGCCCACCGACACCGCCGCCGCCTGCTCGCGCGACACAAAATTGCCCTGGATGATGTCAATGCGATAGGGGGTGACCACCGCGCCCGCTGCGGGCAAGGCATCGCGCACAGACCCCAGGCTGGAACAACCCGACAACACCAAGCCGAGCACAAACAGCGCGGCCCATTTCGCCACCCCACGGGATGGACTGAACACCGACAAAACAGACATGGTGGAAACTTTGCGTGTGAGGGGCGCGATGAAAAAAAGGCGGGACACAGCAGGCCTGCACCTGTGATCAAATCATTGTAACGTCGGGCCGTGCCCGGCACAGGGTGCCCTGCGTCGGCCCCGCGCACAGTCCAGAAAGCGACTCCAACGTGACCAATATCGAAGAACTGAAAAACACCGGCCTCAAGGCCACCCTGCCCCGCCTGAAAATTCTGGAGGTGTTCCAGCGCAGCAAGCAGCGCCACATGACCGCCGAAGACGTTTTCCGGGTGTTGCTGGAAGAGCGCTCGGACATCGGCCTGGCCACGGTTTACCGCGTGCTGATGCAGTTCGAACAGGCGGGCCTGCTGTCGCGCAGCAATTTCGAATCAGGCAAAGCGGTGTTCGAGCTCAACGAAGGCCAGCACCACGACCACATGGTGTGCCTGGATTGCGGACGAGTCGAAGAGTTTTTTGACGAAGAAATCGAACGCCGCCAACGCACCATCGCGGAAACCAAAGGCTTCAAGCTGCAAGACCACGCATTGGCGCTGTACGCCAATTGCCTCACGGTCAACTGCCCGCACAGAGGCAGTACACGCTGAGGAAAAACGTTGCCCCAAAAAAGCGGGGTCAGCCTCCAGCGTCCATGGCACGCCGCTGGCGCTGCACAAACTCTTGGTACGTGTCCACACCACGCAATTGCAAAATGGTGTTGCGCACCGCCGCCTCTACCAGCACCGCGATGTTGCGACCGGCCACCACCTGAATGACGGCCTTGCGCACCGGGATGCCCAGCACATCCTGGTACAGCGGCTCATGGGGCATGCGGTCGTAGTCGCGCTCCATCGTTTCTTTGCGCACCAGGTGCACGATCAGCTTCAGCCGCATGCGGCGGCGCACGGCCGTTTCGCCAAAAATGGCCTTGATGTCCAACAGGCCGATGCCGCGCACCTCCAGCAGGTTTTGCAGCAAATCGGGGCAACGGCCTTCCACCGTGGTTTGGTTGATGCGGTAGAGGTCTACCGCGTCATCGGCCACCAAGCCGTGGCCGCGTGAAATCAACTCCAGGCCCAGCTCGCTTTTGCCCAGGCCCGACTCGCCGGTGATCATCACCCCAAGCCCCAAAATGTCCATGAACACCCCGTGCATGGACTGGCGTTCGGCAAAGTGCTTGGACAGGTAGGCCCGCAACACGTCGATCACAAACGCCGCTGACTCGTGGGTGGCAAACATGGGTATGTGCGCACGCTCGCACATCGACACCAAGGCATCGGGGGCCGTCTGGTCATCGGCCACGATCAGCACCGGCGGCTCCAAGGTGACGATGCGTGACACCCGACGGGAGCAGTCTTCCGGCGTGGCGTTGGACAAATAGGCCACCTCGCGCTCGCCGATCACCTGCACACGGTACGGGTGGATGTAATTCAAATACCCCACCAGGTCGGCACCGGAGCGGGCCGCCCGCACGGCCAAGTCGTCAAAACGGCGTTCGGAGGCCCCCAGTCCGGCCACCCACTGCCACCTCAGCGATTCGCGATGGTCCTCGAACAGGACATCGGCGCTGATGACGGTGGGTTTCATGCGCTGGCGTGGGCCGATTGCCAGCCGGCAATCAGCTGGTGCAGCGTCGCGGCATCGGGGGCGCTTTGCAGTTGTTCGCGCAAGCTGCTGTCACTCAGCAACTCGGCAATTTCCGACAGGATTTCCAGGTGCTTTTGTGTGGCAGCTTCGGGCACCAGCAAAAAAATCATCAGGCTGACGGGCTTTTCGTCAGGGGCATCAAAACCGATCACGCTGTCGAGCTGAAACACCGCCGCCATGGGCTGCTTCAGCCCTTTGATGCGGCCATGGGGAATGGCCACGCCATGGCCCAGCCCGGTGGAGCCCAAGCGTTCGCGGGCAAACAGGCTGTCTGTGATCAGCGCACGGTTGAGGCCATGCTGCATTTCAAACAACAAGCCCGCCTCTTCAAAGGCGCGTTTTTTGCTGGTGGCTTCGACGCGAACCAAGACCTGCGCAGCGGGCAATATGGCGGATAAACGGTTCATGACATTCGTTTCACTGGAACCCCAAGAGGCGCGATTATGCCTATCTGACACAGGCGGGCAGGACACACAAACAAAAAAGCCGCTTGACGAAACAAGCGGCTCGCTGCGTTGCAACACCGTGCAAAACGCGGTGTTTGCCGGGGAAAGCTCACATCAGGCGTTTGCCCGCATCGTGGTGGTGATCTTGGGCTTTGTCTTTGTAGCGAATGACTTGGCGGTCCAGTTTGTCGGCCAACTCGTCCACGGCGGCATACAAGTCTTCGTGAGCACTTTCAGCAAACAGGTCTTTGCCTTTGACGTGGATGTTGCACTCGGCACGCTGGCGCATGTCTTTTTCTTTTTTGTTGTCAACCGTCAACAGCACCTTGATGTCAACCACTTGGTCAAAGTGGCGGGAAATGCGGTCAAGTTTGGATGTCACGTACGTGCGCAAAGCGGGGGTCACGTCGAGGTGGTGGCCGCTGATGGTCAAGTTCATAAAAAGTCTCCATTCTCCGGGTTGACAAGGCCGCCTTCACCCCCGGCAGGGGTGCAGCGGGATGAACGCTGTCGAAGTCACTATGCCCTCGAATTCAACCGCTGGCAAGCCTTTTTACCCCTCGGTTTGACCGGCCTCAAATGGGGTTAAATGCGCGGTGGTGCGGCACCGTGCAAGACCAGACGGCGGGCCAGCCAAATGGACAGCACACTGCTCACGCAGCCCACCACGCCCGCCTGCCAATACCCCAGCACCACGCCGCCCTCCCCCCGGGAAATGAGCTGACCACCGACAAAGGCAGCCACCCCCATGGCCGTGGACTGCACGGCCGAGTTCAGCGCCATGAAGGTACCCCGCACCGCCGGGTTGGCCGCCGATGCCACCAGGGCCATGCCGGGAATCATGCGCCCGCTCATCACCACGAACAGCAGCGTGCTCACCACCAGCACCGCTGGCAGCGGCCACGCGGGCAGCACGGTCAGGCCCAGCAGAGGCACGGCCAAGGCCAAGGCCAGCACCGAAAACACCGCCACCTTGCCGCGCCGGTCGCTCAAACGGCCCACCCAGCGGGCCGACACCAACGTGGCGGCGCCCCCCACGAAATAAATAAAGGGAATGTCGTCCACCGACAGCCCCACGTTGGCCCGCATGTACAGCGTGATGTAGGGAATGACCAGGAAACCGGTGGACATCATGGCCAGCGAAAACGCAAATGCCCGCAGGTGGTTGGCGTCGGCCAACACCTGGCGAATGCCGGTCCAGGCCGAGCGGCCCCGGGCCGCTGCGACGTGGGCATGCAATGGCGGCATGGTGAGCATGGCCGCCACCACCAACACCCCGCTGAGCAGGGCGATGGCCACGAACGTGGCATGCCACCCCAGGTGGTTGGCGAGCACAAGTCCCAAAGGCACACCCGCCACCGTGGAAAACGAAAACGACGACATCACCACCGCCATGGCCCGGCCACGCCGCTCGAAAGGCACCACATCGGCGACGATGGTCTGCGACAGGGCCGACAACACACCGCCGAACAAACCGGCCGCCAGGCGTGCACCCATCAAAAATTCGTAAGTAGGGGCCAGCCCGCACGCCAACGTGGCCAAGGCAAACAGGCCGTACATCGAGAGCAACAGGCGCTTGCGGTCAAACCGGTCCACATAGGTCGAGGCCGCCAGGCCCGACACCCCGGCCGCCAGGGTGTAGGCTGACACCAGCAGCCCGAACTGCGCATCGGCAATGCCAAATATCTCGCGGAACTGCGGCCCCAGTGGCATCATGATCATGAAATCAAGAATGTGGGTGAACTGGATGCCGGCCAGCGTGAGCAGCAGCCAGCGCTCGCGCGAGGCAGACAGGGTTTGAGAGGTCATCTGCCGATTGTGGCCTCCTCCGCCCACACACCGCAGAACCAAGGTCATGTCACTGGACACCGTCATCACCAGCAGCTTGCTGCCGCACCCGCACCGACCCGCGCCCACCGCGCTCACCGCGCTGGTGCTGATGGGCGGCGGCGCGCGCACCGCCTACCAGGCGGGTGTGTTGCGGGCGCTGACGCCCATGCTCAAGCGCCAACCGTGGTTCAACCCCTCAAGCTTCCCGTTCCAAACGCTGGTGGGCACCTCGGCGGGGGCGCTGAACGTCACCTATTTGGCCAGCCAGGCGGACGATGGACTGCAGGCCCTGACGGGGCTGGCCGAGTTCTGGCAGACCCTGCGCTCCCACCAGGTGTACCGGCTCGACGCCCCTGCCTGGGTGCGCATCAGCCGCCTGCTGGCGGGCTGGTCCCTCAGCCGCCAGGTGCGCCACCACCGCGCCTTGCTGGACAACACGCCGCTGGTGGACACCCTGCACAAGGCCATCGACCTGATGCGACTGGAACGCAACCTGGCGCACGGCACCCTGGACAGCGTGGCCGTGACGGCCTCCAGCTACACCAGCGGTGTGCACTGGACGTTTTGCCAGACTGCGCCCGGCCACGCCGGTCAGCCCTGGGGACGCCCTGACCGGCGGGCGGACATGCAGCCCATCACCATCGAACACTTGGTGGCGTCGGCCGCGATTCCGTTCCTGTTTCGGGCGGTGCCTTTGTGGGTGCACGGGCAGCGCGAGTTTTTCGGCGATGGTTCCATGCGCCAGGCCTCGCCGCTGTCGCCCGCCATTCACCTGGGCGCGCACAAAATTTTGGCCATTGGTGTGGGCCAACCCCGGCGGGCGGGCATGGTGCG
This sequence comes from uncultured Hydrogenophaga sp., assembly GCA_964342395.1. Classification (GTDB taxonomy): domain Bacteria; phylum Pseudomonadota; class Gammaproteobacteria; order Burkholderiales; family Burkholderiaceae_C; genus UBA2334. The sequence goes on from CAYFFJ010000010.1 coordinate 7,599, forward strand.
GCAAACCGGCGATGAGCCCACGGTTGGCACCATTGCCGGCCACGCCATGGCCAGCGTGTTCAACGACACCCTGCTGACCGACGTGGAGCAAACCCAACGCGTCACCCGCACCCTGCTGCAATTGCCCCCTTCGCTGATGGCGGCGCTGCCCTACCAGCCCGTGGAGGTGTTGGCCATCCAGCCGTCGAGTTCCTTGGATGCCCTGGCCTTGGCCCATGTGGATGCCCTGCCGATTTCCACGCGCGACATGCTGGTGGGCCTGGGGGCCCTCAGCACCGGGCGCTCGGCGGCGGGCAGTGCCGCTGCACTCGCCAGTTATTTGCTGTTCGAGCCGTCTTTCGTGCACGCGGTGATGGAAATGGGCGAGGCCGATGCCAACGCGCGCCGCGAAGAATTGCTGGCGTTTTTCCGCCCCACGCCGCCGAAAGCCTGAGGCCGTTCACCCGGACACTGAAAACCGGCTAGGCTCTCGCCCCCATGCCCGCCATCCACATCACCGACATCGAAGCCGCCATCAACCATTGGCGGCAGGCCAGCCCTTCACCCGACGGCGTGTCATTGCCCCCCGAAACCCGGGCACTGGCCGAGGTCTACGCACTCATGGTGTGGTACCGCGAAGATTGGGCCGACGAGGCCACCATGCCCCGCAAAGCCCACGCCGCGTGGCTGGACTGGTACCACACCACGCCCGACACGCCGTGTATTGCCATTTGCTCCACCAGCCAGGGGGACGCGGTGTGCAAGGGGTGCGGCCGAACGTTTGAAGAGGTGCAGCACTGGCCGTCGATGGGGCCGGCCGCCAAACGGGAAACCTGGCACCGCATCACGCTGCAAGCCGATGCGTGGCGCTTCAACCGCTACGCGGAACGGGCCATGGAAGTCCGGGCAGCGCCACCGCCTCAGGCGGACGCCGCGCAGCTCGCCTGAGGCCTGCAACGCGGCAGCGCCCACCACCCGTCACAGGCAAGATGCCGTGTCAGAAAGGGCACATCACATCCAACGCACACACTCCAGCGACACCGTGTCCTGGGCGTTGCCCAGCGTCAGCACCCCCTCCAGCACCGTGGCCTGCAATTGCATGCTGCGTTCGGCCAGGGCCGCCAGTTGGGGCGCGGCTTCGGTGGGCAGGCGCCACACCGCCAGGTTGTGCGGTCGGGTGAGCTTGGTCTGAATGCCCTTCCACCACACATCGGCGGCCGATGAAAAGGCATACACCACCACCTGGTCGGCTTTGGCGCAAGCCTTCATGATGGGCTTGTCCTCGGGTTGGCCCACTTCCACCCACAGCCGGGTCTGGCCGGTGAAGTCGCGCAGCCACACGTCGGGCTCGTCAGGGTCTGACAAGCCCGCACCAAAGGCCAGCGTGCCGTCACCGTTGCACACGGATTGCAGTTGGTGGGCGTTCAGCGCCAGCGCCGCCAGCCGCACCATCATGCGTTCGTCGGTCTCGCTGGGGTGGCGGGCCAGGGTCAGCGCGTGATCGGCGTAATACCCGTGGTCGATGTCTGCCAGCTGCAGATGGGCTTTGAAAACAGTGGATTTGGTGGCCATTTTTGTATAGCAACAAACGCTTTACCATAAAGCGCCAGAGGCCAATTTCGTTATAAATTTTCCAGAAAACCCATTCAAACGCGGCGCGCCAGCTCCGCCGCCTTGCCCACGTAGCTGCCAGGCGTCATGGCCAGCAGGCGGTCTTTGTCGACCTGCGGAATGTCCAGCGCGGCAATGAGGCCATGCAGGGCCTCGGCCGTCACGGTTTTGCCACGGGTCACTTCCTTCAATTTTTCGTAGGCGCCTTGCACGCCGTAGCGGCGCATCACCGTTTGAATGGGTTCGGCCAACACTTCCCAGGCGGCGTCGAGGTCGGCGGCCAGGGCTTCTTCGTTGATTTCCAGCTTGTTCAGGCCGGTCAGCAGCGAGTGGTAGGCCAACACGGCATAGCCCAGGGCCACGCCCATGTTGCGCAGCACGGTGCTGTCGGTCAGGTCACGCTGCCAACGGCTGATGGGCAGCTTCTCGCTCAGGTGGCGCAGCAGCGCGTTGGCCAGGCCCAGGTTGCCCTCGGCGTTTTCGAAGTCGATCGGGTTGACCTTGTGCGGCATGGTGGACGAGCCAATTTCGCCCGCCTTCAGGCGCTGCTTGAAGTAGCCCAGGCTCACGTAGCCCCACACGTCGCGGCTGAAGTCGATGAGGATGGTGTTGACCCGCGCCACCGCGTCGAACAGCTCGGCCATGTAGTCGA
>CAYFFJ010000010.1:9850-50360 GCA_964342395.1 uncultured Hydrogenophaga sp.
TGCGGCTGAGCATGGGCACGTCGGCAAAGGCGTGCGCCATGTCGCGCAGTTTCAGCACGATGCGGTCCAGTGCGGGCAGCAGCACCGCGTCACGCCCAGCGCGCAGTTGCAGGGCATGGCTGGTGTTGTTGATGTCTTCGCTGGTGCAGGCAAAGTGCACGAATTCAGACGCATGCTCCAACTCAGGCCGGGCCTCGAACTTGGACTTGATCCAGTACTCCACGGCCTTCACGTCGTGGTTGGTGACCTTTTCAATTTCTTTGATGGCGTTGGCATCGGCCTCGCTGAAGTTTTTCACCAGGCCCAGCAAATAGGTGCGGGCACCGGGCGACAGGGGCTTGAACTCGGCAAAACCGGCGTCGCTGAGGGCGATGAACCAGGCCACCTCCACTTGCACACGGCGGTGCATGTAGCCCTGCTCGCTCATCAGGGGACGCAGGGTGGCCAGCTTGGGGGCGTAGCGCCCGTCCAGCGGCGACAAGGCAGCAACAGCGGACAGTTGGGCGGCGGGCGGGGTGGGGGCGGTGGAATGGGACATGGGGCAGGATTGTAGGCACCCGCCCCCCGCTGGCTACAATGAAAGTCACCCGGCCAGCCCGTTGCAAGCCCGTTCCCCTACACGCATGAAACTCATCGGTTCCACCACCAGCCCCTACGTGCGCAAAGTGCGCATCGTCATGTCCGAGAAGAAATTGGACTACCAGTTTGTGCTGGAGGACGTGTGGACGGCCGACACCCAAATGGCCCGCTACAACCCGCTGGGCAAAGTGCCTTGCCTGGTGATGGAAGGCGGTGAAGCGGTGTTCGACTCCCGCGTGATCGTGGAATACCTCGACACCCTCTCGCCCGTGGGCAAACTCATCCCGGCCTCGGGCCGTGAACGCGCCGAAGTCAAAACCTGGGAAGCCCTGGCCGACGGGGTGATGGACGCTGCACTGCTGGCCCGCATGGAAGACGTGTGGCCCCAGCGCCCGGCCGAGCAACGCAGCCAGGCCTGGATCGACCGCCAGCTGGGCAAAATCGACCAGGCCCTGAAGGCCATGGCCCAGGGCCTGGGCGACAAGCCGTTTTGCAGCGGCATCCACCTGAGCCTGTCCGACGTGGCCGTGGGCTGCGCGCTGGGCTACCTGGATTTCCGTTTTCCGGCCATTGCCTGGCGTGGCACCCACCCCAACCTGGCCAAGCTGGCCGACAAACTGGCGGCACGCCAAAGCTTCGTCGATACCATCCCCCCCGTCTGAGGCCCCAGCGGCCCCTTGGCATATAAAATCAATAGCAAACTATTGAATACAGTCAAGCGCAAACATCATAAATTTCATTATTTTTTCCCACCTGAAGCAGGCAACCTCGGGCTGCGCCACGCCAGCAGGGTGCTGAACACGGCCCCTGCCACCGCCCCGGTGAGGTGGGCGGCCTGCACCACCGACATGTTGGCGCTGTTGCTCCACACCACGGGCCAGTGCCAGCCCTGCTCCAGCGCCAGCTTGGCACACAGGCCAGCGGCCAGCAGCCCGCCCCAGTGGCGGCGGCTGGGCACGAAAGGGTCTTGGCACCACAGCAAATGAACAGCCACCACCGCCACCGCGGCGTGGATCAGGCCCGACAGCCCCACCGCGTACCCGATGTGGGGCCACCACGGCAGCACCAGTGCCACCGTGGGCCAGGCCAGCAGCCATGCCACGCTGGCCACCGCGCTGGGGCGCACCAGCCAGGCCATGGCCGCCAGCGCGCCCACGGCCAGCTGGTTGCCGATCAGGTGTTGGGTGTTGATGTGCACCCACGGCGTGGTCCACAGCGTCCAGGGGTGTTGCAGCCAGGTGTCGGCCCGCCAGGTGAATGCCCGCGCCACCGGCGCACCCGCCCACCACACCAGCATGCTGGCGACGGCGTGCAGCAGGCACAGGCTGAGCCAGAGTTTGGCGCGCACCGGCGTCAGGCCGCCGCAGGCGGTTGCCCCGCCGGGCGCAACACGTGGTCCCACACGCGCTGAATGGCCTCGCGCTGCACCGCCACGCTGGCGGGATCTACCTGGGTGGGGGCCTCGTCAAGCCGGGCGCGGTGTTGCAACTGCCGCAGCTCGCGGTAGGCGTCACCCGCCGCGTGGCCCCAGCCTTGGGGCAACAGGCCCACGTCTTCGGCGCGTTGCAGCAGGGCAATGTTGCCCACGTTGGCCTGCAACGCCGGGTGGGCTTTGGACTGTGACAGCACCAGAAACTGCACCGCAAATTCGGCGTCCACCATGGCGCCGGAACTGTGCTTCACATCGAAACGACCGGCCTTGACCGGGTGGGCCTGTCGCACTTTGTCGCGCATGGCGCCAATTTCGCGGGCCAGCCCGGCCACGTCGCGGTCGGCGGTGATGACGGCCTGGCGCACCTCGTCAAACCGCTGGGCCAGCTCGGGCGTGCCCATGGCAAAGCGGGCGCGGGTGATGGCCTGGTGCTCCCAGGTCCAGGCGGTGTTGCTGCCCCGCCCCTGCTGGTAGTGGGCGTAGGCTTCGAAGCGCGTGACCAGCAGGCCCGAGTTGCCATTGGGCCGCAGGGCGGTGTCGATTTCGTACAGATCGCCTTCACCGGTGCGCACGGTGAGCCAGTTGATCATCTTGCGCACCAGGGCGGCATAGATTTCGGACGCGTCAGGGTGGTCGTCGTCGTACACGAACACAATGTCCAGGTCGCTGCCATAGCCCAGCTCCTGGCCGCCCAGCTTGCCGTAGGCCAGGATGGCAACGCCGGGTTCGTCCTGGTGGCGCTGCTTCAGGCGCTGCCAGCACCAGCGCGCGGCCACGCGCAGCACCACGTCGGCCAGGGCGCTGAGGTCATCGGCCACCTGCTCCACGGTCAACACGCCTTCCACGTCGCGCGCCAAGGTGCGGAACACCTCCACGTGGTGCGCACGCCGCAGCAAATTCAGCAGGCTTTCTTCGTCGTCTTCACCGGTGGATTTCAGCGCGGCGCGGCGGGCCTCCAGCTCGGCGTCGAACGGGGCGGCTTCGAAACGCTCGGTCATGAGCTGGCGGCCTGCCAGCTCGTCGATCACGCCGGGGTGGGCCTGCAAATAGCGGGCGGGCCACCGGGCCGCGCCCAACAGGCGCAGCAAACGCTCGTGCACCGAAGGGCGCTCTTGCAGCAGCGCCAGGTAGCTTTCGCGGCGCAGCAGGGGCTCGATCCAGTCGGCCATGCGCATGGCGGCCACCTCGGTCACACGGCCCTCTGCCAGCCAGGTCCCGGTGCGTTGCACCAGGCGCACCAGGCGCTGGCGAGCGTCGTCGCGCAGGGCTCGCACGCGGGGGTGTTCGGCCCATTGGGCCACGCGCCCGGCAAAGGCGGCGGGCAAGCCGGACAACACGGTGTCCAGGTCGTCGCTGCCGGCACGGGCCGCCCCGCTGCAGCCTTTGCCCCGGCATTCACCGGCGGGTGGGCCCAGCAGGGTGTCGAACTCTTGGGCCACGGTTTCGCGGTGGGCATCGAGGGTGTGCAAAAACGGACACAGGCCGTCGAAACCCAGGGTGCGGGCCAGCCACAGCAGATCGTCGTCGCGGGTGGGCAACAGGTGGGTTTGCTGGTCGTCCAGGTATTGGATGCGGTGCTCGACACGGCGCAAAAAATCGTAAGCCTGCGCCAGCGCGTCGGCCGTGGCCTGGGGCATGAGACCGGCACGGCTGAGGTGCGCCAGCGCGTCCAGCGTGGGGCGCTTGCGCAGCTCGGGAAACTGGCCGCCACGCACCACTTGCAACAGCTGCACGGTGAATTCAATTTCGCGGATGCCGCCGCGCGACAGCTTCACGTCGTTGGCCCGCTCGGGATGCCCGGCGGCGCGTTTGGCCGCATGGTCCCGGATTTGGCGGTGCAAGGTGCGCAGCGACCCGAACACGTTGTAGTCCAGGTAGCGGCGAAACACAAAGGGCAGCACCACCGTGCGCAGCGGCTGCGCGCCACCGCTGGCAATGGCCGACCACGGGGCCACCACGCGGCTTTTCAGCCAGGCAAACCGCTCCCACTCGCGGCCCTGCACCTGGAAATACTCTTCCAGCGCCTCCAGCGACACGGCGGCGGGGCCGGAATTGCCGTTGGGCCGCAGCGCCAGGTCCACACGGAACACAAAGCCATGCTCGGTGGTGTCTCCCACCAGTTGGTACATCTGGCGCACCACCTTGGCAAAGTATTCGTGGTTGGAAATGCGGCCCCGGCCCTGCGGGTTGCCGGCCGTTTCGCCGTCGTGGTCGTACACATAAATCAGGTCGATGTCGCTGGACACGTTCAGCTCGCGTGCGCCCAGCTTGCCCATGCCAATCACCCACAGCTGCGCCACCTGAGGCGCGGCCCCGGGGGTTGCAGGTGCGGCCAGCGGTGCGCCGTGCACCTCGTCCAGCGCTGCACGGGCGTGGGCCAATGCCTGGTCCAGGGCAATTTCGGCCAGCTCGGTCACGGCGCGGGTGACGTCGGCCAGCGGGGCCGCCTGCTCGCAGTCCAGCACCGCCAGGCGCTCCATCACCAGTTGGCGCAGCACCCGCAAGGCCGCCCCCAGGGCCAAGCCTTGGGCTTGCAACGCCGCCAGGGCCGCCAGCAGGGTGTTGCGCACCGGGGAACCGCCGGGCAAACAGGCCAGCTCGGCGGCATAGCGGCGACGCAAACGCTGGACCATGCGGGAGTGGGTGGCAAGGTCGGGGCTCAGGCTGTCGGGCACGGTGGGTTCAACACAGGGCAGGGGTGACATGGTGGGCGTGTGTGGGGCAGTCGGGAGCGGAACGCGGCTGGGGACTGGACGGGGGGCTTAGCCCGTCATAATTTCAGGGCTGATGAACCCACCGCCGTTGCACCCCTCCCGGCCCCTGACATGGGCGGCCCGCTTGGCCCGCGCCTTGTTGTGGGCGGTGGTCGGCGTGTGGCTGGGGGTGGGGCTGACGTGGGGGGCAATTCACGTTTTCATTGTGCCGCGAATCGGCGACTGGCGCGCCGAGCTCGAAGCCCTGGCCACACGCACGGTGGGTGTGCCGGTGCGCATCGGCCACATTGCCGTGCACACCCGGGGGCTGGTGCCCTCGTTCGAACTGAGCGACGTGCGGCTGCTCGACCCCCAGGGCCGTGACGCCCTGGTGCTGGGCCGGGTGGTCACAGCGGTGTCAGCCCGCTCGATGCTGCGCCTGGGGTTTGAGCAAATCCACATCGCCCAACCCACGCTGGACGTGCGGCGCACCGCCGACGGGCGGCTGCTGGTGGCCGGGCTGGACCTGCTGGGCGCCCCCCCCGACACCGATGGCGACAGCCCGGCTGCCGACTGGTTTTTTTCACAAACCGAATTCGCCCTCCAATCGGGCACGGTGCGCTGGACCGACGACCTGCGCCAACAGCCCCCCGTGACCCTGGCAGGCGTTGACCTGGTGGTGCGCAACCCTGGCCGCCAGCATTTGCTGCGCCTGGACGCCACGCCGCAAGACCAGCTGGGCCAGCGGTTCACGCTGCAGGCGGTCTTCACCTCGCCGTTTCTGACCCTGCACCCCGGACGCTGGCAGCAGTGGAACGGCACGCTGCACGCCAACCTGCCCGCGGTGGACATGGCCCGCCTGGCCGTGCCCACCGCGCTGGCCGATCGGTTCGGCCTGGGCGTGCAACAGGGCGTGGGGGCCTTGCGGGTGTGGGTGGACGTGGCCCACGGCCAACCCACCGGCGGCACCGCCGATCTGGCGCTGACGGGCGTGTCGGCCCGCTTCGCTCAGGCCAACCAGCCACTGGCGCTGGCCCAGTTGCAAGGGCGGGTGAACGTGAGCCTGGCCCCCCAGAAACTGTCGCTGAACACCGAGGGGCTGGCCTTTGACACCGTGCAGGGCACCCGCTGGGCACAGGGCGATGTGTCGCTGACCCTGGTCCAGCACCCCCACCACAGCACCGGTGAGCTGCGCGCCAGCCGCGTCAACCTGAGCGCGCTGCACGAGCTCTCCAACGGCCTGCCGCTGGCGCCGCCCCAGCAAGCCCGCCTGGCCCAGCTCAACCCGCAGGGCGAGCTGACGGCACTCAAGCTGACATGGCGCGCCCAAGACGGCACCTGGCCCCGCTTTGCTGCCCAAGGCAAGGTGGCGCAACTGGCCCTGGCCCCGGGCGACGCCCCTGCCCCCGCGCCGTTGGAGCCGGGCGGCCCCCTGCGCCAATTGCCCGGCCGCCCGGGCCTGGCCGGGGCCATGGTGGACTTCGACCTGAACCAGGACGGGGGCAAAGCCACCGTCAGCCTGGCGCGCGGCTGGCTGTCGTTTCCGGGCGTGTTTGAAGACCCGCACATCCCCATGGACCAGCTCACATCTGACGTGCGCTGGCAACTCAAGGGCCCCGACATCCAGGTGCAACTGCCCAACCTGCGGTTTGCCAACACCGACCTGCAAGGCCAGGCCAGCGCCCAGTGGCACACCAGCGACCCCGGCAGCAGCCCGTCGGGCGGGCGGCTGCCGGGTGTGCTGAAACTGGACGGCACCTTGTCGCGTGGCAAAGGCGAGCGGGTACACCGCTACCTGCCTCTGGTGGTAGGCCCCACGGCACAGGCCTATGTGAAGGCCGCCATACAAAGCGGCAAGACCAGCCATGTGCGTTTCCGGGTGGCAGGCGACCTGTGGCAGGTGCCGTTTGCCAACCCTGCCCAAGGCGAACTGAAAGTGGTGGCCCAAATCAGCGGGGTGGACTTTGCCTTCATCCCCCCGGGCTTTTCTCCCCCGGGTGACCCCACCTGGCCCACGCTGAAGCAGGTGGCGGGTGAACTGGTGTTTGACCGCACCAGCATGACGGTGAACGTGGCCAAGGCCGGGGTGGCCGACGCCCCGGGCCTGCGCGTGAGCCAGGGCAAGGCCCACATCGCCAACCTGATGGAGCGCCCGGTGGTGGAGGTCAACGCCGAACTCGACGGCCCCCTGAACCAGGCCCTGGGCGTGGTGCGGCGCTCCCCGCTGTCGGGCATGGCCACCCAGGCGCTGACCACCGCCACCGGCACGGGCAACGCGGGCATTCAGTTCGGGCTGTCGGTGCCGCTGCACGACCCCCTGAAAACCCAGGTCAAAGGCCGTGTCACCCTGGCGGGCAACGACCTGCGCATCACCCCCGACAGCCCCGTGCTGACCCGCACCCGGGGCGCGGTGGACTTCAGCGAAACGGGGTTTCAGGTGACGCAGGCCACGTCACAGCTGCTGGGCGGCGAGCTGTCTTTCACCGGAGGGCTGCGCCCCGACCCGGCGGGCAACACCGCCCAATTCACGGGCCAGGGCACGGCCACGGCAGCCGGTATGGCCCAAGCCCCTTACCTGGGACTGCCCACCGCGCTGCTGGCACGCGCCAGCGGCAGCACGGCCTACGCTGTGCAACTGGCGTTCAAACACGGTTTGCCCGAATGGTCGGTGCAAAGCACGCTGCAGGGCCTGGCGGTCGATTTTCCAGCCCCACTGGCCAAAAGCGCTGACCAGAATTGGTTGTTTCGCTATCAGAACCGCATTGAGTCAGCCGCCACGGCAGCGCAAGACACGCGCGAAACCGTGCAACTGGCCTTCGCACCCGATGCCCACACCCAAGGCCACATCACCCTGGTCCGCACACTGGGCGAACCAGGGTCGGTGCTGCGGCGGGGGGTGGTGCACCTGGGGCCCCGCGACGCCCCCACGCCCCCCCTTCCCACGCAAGGCCTGAGCGCCCACCTGGCACTGCCCGCCCTTGACGCAGACGCCTGGCTGGCGGCGCTGGACGCGCCCCCTCCCACCGGCTCACCGGCGGCCACCGACCTGCCCGCCGCCTGGTCACCCGAGCGCGTGCAACTCGACACCGAGCGCCTGCGGTGGGGCGGGCGCAACTTTCACCAACTGAAGCTTGGCGCCCAACCCATCCCCGGCGATGGCCCCCGGCCCCGCTGGCGCGCGCAAGTGCAAGCCCAGGAACTGGCGGGCACCCTGACCTACCTGCCCCCCCACACCACCGCCCCCACGCCGGGCGCGGCCGACACCCGCGACGGCCAACTGGTGGCACGGCTGCAGCGGCTCGCCCTGAACACCGCTGCACCCGATGTGCCCGATACCGCAGCGCCCGTGCAAGGCCACACCACCCTGCCCGCGCTCGACGTGGTGGTGGACGCCTTCAAGCTGGACGGGCGTGACCTGGGCCAACTCACGCTGGACGCCACCAACCGCGCCAGCGGCCCCCAAGCCAATGCGCTGCGCGAATGGCAGTTGCACCGCCTGGCGCTGCGTGTGCCCGAAGCCCAATTCACCGCCAGCGGCACCTGGGCCCCGACGGGCACCGACACCACCCGGCGCACCGCGCTGCAAGGGGTGTTGGCCATCGAAGACACGGGGGCTTTGCTTCAGCGCTTTGGCATGCCTGGCGTGTTTCGCGGCGGCAAAGGCCAGCTGCAGGGCGACGTGGCCTGGCAAGGCATGCCCAGCCGCCTGCACACCCCCAGCCTGAGCGGGCAACTCAAGCTCGACCTGGCCGCCGGCCAGTTCCTGAAAGCCGATCCTGGCCTGGCCAAGCTGCTGGGGGTGCTCAGCCTGCAATCGCTGCCCCGGCGGCTGACGCTGGACTTCAGCGACGTGTTTGCCGACGGTTTTGCCTTTGACTTTGTGCGCGGCGACGCGCGCATCGAACAAGGCGTGGTGCACACCAACAACCTGCAAATGAAAGGCCCCAACGCCGCCGTGCTGATGGAGGGCCAGGCCGACATCGCCCGCGAAACCCAACACATCCGAGCCGTGGTGGTGCCCGAACTGAACGCGGGCACCGCTTCGCTGATCGCCACCGTCATCAACCCCGCCGTGGGCCTGGGCACCTTTTTGGCCCAGGCGGTGCTGCGCCAGCCCCTGATTGCGGCCTCCAGCCAAAGCTTTCTGATCCACGGCCCCTGGAGCGACCCGCAAGTGGACAAAATCACCCCCCCGTCCGACGAACCGGCCACCCCTGCACCTCCACACCGCTGACCCTCACCCCCATGAAAATCGCAGCCCTTCAAATGGTGTCAGGCACCGACCTCACCGCCAACCTGGACACCGCCCGCCGCTTGCTGGCGCAGGCCGCCCACTGCGGGGCCGAGCTGGCCGTGCTGCCCGAGTATTTTTGCCTGATGGGCCAACGCGACAGCGACAAACTGGCCATTGCCGAGCCCCCTGGACAAGGCCCCATCCAGGCCATGCTGCGCGACGCCGCGCGGGAATTTGGGCTGTGGGTGGTGGGGGGCACGCTGCCCATGGCCACGCCCGATCCGCAACACGTGGCCAACAGCACCCTGGTGTTCAACCCCGAAGGGACGCAGGTGGCCCGCTACGACAAAGTGCACCTGTTTCGCTTTGACAACGGGCGCGAGCGCTACGACGAATCGGCCGTGCTGGTGCGCGGGCACGAGCCCGTGGCCTTTGACCTGACCACCCGCGCAGGCCACTCCCTGCGCGTGGGCCTGAGCGTGTGTTACGACCTGCGCTTTCCCGAGCTGTACCGGCTGCTCAACGCCGACCTGCTGCTGGTGCCCGCCGCCTTCACCCACACCACCGGCCAGGCCCACTGGGAGGTGCTGCTGCGCGCCCGCGCCATTGAAAACCAGGCCTACGTGCTGGCCAGCGCCCAGGGCGGCACCCACAGCAACGGGCGGCGCACCTGGGGGCAAAGCCTGGCCATCGATCCCTGGGGCCAGGTGCTGGCGCAGCAGGCCCACGGCGAAGGCGTGGTGCTGGCCGAGCTGGACACCGACCTGCTGCACCAGACCCGCACCAACCTGCCCGCCCTGCAACACCGCGTGTTTTGACCCCCGCCACCACACCCCTTCGCCCCAAGCCCCGGGCGCTCCCTCCCCAATGGCGGCGCTGGCTGCTGTGGAGCGCCCTGCTGCTGCTGCTGGCCGCCCTGCTGGCCACCGCCATGGTGCTGGCCCGGGGCTACCAGGAAAGCCAGGCCCGCTCGCAACTGGAGCGCGAAGCGGCCAACCTGGTCAGCGACATACGCTCCGGCCTCAACCGCAACGTGCAAACCCTGCAATCGCTGCACACCCTGGGGCGCAGCCCCGGGGCCTGGGAACAGTTTGCGCTGGAAGTGCTGGAGCAGCACCGCGAGCTGGTGCGCCTGGAATGGCGCGACCACAGCCTGCGCACCCTGGCCCACCGCGTCAGCCCCTTTCACCAGCAAACCCTTGGCTCACGTCCTCGCAGCGAGGTGTTCCAGGACGTGGCCGTGGCCTGCAACAGCGCCAAGCGCGGCAGCGCCCCGGCCTATGCCCCCAGCTACTTCTGGCCCGACAGCGACGGCCATGGCATGGAGCTGATGGAGGTGTGCATCCCCATGTCGGACAGCGGGCAACCCACCGGGTTTCTGGTGGCCACGTACTCGCTGCAAGGCATCCTGGCCGAGCTGCTGGACCGCCGCACCGCGCGCGGACGCGGCGTGGCCCTGACCGAGGTGGATGGCACCCGCCTCGCCCTGAGCGGCGCACGGCTGCGCGGCGACAGCGTGGCCACCCAGCAGCTGCTGGAGCTGCCCGGCCACGTCATGATGCTGCGGCTGGACAGCCCGCGCAGCGACATGGGCCTGTCCCCCTGGGGCCTGACCGGGCTGGTGGGCGGCCTGTCATTGCTGCTGCTGGGCGTGTTGGGCCTGCTGGGTTTTGACATGCGCAAACGCCTGCAGGCCGAACGCGAGCTGGCCGAGGCCCTGGCCTTTCGCAAGGCCATGGAGAACTCGCTGGTCACCGGCCTGCGGGCGCGCAACATGCAAGGGCAAATCACCTATGTGAACCCCGCCTTTTGCGAACTGGTGGGCCTGCCCGCCAGCCGCTTGCTGGGCCGAGGCATTCCCGCGCCCTATTGGCCCCCCGAAATGGTGGACGAATACCAGCGCCGCCAAGCCGTGCGCCTGGCCGGGCGCACGCTGCCGCGCGAAGGGTTCGAATCGATGTTCATGCGGCCTGACGGCACCCGGTTTCCAGTGCTCATCATCGAAGCCGCACTCATCAACGCCCAAGGCGTGCAAACCGGCTGGATGAGCGCCATTCTCGACCTGAGCGAGCAGCACCGCGTCGAGGCCCTGTCGCGTGCCAGCCAGGAACGGCTGCAAGCCACCGCCCGCCTGGCCAGCGTGGGCGAAATGGCCTCGCTGCTGAGCCACGAACTCAACCAGCCGCTGGCCGCCATCGCCAGCTACGCCACCGGCTCGCTCAACCTCATCGAACACCCGCACGGCCAACCCGCCGACGCCCTGCCCGATGTGGCCCTGGCCTTGCGGCGCATTGCGAGCGAAGCCGACCGCGCAGGCAAGGTCATCAAAAGCGTGACCGACTTTGTGCGCCGCCGCGAAAACGCCCAGGACCTGGTGCGCGAACAGGTGCACCCCGAAGCGCTGGTGCAAGCCGTGATGCCGCTGCTGACGCTGCAAGCGCGCAAAGACAACATCCGTCTGCAGGTGGACATCGCGCCCCATTGCCCCCCCGCCCTGTGCGATCGCACCATGGTGGAACAGGTGTTGCTGAACCTGGCGCGCAACGGCATGCAGGCCATGCCTCAGGGCAGCCCACCCGAAGACTCGGGCCTGCGCGTGCTGGCCGTGTCGGTGTGGCCCGTGCCCCCATCCCAGGCTGACAGCAAAGCCTGGCTGCAATTTTCCGTCACCGACCACGGCCTGGGTCTGGCCGACGACGTGGCCGCCCGCTTGTTCACCCCGTTTTTCACCACCAAGCCCGAGGGCATGGGGCTGGGCCTGAGCCTGTGCCGTACCGTGATAGAACAGCACGGCGGCACACTGGTGCACGAAGCCGCCGAACACAGCGGCACCGTGTTCCGCTTCACCCTGCCCGCTGCCCCTGAAAGGCCTGCCCCATGACACCCGAACTGCTGCACCACCACAAAGTGTTCATCGTGGACGACGACGCGGGCGTGCGCGACGCCCTGTCGTGGCTGCTGCGCACCCGCCGCCTGCTGAGCGACACCTTTGCCAGCGCCGAGGCCTTTCTGGCAGAACCCTGCTGGCGCACCGCCCCCGACCACGCCTGCTGCCTGCTGCTGGACGTGCGCATGCCCGGCCTGAGCGGACTGGCCTTGTTCGAACAACTGCAGGCCCTGCCCTGGGCAGGCGTGGTGCCGGTCATCTTTTTGTCGGGCCACGCCGACGTGGCCACGGCAGTGGACGCGGTGAAACGCGGGGCATTTGATTTTTGCGAAAAACCGTTTTCAGACAACGCACTGGTGGACCGCGTGGAGCAAGCCCTGGCCGTGTCAGCCCACCAGGTGGCCCAACGCGCCAGCCAACAAACCCTGCAAGAGCGCCTGACCCAGCTGACCGAGCGGGAACACGAGGTGATGCTGCGCGTGACCCAGGGGCTGCCCAACAAACTGGTGGCCGATCAGCTGGCCATCAGCGTGCGCACGGTGGAGGTGCACCGCGCCCGCGTGTTCGACAAAATGGGCGTGAAATCGGCCGTGGAGCTGGCCAACATCCTGCGAAAGCTTGAAAATTAAATAGCTGACTATTCAATACCATCAAGCGATATAGGCATTTTTTACCTATTTTTATCTCTTCCGGCATCGCTTGAACGGTCGTCGGGCGGCAACTCGCCGTTGGGGCGCCCCGAGAACATGGTCCACCACACAATCAACACCAGAATGATCAAGGCGCCCAGGGCTTCGAGCAACAGCAGGGTCATGGCAACGGGGGCTTTCGTGGGGCGCTGGGCGGGGGCCGCCATTGTAGGAACGCTGGCCGCCTGCTCGTCGCTGCCGCCCCCCGCGGCCCCCCCTGCACCCGTGGCACTGCCCACACCGGTGCCCGCCCCCGGCACTGCGGTGGCCCCGCCGCCCGAACTGGCACAGGCCCTGGCCGAGGCCGACGCCCGCCCGTTGCCCCCCGGCTTCACACGCGCGGGCAGCACCTGGGCGCCCGTCCGCTGGGCCGACCTGCCGGACCTGGGCCGCGACCCCCTGCACGAAGCCTGGAACGCCTGGCTGCGCAGCTGCGAACGCCCCGGCCCCACCTGGGGGCCGCTGTGCCGTGACGTGCGCCCGCTGTCGCTGGCCACCGACGCCGACCGCTGGCGCTGGCTGCTGGCTCACCTGCAGCCCTATCGCGTGCGGGCCCCCGACGGTGGCACGCCCACCGGCCTGCTGACCGGTTACTACGAACCCGTGCTGAGCGCCAGCCGCGTGCGCACCGCCACCCACACGGTGCCGCTGCACGCCCCGCCCGCCGGGGTAGACGGCCGCCAGCCCTGGCACAGCCGCCAGGCCATTGACACCGTGCCCGAAGCGCAAGCCGCGCTGCGGGGCCGCGAAATTGTGTGGGTGGCAGACCCGGTGGACGCACTGATTCTGCAAATACAAGGCTCGGGCCGCGTGGTGGTGACCGAGCCCGACGGGAGCGAGCGCACCGTGCGCCTGGCCTTTGCCGCCCACAACGGCCACACCTACCAAAGCGTGGGCCGCTGGCTGCTGGACCAGCGCGCCGTGCGCGACGCGTCGTGGCCCAGCATCAAAGCCTGGGCCGCGCAAAACCCGCAACGTGTGAACGACATGCTGTGGGCCAACCCGCGCACGGTGTTTTTCCGCGAAGAACCGCTCAGCGGGCTGGATGCACAGTTTGGCCCCAAAGGTGCACAGGGCGTGCCGCTGACGCCAGGGCGCTCAGTGGCGGTAGACCCCAGCAGCATCCCCTACGGCACGCCCATGTGGCTGTCCACCCCAGGCCCCACCGTGGCGCTGAACCGGCTGGTGTTGGCACAAGACACGGGGGGCGCCATCGTGGGTGCCGTGCGGGCCGACTATTTCGTGGGCTGGGGCCAGGAAGCCGGCACGCTGGCCGGGGGCATCAAGCAGCCCTTGCAACTGTGGGCACTGTGGCCCCGACAGCCAGCAGGGCCTGGGCAGAGCCCACGCTGAGCACCACGCCGTCAACCCCCACGCGCTGCTGCCACCACACCTCGAACGCGGCAGCGGCCATGGGGCGCGACACCAGCCAGCCTTGAAGCTGGTTGCAACCGGCGGCACGCAAAAACTCGCGCTGTTCGGCCAGTTCCACCCCCTCGGCCACCACCTCCAGCCCCAGCGCGTGGGCCATGGACAGGGTGGCACGCACGATGGCGGCGTCTTCCTTGTCGTCAGGCAGGTCGTTCACAAACGAACGGTCGATCTTCACACGGTGCAGCGGCAGGCGTTTCAGGTAGCCCAGACTGGAGTAACCGGTGCCAAAGTCGTCCAGCGCCAGTCGCACGCCCATGGCCGAAATGTCGCCCAGGCGCGCCACCAGTTCGGGCAGGGCTTGCATCAGTGCGGTTTCGGTGATTTCCAGCTCCAGCCGGTGGGGGTCCATGCCTGTGGCCTCCAGCACCTCGCGCACACGGGCGA
Organism: uncultured Hydrogenophaga sp.; assembly: GCA_964342395.1. Taxonomy (GTDB): domain Bacteria; phylum Pseudomonadota; class Gammaproteobacteria; order Burkholderiales; family Burkholderiaceae_C; genus UBA2334. The sequence goes on from CAYFFJ010000010.1 coordinate 24,183, forward strand.
TGAACCCAGGGCGGCTGAACTCCACGGCCGACACGTTGACCGCCATGTCCAGCCCGCCCATGCCTTGGGCCTGCCAGTCGCACAGCTGACGACAGGCCGTGCGCAGCACCCAGGAGCCCAGGGCCTCGATCTGGCCACTGCTTTCGGCGTTGGGCACAAAACGGTCGGGCATCAGCAGGCCCAGCTCGGGGTGTTGCCAGCGCACCAGTGCCTCCACCCCCATGAGCTGGCCGGTCACGGCATCCACCTGCGGCTGGTAGTGCAGCACCAGCTCGTTTTCCGCCAGGGCGCGGCGCAAGCCGCTTTCCACCATGAGGCGCTGCGACACGGACTGGTCCATTTCCGGCAGAAAACTGCGCCAACCGTTGCGCCCGGCGGTTTTGGCCAAATACATGGCCATGTCAGCGTGGCGCAGCAGGGTTTCCACGTCGGTGTCGGGGCTGCCGTCAAACCAGTCCATGCCCACGCTGCACGACACACGCACCTCTTGCCCGTGCAGGCTGAAGGGTTCGGTCAGCACCTCCACCATCTTGGCGGCCACAGCGGCAGCGGCTTCGCGGCTTTTGAGCCAGCGCAGCAGCACCACAAATTCGTCGCCCCCCTGCCGGGCCAACACGTCACGTGAACGCAAACAACTTTTCAGACGGGTGGCCACGGCTTTCAGCAACAAATCGCCCACGCTGTGCCCCATGGCATCGTTCACGTCTTTGAAACGGTCCAGGTCCACAAACAGCACGGCCAGGTGATCGCCTTCGATGCGGGCGGTCTCGACAGCGGCCCGGGCCTCCTGCAGCCAGTGGGCGCGGTTGGGCAGGCCGGTCAGGGTGTCGAAATGGGCCAGCTCTTGCAGCACAGCGTTGCTGCGGGCCAGCTCGGTGGTGCGCTCGTCCACCAGACGCTCGGTGCGCCGGGCGTGGCCCGTGATGACCAGCAAAAACAAACCCAGCATGGCCACCGCCATCAAACTCACCGTCAAGATCCCCCAGGCGGTCCACCCCCGGGCACGGCTCTCGAACGTGGGCCCCGAGCTGACTTGAAACAACCAGGTGCGCGCCCCGAACTCCACCGGTTGCGAACTGAAAAAGCGGGCGGTCTTGGCGTCATGCCCGCCACACCCGGGTGCCCCGGCCAAACGCTGGTTGCCAGACCCGGCTGCGGGGTCGAGCAAACACACGCGCAGGTAGGACAACTCTTCACCCTCCAGCGCAGCCTGAAGCACGTCGTCCATGCGAAACACCGCCGACACCACCCCCAGCAAAGGCGTGGGCACCAAAGCGTTGCCGTCCACCTGCGGGTAACGGGCCGCCTGGTACAGCACCACACCACGCTGGTCACCCGGCTCTTGCACCAGGCGAATGGCCTCGGTCACCTGGGGCATGCGGGAAGCCATGGCACGGGAAGCCGCATTGGCCGTGGCCGACAGCACCAGCACGTCAAGCCCCAGCACCGAGCGGTTGGTGTCCAGAGGCTCTACGAAACGGATGGGCAAATACCGCTCCGACGGGGGGGCTGCAAAGGTCTCCCCAGTGGGGCGACGGCCTTTGATGGCATACGAGTCTCCCAGCATGGCCGAAGCGGAATGTTCGAACCGGACCCGGTCCGGGTGACGCACCAAAGGGCTCCAGCCGAAGTTTTGCGTTCCCCCATAGCGCTGCAACCACACACTGGTGGCCAGGCGGAACTCGTCAGGGTCGCTGCCCCCCACCACCTCCATCAGCCGGGTGACGGCCATCACGGCGTCGGTTTGGGCATTCAACCGGCGCTGCAAACGCTCGGTCATCAAACTGGATTCTTGCTGAAACCGCTGGGTGAGGTTTTCTTGCTCCGTGCGCTGGATCTGCAAGAAAGCCGACCCAACGACCACCAACGCCGCCAGCATCGGCAAGGCCACGGTTTTCAGACGGGGGCGCCACGCCTGGGCAGGCTGCCCAAAAGCCGCCAACACCAGCGGGGTGAACAGCAAAGCCCCCAGGGTGTCCCCTTGCCACCAAGCCCACCAGCTGAACCACGCGTCTGCCACAGGCACCACCCCGGTGTGCACCAGCAAGGGCACCGACAAGCTGGCATTGAGCAAATGGCCCGCAGGCACCAGCACCAACAAGAACAACAGGGTGCGGCGAGGGTTGTCAAACTCCCCCGGGTAACCCACCCAATGCCGCACGGCCCAAGCCGTGCCACTGGCTTGCAACGCAGCGGCCAAAGGCGACACCAGCAAAGTCCAGGGCAGCTGGGCAGAACTGGCCAGGTCGCTGGCCAGCCACTGCACGCCGAGCGACCCCAGGGCAACCCCCACCCAACTGGGCCATCCAAACACCAGCGCGGCCCCCAATGCAATGCCAGCAGGGACAAACACCAGCGACACGTAATACGGTGGAATGGCCATTTTCAAAGACAGCCAGCCCGCGAGCACATAGGTCACGGCCACTGCCAGCACAACGGCAATGCGGGTCAAGAGCATGTCACAGGTACCAAAAACAAAAGCATGGCAAAGGGCAGTGGAGAAAAGCCAAAACGACTGTAACGCGCCAGGCCGTCATTCTGACTTGCAGCGCCCTTCGGTTTTGGGTGCCCAGGCATCAGGCAACGGGCGAGCGTTGCAAACGCAACAAATGCCCCAGCGGCAGTGGGCCTGCTGCCTTGACTTCGCCCAGCGAAAAGCTGGTGTGCAGGTCTTTCACGTTGGGCAGGTTGATGAGGCTGTGAAGCGCGAAGCGCGAAAAACCGTCCAGGTCTTGCGCCACCACTTGCAGCTCGAACGTGCCGTTGCCGCTGATGTAGTGGCAGGAAATGACCTCGGGCAACTGCCGTATGGCCTCTTCCAGCTGGCGGGTGGCGTCGCCGGTGTTGCGCTCGGCGTCCACGCGCACAAAGGCCAACACACCCAGGCCCATTTTTCGGCGGTCCAGCTCGGCGCGGTAACCCAGGATGAAGCCCGCCTCCTCCAGCGCGCGCACCCGCCGCCAGCAGGGCGCGGCCGACAGGCCCACGCGGTTGGCCAGCTCGGCATTGGTCAGGCGGCCGTCTTGCTGCAATTCTTGCAGGATGGCAAGGTCAAACTTATCAAGTGTTTCCATAAATGGATTATGGCGAAATATTCTTTCTCAATCAGGCATTTTCAGGGCACGAAACGCAAACACCTGTCGCCGCCTTCATCCTACACTTTTGCCCCATAACAAGGAGATACCCATGAACGCCCCCCTGCCCTCTCACGCGCTGCGCGACCTGCCAGAGTCCTTTGAACACGCCCTGGCCACCGTCAGCCTGGACGACAAATACAGCCTGGAACGGGGGCGCGCCTTCATGAGCGGGGTACAAGCCCTGGTGAAGCTGCCCATGATGCAACGCCAGCGCGACGCGCTGGCAGGCAAAAACACCGGGGGTTTCATCAGCGGCTACCGGGGCTCGCCACTGGGAGGGTATGACCAGGCGCTGCAAAAAGCCGCCAAGCACCTGCAGGCCCAAAACATCGTGTTCCAGCCGGGGGTGAACGAGGAGCTGGCTGCCACCGCGCTGTGGGGCACACAGCAGCTGGGTTTTGCGCCACCCGGGTCCAACAAGTTCGACGGCGTGTTCGGCATCTGGTACGGCAAAGGCCCGGGCGTGGACCGCTGCAGCGACGTGTTCAAACACGCCAACATGGCTGGCACCACCCCCTGGGGCGGCGTGCTGGCGGTGGCAGGCGACGACCACATCAGCAAAAGCTCCACCGCCGCGCACCAGAGCGACCACATCTTCAAGGCCTGCGGCCTGCCAGTGTTTTTCCCGGCCAATGTGCAGGAAATTCTCGACCTGGGCCTGCACGCACTGGCCATGAGCCGCTACGCCGGCGTGTGGGCCGGCATGAAGACCATCCAGGAAATCGTGGAGTCCAGCGCCACCGCCGACGTGTCGCCCGAGCGGGTGCAAATTCTGCTGCCCGACTTCCCCATGCCCCCCGGCGGCGTGCACATCCGCTGGCCCGACCACCCGCTGGACCAGGAAGCCCGGCTGTTTGACCACAAGTGGTACGCCGCGCTGGCCTACATCCGCGCCAACCGGCTGAACCACAACGTCATCGAGGGCCCGGCAGACCGCTTCGGCATCATGGCCAGCGGCAAGGCCTACAACGACACCCGCCAAGCCCTGGCCGACCTGGGACTGGACACCGCCACCTGCCAGCGTGTGGGCCTGCGCCTGCACAAAGTGGGCGTGGTGTGGCCTCTGGAGGCCCAGACCACCCGCGAGTTCGCCACCGGCCTGCGGGAAATCCTGGTGGTGGAAGAAAAACGCCAGGTCATCGAATACCAGCTGAAAGAAGAGCTGTACAACTGGCGCGCCGACGTGCGGCCCAACGTGCTGGGCAAGTTCAACGAGGTGGAGGGCGATTTTTCGGGTGGCGAGTGGAGCATGCCCAACCCCAGCGCCCACACCCTGCTGCGCGCCAACGCCGACCTGTCGCCCGCGCTCATTGCCCGAGCTGTTCACCAGCGCTTGAAAAAACTGGGCGTGCCCGACGATGTGGCCGCCCGTATGGATGCCCACGTGGCCGTTCTCGACGCCAAAGACCGCGCCCTGTTGACCCTGAAGGTGCCCGCCGGGGCCGAGCGCCAGCCCTGGTTTTGTTCGGGCTGCCCGCACAACACCAGCACCCGGGTGCCTGAAGGCTCGCGCGCCATGGCCGGCATTGGTTGCCACTACATGACCATCTGGATGGACCGCGCCACCGTGGGCTTCACCCAAATGGGTGGCGAAGGGGTGCCCTGGGTGGGCCAGGCCCCGTTCAGCACCGACACACACATGTTCGCCAACCTGGGCGACGGCACCTATTTCCACAGTGGACTGCTGGCGGTGCGGCAAAGCATTGTGGCGGGTGTGAACATCACCTACAAAATTTTGTACAACGACGCCGTGGCCATGACCGGCGGCCAGCAAGTGGGGGAAAGGCCAGAGGGCCACAGCGTGGTGCAGATCGCGCAAAGCATGCGGGCCGAGGGAGCCCAGAAAATCTGCATCGTCACCGACGAGCCTGAAAAATACGACGGCGTGCTGGGCCTGCCTGCGGGCATTGACATCCACCACCGCGACGAACTTGACCGCGTGCAACGCGCGTTTCGCGACATCAAAGGCACCACCGTCCTCATTTACGACCAGACCTGCGCCACCGAAAAACGCCGCCGCCGCAAACGCGGCACCCTGGCCATGCCCGACACCACGGTGGTCATCAACGAAGCCGTGTGCGAAGGCTGTGGCGACTGCGGCGTGCAAAGCAACTGCCTGAGCATCGAGCCGCTGGAGACCGAGTTCGGGCGCAAACGCACCATCAACCAAAGCAGCTGCAACAAGGACTTCAGCTGCCTCAATGGTTTTTGCCCCAGCTTCGTCACGGTGCAGGGCAAATTCAAAAAGAAAGCCAGCGCGCAAGCGGGCGCCAGCTTCCCCCACCCCCAACTGCCCGAGCCCGTCCTGGCCCCGCTGACCCAGGTGTGCGGCATGGTGGTGGCCGGGGTGGGCGGCACGGGGGTCATCACCATCGGCCAGTTGCTGGGTGTGGCCGCGCACATGGAAGGCAAAGGCATCGTCACACAAGACGCGGCAGGCCTGGCGCAAAAAGGCGGAGCCACCTGGAGCCACGTGCTCATTGGCCCCAGCCAAGACCACATTTTCACCACCCGCGTGGGCCAGGCCGCCGCCGACCTGGTGCTGGGCTGCGACCCGCTGGTGGCCGCCAGCAAAGACTCCCTGCTGCGCCTGCAAGCCGGGCGCACACGTGTGGTGCTCAACAGCCACAGTGCGCCCACCGCCGCGTTTGTGAAAGACGGCAACTGGGCCAACCCGTCTGACGGTTGCGTGGCCGCCATCTCGCAAGCCGTGGCCCCCAGCGACCTGGGGCTGTTCAATGCCGAGGCCATGGCCCGCACCTTCATGGGCGACACGCTCTACGTCAACCCCATGGTGCTGGGCTACGCCTGGCAAAAGGGCTGGATACCGCTGACCCGCACCGCCCTGCTGCGCGCCATCGAGTTGAATGCCGTGGCCGTGGACGCGAACAAAGCCGCGTTCGAGTGGGGCCGCCAGGCCGCACACGACTGGCCCGCCGTGCAACGGCTGCTGGCCCCCACCCAAACCGTGACGCTGCACAAGCGTGAAACGCTGGCGCACACCGTGGCCCGCCGCGTGGAGCTGCTCACCGCCCACCAGGACGCGGCGTATGCCCAAAGCTACCGGCAGTTCGTGGCCCAGGTGCAAACGGCCGAAGCCCCCTTGGGCAAAACCAGCCTGACCGAGGCCGTGGCCCGCAACCTGGCCAAACTCATGGCCTACAAAGACGAGTACGAGGTGGCCCGCCTGCACACCCAGGCCGCGTTCCACGACAAGTTGGCCGCCATGTTCGAACCCGGCTACCGCCTGCACCACCACCTGGCCCCGCCACTGATCGCCAAGACCAACGACAAAGGCGAGCGGGTGAAACAAAAGTTTGGGCCCGCCGTGCAGACCGTGTTCAAGCTGCTGGCACCGCTCAAAGCCCTGCGCGGCACAGCCTTCGACCTGTTCGGCCGCACGGCCGAGCGCCGCAGCGAACGCCAGCTGGTGGCCGACTACCGCGCCACCGTGACCGAGCTGCTGGCCGGGCTGAACGCAGGCAACCATGCCCTGGCACTGGAACTGGCCCAGGTGCCCGAGGCCATCAAAGGCTTTGGCCATGTGAAAGAGCGCAACCTGCGCGCCGCGCGCCAACGCTGGAACGGCCTGCTGTCCCAGTGGCGCAGCGACACCCGGAAAATTTGAAGCTTTTTTGGCATCTAGCGCTTTACTGACATAGGAAGTCAGCTACACATTAAAACCCCACCCACCCCCACAGAGGGTGGGGCTTTGCCCCCACACGGCCCCACACCGGCCTTGAAAACCGACCAGCGGCCTACAATTGCCGGTTGCTTGTGCGCCTGCCGGGCGCGTGTCACCGCCTTACTTCTGGAGTTCCCTGTGTTCATTTCTTCCGCCTTCGCCCAAACCGCCGCTGCTGGCGACACCCAAAGCACGTTGATGGGCATGTTGCCCCTGGTGCTGATGTTTGTGGTGCTGTACTTTGTGATGATCCGCCCCCAGATGAAAAAGGCCAAAGAGCACAAATCCATGATCGAAGCCCTGGCCAAGGGCGACGAAGTGGTGCTGGGCGGTGGCATGCTGGGCAAAATCACCAAGCTGGGTGACAGCCACGTGCACGTGGAAGTGGCCAGCGGCGTGGAAGTGCAATTCCAGCGCTCCGCCGTGGTGCAAGTGCTGCCCAAAGGCTCCGTCAAGTAATTCCACGCCCCGCGTGCCCGATGGCGGCGCGGACACCCACCCAGGCGCAGCCCGGGCTTCAGGTGTCCCGCCGCCTTTGATGTTTTTGAAATTGGTGCCTTTTCCATGAACCGTTACCCCATCTGGAAGTACGTGGTCATCCTGGTGATGCTGCTTGTGGGCAGCATTTACAGCTTGCCCAATCTGTTTGGCGAAGCGCCTGCGGTACAGGTGTCGTCGGCCAAGGCCACGGTGAAGGTGGACAGCGGCACGCTGACCAAGGTGGAGCAAGCCCTGCAAAGCAGCGGCGTGGCAGCCAGCCTGATCCAGATGGACGGCACCTCGATCAAGGCGCGTTTCAACGACACCGACACCCAGCTCAAAGCCCGCGACGCGCTGGAAAAAGCCTTCAACCCCGACGCGGCCAACCCCAGCCACGTGGTGGCCCTGAACCTGCTGCCCCGCACCCCCACCTGGCTGCAGGCGTTCCACGCCAACCCCATGTACCTGGGCCTGGACTTGCGCGGTGGCGTGCATTTCTTGCTGCAAGTGGACATGCAAGGCGCGCTGACCAAAAAAGCCGAGGTGTTTGCGGGCGACCTGCGCCTGGCGCTGCGCGAAAAAGGCATCCGCCATGGGGGCGTGCAACGCAACGGCCAGGCCCTGGAGCTGAAGCTGCGCGACGCAGCCACCGCCCAACAGGCCAAAAACCTGTTGCAAGACCAGTTTGCCGACTTGGCGGTGGCCGAAGCCGCCGATGGCGCCGACGTGCGCCTGACCCTGACCGTGAAACCCGAAGCGGCCCGCAAAGTGCAGGAGCAGGCGCTGAAGCAAAACATCACCACCTTGCACAACCGCATCAACGAACTGGGTGTGGCCGAACCGGTGATCCAGCAGCAGGGGCAAGACCGCATCGTGGTGCAACTGCCGGGCGTGCAAGACACGGCCAAAGCCAAAGACATCCTGGGCCGCACCGCCACGCTGGAGCTGCGCATGGTGGACGAAAGCAGTGAAGGCCGTGCCGCCGAAACCGGCGCCGCAGCCGTGCCCTTTGGCTCCGAGCGCCACCTGGACCGCAGTGGCCGCCCCGTCATCACCAAGCGCCAAGTGGTGCTGACCGGCGAAAACCTGACCGATGCCCAGGCGGGCTTCGACAGCCAGACGCAAGAGTCGGCCGTGCACCTGACGCTGGATGCCAAGGGCTCGCGCATCTTCCGCGACGTGACCCGCGACAACATCGGCAAACGCATGGCCATCCTGCTGTTTGAAAAAGGCAAAGGCGAAGTGGTGACGGCGCCCGTGATCCGTGGCGAAATTGGTGGTGGCCGTGTGCAGATTTCCGGCAGCATGACCACGGTCGAAGCCACCGACACCGCGCTGCTGCTGCGCGCAGGCTCGCTGGCTGCGCCCATGGACATCATTGAAGAACGCACCATCGGCCCCAGCCTGGGCGCCGAAAACATTGCCAAAGGCTTCAACAGCGTGTTGTGGGGCTTCCTGGCCGTGGCCACGTTCATGAGCGTGTACTACATGCTGTTTGGTGTGTTCTCCAGCGTGGCGCTTGCCTTCAACCTGGTGCTGCTGGTGGCCATTTTGTCCATGCTGCAAGCCACCCTCACGCTGCCCGGCATGGCCGCCATGGCCCTGGCGCTGGGCATGGCCATTGACGCCAACGTGCTGATCAACGAACGCGTGCGCGAAGAATTGCGCAACGGCGCGTCGCCCCAGGCGGCCATCCACGCCGGGTACGACCGCGCCTGGGGCACCATTCTTGACTCCAACATCACCACCCTGATCGCCGGTATTGCACTGCTGCTGTTCGGCTCGGGCCCGGTGCGGGGTTTTGCGGTGGTGCACTGCATCGGCATCCTGACCTCCATGTTCTCGGCCGTGTTCTTCTCGCGCGGACTGGTCAACCTGTGGTACGGGCGGCAGAAAAAACTCAAGGGCGTGTCCATCGGCACCGTGTGGAAGCCCGATGCCCCCGCCCCCAATGCCACCGCCGTGGCCAAAGCAGACTGACCCGGAGCCCTCAGCATGGAACTGTTCAAAATCCGCAAGGACATCCCCCTGATGCGCCACGCGTTGGTGCTCAACGCCTTCTCATTCATCACCTTTCTGGCGGCGGTGTTCTTCCTGTTCACCAAAGGCCTGGCCCTGTCGGTGGAGTTCACCGGGGGCACGGTGGTCGAGGTGGCGTACCAGCAACCTGCCGATCTCAACCGCGTGCGCGACGTGGTGGCCAAGCTGGGCTACCACGACGTGATGGTGCAAAACTTCGGCACCTCGCGCGACGTGATGGTGCGCCTGCCCCCCGTGGCCGGGCAAACCTCGGGCCAGCAAAGCGAGGCCCTGATGGCCGCGCTGACCACCGACAACACCGAAGTGGCCCTGCGCCGCACCGAATTTGTGGGCCCTCAGGTGGGCAAAGAACTCGCACAAGACGGCTTGACCGCCCTCACCCTGGTGGTGATCGGCATCATGGTTTACTTGGCGCTGCGCTTCGAGTGGAAATACGCCGTGTCGGCCATCATCGCCAACTTGCACGACGTGATCATCATCCTGGGCTTCTTCGCGTTTTTCCAGTGGGAGTTTTCGCTGCCCGTGCTGGCAGCCGTGCTGGCTGTGCTGGGCTATTCGGTGAACGAATCGGTGGTGGTGTTTGACCGCATCCGCGAAACCTTCCGCAAGCAGCGCAAGATGACGCCCGTGCAGGTGATCGACCACGCCATCACCTCCACCATCAGCCGCACCATCATCACACACGGCTCCACGCAAATCATGGTGTTGTCCATGCTGCTGTTCGGCGGGCCCACGCTGTTTTATTTTGCGCTGGCGTTGACCATTGGTATTCTGTTTGGCATCTATTCGTCCATTTTTGTGGCGGCGGCGGTGGCCATGTGGCTGGGCATCAAACGCGAAGACCTGATCAAACCCGAAAAGCGCGAAGGCAGTCCGGACGACCCCAACCACGGCGCATCGGCCTGAACAGCCCACGCGCTTGCACCACCGCCCATGTGTTTGCGCTGTTCATGAGGCTGCTCCACCTGTGTCGCCTGCTGCACCCCTGATGGCATTGGCCCAAGTTGCCCGCCAGCGCTTTTGTGCGCAGGTGGGGCTGCTGCTGCCCAAAGTGTGCCAAGACGTGCGCGACCACCTCAACACCCGGATGGACAACGCCATGACCGTGCGGGACATGCAAATGGCGCGGGACACGCTGACCGAGTTCGACCAACTGTCCCGCACCTGGACTGACGGCGTGCGCGCGGCCCTCCAGCAAAGCCTTCAAACACGCCACACACCCCACGCCGGGCACACCGTGCCCGGCAGGCTGGAGTTGCTGGCCACCGAAGCGGTAGAAGACCAACTGCAGGCATCCAAACTCGCATTGGCCGTGCACGACGTGGCCTCCCAGGCCTGGGCCGACTTGCGGGTGCGTCTGTTATTTGCAGAAAGCCGCACCGAGCTCCCAGCCACTGACGTGGTGCGCCCCGAAGCCCTGGCCAAAGTCATTCTGGACGAGTGGGTGCACGCGGGGCTGTCCCGTGACACCTGGAAAATGCTGGTCAGCGTGGTTCTCCCCAGTTGCGGCCAGAAACTGGCCGAGGCCTACCAGGAAGCCAACCGCTTTCTGGTCAGCAACGGCGTGGTGCCGGAGATCGAACTCAAACACGCGGTCCGCAAAGCCCCTTCTGCAACAGCTGGCCCCGGCAACGCGCCGAACGGGCCTTACGAAAGCACCGCCCGCAACACCTTGCCCATACCCGCCACAAGGGGTGTGGCATTTGCCCCCACCGCCCACCTGGGTGACATGGGACGGACGCAGGCCTCTCACACCGAGGCTTGGAGCCAGACACGCCAACAAGCCCAGGCCTTGATCGACCGCCTGACACGGTTGCTGGGCGAGCGCGCGCCGTCCGCCACGACCCCTGAGACAGCGGCACAGGTGCCCCGTTCACCCGCGCTGCAATCCCTGCTCCAGGCAACCCAATTGCAAGGTGTCGCGCAGGTGGGGGACGCGCAAGAGTTGCTGCAAGCCACCGAGTGGGTGCGCCAACGCAGCACCGAACTGAAACAAGCGGCCCAGAACCCCAACGAAAAGGCCACCATCGAAGTGGTGGCCTTGATGTTCCAGAGCATCCTGGCGGAAGACCGCATCCAGGCCACCTTGCGCATCTGGTTTGCGCGTCTGCAAATTCCCGTGCTGCGCGTGGCGCTGGCAGAGCCCGATTTTTTCGGCTCGATTCAGCACCCTGCACGCCGCCTGATCGACCGCATGGGCTCGTGTGCACTGGGGTTTGACGCCACCCTGTCAGAAGTCAGCGGCCAGGCCCTGGAAGGGGAAATTCGCCGCATCGTACAGGTCATCGAGCAATACCCCGAAACCGGGCGGCGCGTGTTCCAACTGGTGCTGGACGAGTTCCAGGCGTTTCTGTCGAGCCACCTGCAAGCCCAGGGTCCGGCAGGCAAACTCGTGACGGTGGCGCAACAGGTGGAGCAAAAAGAAACGCTGGCGGTGCAATACACCATCGAGCTGCGCAAACTGCTCAACGACATGCCCGTGCGCGACGATGTGCGCGACTTTCTGTTCAAAGTGTGGACCGAAGTGCTGGCCGTGGCCACCGTGAAGTTCGGGGCCAAACACGCCGACATGGTGGCACTCAAGCAAACCGCCAGCGACTTGCTGTGGGCCGCCAGCGCCAAGCCCACGCGGGCCGAGCGGGCCCAGGCCATTTCACAATTGCCGGGTTTGCTGGCACGGCTGCGCAAAGGCATGGGGCTGCTGGGGCTGGACACCGCCGCACAAGAAGGACACATCAAGGCATTGAGCGACACCATGGCCGATGCCTTCATGTCGCGCACCGAAAGCATCCCGGCGGCCCAACTGGCTGCGGTCACGCGCAACCTGTCGGCGCTGGAAGACTTCTTGCCCCAAGACGGTGTGGGGGACCTGGAGCTGGACCAGGAGAGCATTGAAATAATCACCGGCGTGGACGCGTCCCACATCGAGGTCATCACCACCGGTGGCGCCGTGACCGGTGAAATGGACCGGGACTGGGCGCAAGCGCTGCAACTGGGCACCTGGTTTCAACTGGACCACAACGGCGGCCTTCACCAGGTGCAACTGGCCTGGCGCAGCCAGCGTGGGCAACTGTGCCTGTTCACCACCCCCCAGCAGCGCTGTTTCCTGATCCAGACCACACGGGTGGCGGCTTACCTGCAAGCGGGCCTGCTGATGCCCGCCGAGACCGAAACCCTCACCGTGCGAGCCACCCGCGCCGCGCTGGAAAAACTCGAAGCCAACCCGGAACGCCTGCTCCACTGACCGGCAGCCATGCGGGCGTCAACCGCGCACCAGCTGCTGGAAAAGCCCACCAGGGCTGCGGGAGACGTGGCCGTCCAGCTCCAACTCCAGCAATGCCGCTTGCAACTGCGCCGTGGGCCAACCGGTTCGGGCCTGCAAGGCATCCAAGCCCACCAGTTCATGCCCCATGGCCTGCAACAGCGAGGCCTGGTCGCCTGACACACCGGGTGGCGCATCGACTGAACCCTCAGACGCCGAGCCGCCTTGCTCCTCGGCGCTGGTGATGACGCCGGGCACCACAAACCGCAGGTCTTCCAGCACGTCTTGTGCCGACTCCACCAGTTTGGCCCCTTGCCGGATCAAGGCGTGGCAGCCTTTGGCCTGGGGCGCGTGGATGGAGCCGGGAATGGCAAACACCTCGCGCCCCATCTCGGCAGCCAGGCGTGCCGTGATCAACGACCCCGAGGCCAGCGCGCCCTCCACCACCAGGGTGCCTTGGCTCAGGCCCGCAATGATGCGGTTGCGCTTGGGAAAGTTGGCGGGTGTGGGTGGCGTGCCCAGCACAAATTCACTGACCAACAGACCGGTTTGCGCGATGCGGTGGGCCAAGGCCCGGTGGCGGCTGGGGTACACCCGGTCCAGTCCGGTGCCGACCACGGCCACGGTGGCTCCACCCGCGTCCAGCGCGCCGCTGTGGGCGGCGCCGTCCACCCCCAGCGCCATGCCCGACACCACACACACGCCTGCGGCGGCCAGCGCCTGTGCGAAGTCGTGTGCGTTTTGTGCCCCCTGTGGGGTGGGGTTGCGGCTGCCCACCACCGCCAGGCGCTGCGGGTGGGCCAGCAAGTCGGCATTGCCCATCAAAAACAGCAACAGCGGTGGGTCGGCGGTTTCCAGCAGCTCCCGGGGGTAGGCCGGGTCAGACAAGGTCAGGAGGTGGTGACGGTCGCTTTGGGCCAGCCAGGCCTGGGTGGCCGCCCACTGCGCGTCAAAGCCCTCAGGCGGGGTTTGCAAGGCCTCGGCCTGGGCGGCGCTGACCACCTGGCGCAGCACCGACACCGGCTGGGCCAACACCTGGCTGGGCAGCCCCAGTGCCGCCAGCAACTTGCGGGCGCTGGTGTCGCCCACGCCAGGTGTGAGGCGCAGGCGAAGCCAGGCCGCCAGGTCTGTGTCGTGAAGGTCCATCGGGCTGGCGGATCAGGGGTTGGTGAAACGGTCGCCCACTTTCACGCCGTCGCTGATTTGCAGCACCAGCCCGTAAGACACGCGCTCAAACGCCCGGAACACCACCATCAGGCCATTGCGCTCGGCCGGCAGGCGAATGGTGGCGCGTTGGCCGTCGGTGCGGTCTTGCAGCCGTTGCCCGTCTTTCAACACCGCCAGCACATGGCCGGGGGCCATGCCGTGCTCGGTGCCCCGGTTGATGGCCACCACCTGGTTTTGCCCGGCGTAGCTCACCGCGTTGCCGTACACGGACACGATTTGACCCGACTGCTCCTGCTCGGGCGCGCGGGGCACAAACAGGCTGAAGTCACGCGGGGGCTCGGGCAGCATGCGGTCACCGGCCCGCATTTCTTCTTTGGTGGCCGTGATGTCTACCGTGGCAGGCACAATTTCGGCTTCCAGCTTGCCGTCTTTGCCAGGCACCTGGTGGAGCTGTTCGTCCCGCACCAGCTGCACGCGCCCCACGTACTGCGCTTCAAAACCCAGCACCTCGCCCGTGGTCGGGTCTTTCAGCGGCGTGGCCGTGCGAAACACGCGGAACTGGCGGGGGTTGCCACGCGCCATGCTGAGTGCACCTTCACCATCGGCGCCCAGCAGCGAACGCGCATAGGCACGGTCGCCACGGCTGAGCAACACGCGCCCTTCCTGTGCCGCCACCAAACGCGGGGCCTGGGCAAACTCATCGCCGTTGACCACCAGGGCCTCGGTCAGAAAGGGCTCGATGGCCTGCATGGAAATGGGGGGAATGGCCGACTCGGCCAACGACTCGTAGCGCGTGCGTGGCGACACGCGCACGGTGGGCAGGTCGCCGCCGGCCTCGGCGCCGGCCACCCGCAACACGGCACGGCCACTGGAGGTGTCGAGCACCAGCACCTGCCCGGGGTAAATGCGGTGGGGGTTGCGGATGCCGTCCAGGTTCATGCCCCACAACTCGGGCCAACGCCAGGGGCTGCGCAAAAACAGGCCGGAAATGGCCCACAAGGTGTCACCCCGCACCACGGTGTGGCGCTCGGGTGCGTTAGGGGCCAGCTCGCTCAACGGCACGCCCGACTGGGCCACTTGGTTGGCCGTGGCACGTTGCTGCGGGGTGATGGGAGCGTTTTGCGCGTGAAGCGCCGGGGACGCCGCCCAGGCCGCCAACACGGCGGCTGTGCACAGGGCCTTGCCAGGCCACCCCGCCAAGCGCCCGGACGTGAGCGGCGCGGACTGGGACGTGGCAGCAAAAAAACGGGGCATGGCGTTCATATCTATGGGGTAAGTGGCTTTGGATTTTGCGCTGAAGCCCTGTGCGGGGCAACACAACCGGGCGGGGCACACCCGGCATGGGCCCAAAAGTGGCGAAAATACCGACATCCCTTTCGGCCCCCTGGGCCCTGCCTGTGGCGGGGCCCTGTTGCTTTTCACGCCCGCCATGCCCATTTTGCACATCCTGCGTTACCCCGATCCCCGTTTGCACACCGTGGCCAAGCCCGTGGCGGTGGTGGGCCCTGAGCTGCAGCCCCTCATCGACAACATGCTGGAAACCATGTACGACGCCCAAGGCATCGGCCTGGCAGCCACCCAGGTGGACGTGCACCAGCGCCTGGTGGTGATTGACGTGAGCGAAGAACACAACCAGCCGCTGGTGCTCATCAACCCCGACATCGTCTGGGCCAGCCCTGAGCGCCACAAGGGCGACGAGGGCTGCCTGTCAGTGCCCGGCATTTACGACGGCGTGGAGCGTTCGGTGGCCGTGCGTGTGCAGGCGCTGGACCGCCACGGCAAACCCCAGACCATTGAAGCCGAAGGCCTGCTGGCCGTGTGCCTCCAGCACGAGCTGGACCACCTGATGGGCAAGGTGTTTGTGGAATACCTGTCGCCCCTCAAACGCAACCGCATCAAAACCAAACTGAACAAAGAGCTGAAAGACGAACGCACCGCAGAAGAAGGCGGGCGGCGTTGATGCCCGCCACCACCGCAGCCCGCAGCCGCTTGCGCGTGGCGTTTGCAGGCACGCCCGAGTTTGCCAAGGTGGCGCTGGAACGCCTGCACACGGCCGGCTTTGACGTGCCCCTGGTGCTGACCCAGCCCGACCGCCCCGCAGGCCGGGGCATGAAGCTGCAAGCCTCGCCCGTGAAGCAATTCGCACTCGACCACCACATGCCCGTGGCCCAGCCCCACAGCCTGAGGCTCGACGGCAAATACCCCGACGAAGCGGCCACCGCCCAAGCCGCTTTGCAAGCCGCCGCGCCCGACGTGCTGGTGGTGGCCGCCTATGGCCTGATCTTGCCGCAGTGGGTGCTGGACCTGCCCCGGCTGGGGTGCCTGAACATCCACGCCTCACTGCTGCCGCGCTGGCGCGGGGCCGCGCCCATTCACCGCGCCATTGAGGCAGGGGACGCCCACACCGGCGTCACCCTCATGCAAATGGACGCAGGCCTGGACACGGGCGACATGCTGGCGCATGAGCGCCTGGCCATTGCCCCCACCGACACCACCGCCACGCTGCACGACCGCCTGGCCACCCTGGGCGGACGGCTGATGGTGGAAGCCCTGGAAATGGCGGCCTGCGGGGGCCTGCACCCCGTGCCGCAGCCCGCCGAGGGCGTGACCTACGCCCACAAAATCGACAAAGCCGAGAGCGCGGTGGACTGGGGCCAAAACGCCACCACCATTGCCCGGCGCATCCGCGCGTTTGACCCCTTCCCCGGCGCCAGCACCACCCTGGGGACCGACACGTTCAAGCTGTGGGGTGCCGTGGCAGATGAAAATAATGATAGCAAACTATTGAATACAGATAAGCGCTTTGGGTGTATTTTATTCATAAATGAGGCTGGCATCGGCGTGCAAACCGGCCAAGGCGTGCTGGTGCTCACCCACCTGCAACGCGCCGGGGGCAAACGCCTGCCCGCAGCCGATTTCCTGCGCGGCTGCCCACTGGCGCCCGGCATGGTGCTGGGCGGCCCCACGGCCTGAGTGCATGTTTTACAAACCCGCCTACTTCCGCCACCCCGACTACTGGGCCGGTGTGCGCGACCTGGCCAGTGTTGCCACCGGCATCGGGGCCTGGGGCTTGATGACCGGCGTGGCGATGGTCAAGTCGGGCATGAGCCCTGTCGAGGCCGTGGCCATGACGCTGCTGGTGTTCGCAGGCAGCGCCCAGTTGGCCGCCATTCCGCTGATCGCCGCCGGGGCACCGCTGTGGGTGATTCTGGCCACCGCGTTTTGCGTGAACCTGCGCTTCGTGGTGTTTTCGGCGCATTTGCGGCCCTACGTCATGCACCTGTCGCTGCGCGAGCGGCTCATCACCGGCTACCTCACGGCCGACCTGAGCTACGTGTTTTTTGCCAAACGCTACCCGCACGCCCCGACGGCCGCCACCCCGCCCACCGAGCTGGTGGCCCAGCAGGCCTACCTGGCGGGCAACATCGGCATCAACTGGGTGGCGTGGGTGGGGGCCAGCCTGGCGGGCATCGCCCTGGCCCATGCCATTCCCACCCAATGGGGGCTGGGCTTCGCGGGCATTCTGGCGCTGCTGGGGGTGATGCTGTCCCTGGCCAGCTCACCTCTGCGCATCGTGGCCATGGCCGTGTCGGGCGCGGCGGCGGTGATGGCCTGGGCGCTGCCCCTCAAGCTCAACATCGTGGTCGCCATTGGCGTGGCCGTGGGACTGTCGCTGCTGCTCGACCGCCAGCGGGAGAAGGCTCACCATGGCTGAACTCCCCGCTTTCGGCCAGACCGACGGCTGGACGCTGTTGACCATTGCCTGCCTCACGGGGGTGACGGTGCTCACACGCTGCCTGTTCTTTTTGTCAGACAAACCCTGGTCGCTGCCCCACTGGGCGCAGCGCGGCCTGCAATACGCCCCAATAGCGGCGCTGGGCGCGGTGGTCATCCCCGAAGTGGTGATGAGCCAGGGCGCGCTGATGGCCACCTGGCAGGACGCCCGGGTGTTTGCCGTGGTTGCCGGATCGGCCTGGTTTTTCAAACAACGCGGGGTACTGGGCACCATCGTGGTGGGCATGGCCGTGTACCTGCCGCTGCGCCTTGGACTGGGGTGGTGACCCATGCGCCTGCTGGTGGTGGAAGACGACCCGGGCATTGCCACAGGCCTGCAAGCGGCCTTGAAGCAGGCCGGGCACGCGGTCGATTGCACGCCCACCCTGTCCCAGGCCTGGGCCGTGCTGACCTGCGAGCCCGTTGACGCCGTGCTGCTCGACCTCACCCTGCCAGACGGGGATGGCATGGACCTGCTGCGCAAGGTCCGCGCCCGAGCGGCCAGGCTGCGCAGTGGCGGAGGCACCGACCTGCCCCGGCCCGACCTGCCGGTGCTCATCATGACCGCACGCGACGCCGTGCCCGACCGCATCACCGGGCTCGACGGCGGGGCCGACGACTACCTGAGCAAGCCTTTCGATGTGAACGAGTTGCTGGCCCGCCTGCGGGTGGCCATGCGCCGAGCCACCGGGCGCGCCAGCCCCCTCATCACACACGGCGACGTGTCCATCGACCCCGCCAAACGCACCGTGGCAAAAGCCGGCCAGCCCGTGAGCGTGGGCGCGCGCGAGTTCAGCGTGCTGCTGGCCCTGATGCAATCGCAGGGCGAAGTGCTCGACCGCGCCCGGCTGGAAGCCGCCGTGTACGGCTTTGGCGAAGAGCTCGACAGCAATGCCATTGAGGTGCACATCCACCACCTGCGGCGCAAGCTGGGCGAAGGCTTCATCAAAACCCTGCGCGGCATGGGCTATTTTCTGGCCCGCGACATCGGCCCATGAACACCCCGCCGCCGCCTCAACGCGCGCCCTTGTGGCGGCATCTGTGGATGTGGACGTTGGTGGCCATGGCAGGCACCTGGGCCGCGCTGGCGGCCATGGCCTACCACACCGGCCTGCAAGAGGCCGATGAAATTGGCGATGGGCAGCTGGCCGCATGGGCTCAGCTGTGGATGGAATTGCCCCAGCTGCCAGCGCTGCCCACCCAGCCCACACCCGCTCGGCCCGATGCCCTCAAGCCCGACGACAACAGCCACGAACCACCACAAGCCGTGCTGGTGTGGGAAAACGGCGCACTGGTCGTCGACTCGCATGGCCTGGCCGGGGAGTGGGTGACACCCGTTGCGCCGGGCTACCACACCCAGGAAGTGACGGTTCAGGGCCAAGCCCGGCACTGGCGGCACTACACCGCCACCGATCCGCTGCGCGCAGACGGCCGCCGCGTGACGGTGGTGATGGACATGGGCGCGCGCGAGGCCTTGGGCCGCGACATGGCCGAAGACATCGCCCAACCGGCCCTGGTGGTGCTGCCACTGGTGGCGTGGCTGCTGGCCTGGGCCCTGCGGCGCGGGCTGCGCCCGTTGCAACGCTTGTCCGCCGACATTGACCGGCTGGACCTGTCACAACACCAGCGGCTGAGCGGCCAACACCGCTTCGATGACTTCTCCAGCGCGGTCACGGCCATCAACGCCCTCGTGGACAGACTGGACGCCCAGGTGCAACAAGAGCGTGCGTTTGCCTCTGACATTGCACACGAACTGCGCACCCCCCTGACCGCCATCAGCCTCCAAGCCCATGCAGTGGTCCACGGTGCCGACAACGCCGAACGCACGGCCGCCGCGCTGACACTGGAAAACCAGGCACTGCACGCCGGCAACATCCTGTCGCAACTGCTGGCCTTTGCCCGCGCCCAACGTCAGGGCGACGGCGATGTGCAGCCGGTGTGCCTGGCCGACCTGCTCAAACGCGTGGTGGCCCAACACGCCCAAGCCGCTCACGACAGCGGACACGAGCTGGCCCTGGAAGTGGCCCCTGACACCACCCGCTTCACCCTGCCCGGCCGCCCCCTGCTGCTGGAACTGGCGGTGCGCAACCTGGTGGACAACGCCCTGCGGCACACCCCCCGGGGCACACAGGTGCGGGTCACGCTGGCCCGGCCTGGCCACCGGCTCACGCTGGCGGTTGAAGACAACGGTGCACCCCACGGCGCTCAACCGGCCAGCACGGGGCTGGGCCTTGGGCTGACCCTCGTCAAGCGCATCGCGGCACGGCACGGTGCCCGCTGGGAAGTGGTGAAGGCCGAGCCCCCTTGGACCACCCGCCATGCGGTGGTGTGGCCAGCCGACACCCAGCCACCCTTGCACCCCTCGTTAAGGTCCACTTAACCCTGCGCTTCTAGCCTGCGTTGCCGTGTGTATTGGACACACGCACCGCTTGCCCTGATCGCGCCCATGTCACTGTCCTTGCCTGCGCGGGTGCCCGCCACCCGCACGCCACAGCCTCTCTCGTTCATCCGGTTCAAACACCCGCCCGAGTGGCCTTTGCCAACCCTCGTGGTGCTGGCGGCCCTGTGGCTGGCGTCAGTGGGCAACACCGCGCTGTGGCGCCAACTGGCCTCTTTGCCCGAGTTGGCCAGCCCACGCGGCCTGTTGTTTGGGCTGGGACTCGGCATTTGGTTGACCGCCGTACTGACAGGGGTGCTGAGCCTTTTGGCCGGACCCCGGGTGTTCAAACCGGTGGCCGTGGTTTTGCTGCTCACGGCCGCCTGCAGCACGCACTTCATGTTGGCGTTTTCCACGGTGATCGACCCCGGCATGCTGCTCAACGTGCTGCACACCGACACACACGAAGTGGCCGATTTGTTGTCACCCCGACTGGTGTTCACCGTCCTCGGTGTGGGCGTGCTGCCCGCCTGGTGGCTGTGGCGACAGCCCGTGCGGCCCGCCCCCTGGACGCGCCGCCTGGGGCACCACACGGTGCTGCTGGTGGCCGCACTGGGGGTGGCAGGACTGGTGCTGATGCTCATGTTCCAAGACTTCGCCTCCCTCATGCGCAACCACAAACAAGTGCGCTACCTGATCAACCCCCTGAACTCGGTGTACGCCTTGGGCCGCACCGCCGCCCACACCGTGCCCAGCAGCCAAAACCCCCTGCGCCCCGTGGGCACCGACGCCCACCTGGGCCCGAGCTATGCAGGGCAACAACAGGCGCCGTGGCTGGTACTGGTGGTGGGCGAAACCGCACGCGCCGCCAACTTCGGGCTGGGCGGCTACGCCCGCGACACCACGCCCCAGTTGCGCGCCCTGCAAGCCGAAGGCAACCTCAGCTACTTCACCCAAGTGCGCTCGTGCGGCACCCACACCCAGGCCTCGGTGCCATGCATGTTTTCCCACCACGGCAAAGAAGCGCATGAAAGCAGCGACGACCGGTACGAAAACCTGCTGGACGTGCTGCAACGCGCCGGGCTGGGCGTGGTGTGGATCGACAACCAGTCGGGCTGCAAAGGCGTGTGCGACCGCGTGCCCAGCAGTGCCACACGCGACCTGGAAGACCCCAAGTGGTGCGCCCAGGGCGAGTGTTTTGACGAAGCCATGCTGGGCGACATGCAGCGCCAGCTGGCTGCCATGCCGCCCGAGCGCAAGCGACAGGGCGTGGTCGTCGTGTTGCACCAGATGGGCAGCCACGGCCCCGCCTACCACCGGCGCACGCCCCCAGCCTTCAAGGCCTTCACCCCCGAATGCACCAGCAACACACTGCAAGACTGCACCCGCGAAGCCCTGGTCAACACCTACGACAACTCCATCCGCTACACCGACCACCTGCTGGCCCGCACCGTCACCTGGCTCAAAACACAAACCGCCAGCACCGCGCTGCTGTACGTGTCAGACCACGGCGAATCGCTGGGCGAGAACAACCTTTATCTGCACGGCCTGCCCTACGCCCTGGCCCCGGTGGAGCAAAAACACGTGCCCATGCTGGCCTGGCTGTCGCCCGCCATGCAACAGCGCACCGGCGTACAAACCCGCTGCCTGAACGGCCAGGCCCAACAGCCCCTGACCCACGACAACCTGTTCCACAGCGTGCTGGGCCTGATGGACGTGCAAACCGAGGCCTACCAACCCAAACTGGACCTGTTCCGTGCCTGCGCCCGCTGAGCTCCGTGCGCCACCAGCATCCCAGGCCAACCCCGCGCCATGGCGCCCGCTGCTGGCAGCCCTGCTGGCCGTGCTGGCCTGGGATGCCTCGGGACTGGACATAGCCCTGGCCCAGTGGAGCGCCAGCGCCACTGGGTTCGCGTGGCGCAACCACCCCCTGCTGTCTGATGTGCTGCACAACGGCGCACGGGCCGTGGGCTGGGGGGTGCTGCTGGCGTGCAGCGCGCTGGCCGTGTGGCCATTGGGGCCGCTGAAAACCCTGTCGGCCCGGGAACGCTGCGGTTGGGTGGGCAGCATCTGGCTGGCCTTGCTGGCGGTGGTGCTGCTCAAAAACCTCAGCCAGACCAGTTGCCCCTGGGACCTGGAGGTGTTCGGCGGCCACGCCCAACACCTGTCGCACTGGGCCTGGGGCCGCACCGATGGCGGGCCCGGCCACTGCTTCCCGGGCGGTCACGCCTCCACCGGGTTTGCGTTTGTGGCGGGGTACTTCTGGCTGGCCCCCCACCACCCGGCACTGGCGCGGCGCTGGTGGTGGGCCGCCGGTGTTGCCGGCACGGTGCTGGGCGTGGCCCAGCAACTGCGCGGGGCCCATTTCATGAGCCACACCCTGTGGACCGCCTGGCTGTGCTGGGCGGTGGGACGGGTGTGTTGGCGGCCATGGAAGATATCATTTTAATAGCACACTTTACATACACACAAAGCGCCACAAGCAAAAAACCTTTATTTTCACCCTGCAGGCGCCCACCTCCCGTGCGAATGGGGTAGCGCCCGGCACCAGGCCTTTGCAAGTGGCGCCGACCGGTCGCCTCCAGTGCCGGGCTTTGCCTACAATGGGTCATCGGCACACCCCCTGTGCACACACCGCGCGCAGCCCAAGAAAGCCCAACGTGAGTTCACCCCCCTCTGCCTCACTGACATTGCTGGCCGTTGACGACGACCCCACCACCCGCAAACTGGTGCAAGCAGTGCTGGGCAAACAGGGGTATCGCGTCCTGGTGGCCGAAAACGGCGCACAGGGAGTAGAGGCCTTTTGGCGGCATCGGCCCGACCTTGTGCTGATGGACGTGCAAATGCCCGGGGTCGATGGGTTTGAAGCCTGCGCCCAAATCCGCCAGGCAGACCACGACGTCACGCCCATCATCATGCTCACAGGCAGTGAAGACCTCGAATCCATCGAACGGGCGTTCACAGCCGGGGCCACCGACTTCATCACCAAACCCATCAACTTCCCACTGCTGGCCCAGCGCGTGCGCTACGCCCTGCGCAGCAGCGAGCTCAACCGCGAGGTGCGCGGCACCCGCCAGCGCCAGGCCTCGGCACGCCGCATCGCGGGACTGGGGTTCTGGGAATGGACCGTGGACTCCGACAAGCTCGACTGGTCGGAAGACGCCGCCAACCTGCTGGGCCTTGAGAGCGAGTTGCCCGCCACCCTGTCCGCCCTGCTGCCACTTGCACATGCCGCAGACCGGTTGCGTGTGCGCCAGTCGTTTGCCGCGCTGGGGTTTGCCGCAGGCAAAATGGACATCGAATTCCGGTTGCCCGACAAATCCGGCGCCTCGGAACGCATCATCACCATGACAGGGGAGCGCGCCGACGAAACCGAACCCGGCGAACCCGTGCGGGTGTTCGGCGCCTTTCAAAACGTGACCGATTCGCGCCGCACCCAGGCCCTGGTGGACTACCTGGCGCTGCACGACGAGCTCACCGGCCTGGCCAACCGCCGCATGTTTGTGCGCCAGGTGCGCGAAGTCCTGGCCAGCGCCGACTTGGGACATGACGTGGTCATGGTCTGCTGGATCGACCTGGCGCGCTTCCACCGCGTGAACGAGGCCCTGGGCGAAGCCGCTGGCGACGCTTTGCTGGTCCAGGTGGCCCAACGCATCAAATCCCTGTCAACGGGGTACGTCGGCTTGGCCCGCGTGGGCGGCGACAAATTCGCGCTGGCCTTGAGGGGCAGCGATGCCCAGGATGCCGAAGGCAAACTGGAACGCCTGCTGCTGGCACTCGACAACCCGTTCTCCGTCTACGGACAAGAAATTTTTGTATCGGTGTGCACCGGCGTGGCGCTGGGACCGGTGCACGGGCGCGAAGCAGAGCAACTGCTGACACTGGCCAAAGATGCCCAGCAACACGCCCGTGCGGCGGGCTTCAAAACCTCCACCACTGGCGGCAACCTGGAAGTGAGCCGCGCCTTCGGGTCACTGGACGTGGAACTGGACCTGCGCCGCGCCCTGCAAAGCGGCCAATTCGAACTGCACTACCAGCCCCAACTGGCGCTGCGCACCTCGACCATCGTGGGCGTGGAATCGCTGCTGCGCTGGAACCACCCCACGCGGGGCATGGTGTCACCTGCCCAATTCGTCCCGCTGCTGGAAGACATGGGACTGATCCACGAAGTGGGCGCCTGGGTGCTGGGCGAAACCTGCCGCCAGGCCAAGGCGTGGGTCGATGCCGGCACCCCGCTGCGGGTGGCCGTGAACCTGTCACCCCGTCAATTCCTGAGCAGCGACCTGCACCACCTGATCTTGGACGCCGTCAACCGCGCCGGAGTGGACCCGCACTGGATCGAGCTGGAAATCACCGAAAGCCTGGCCATGCAGGACCCCGACCGCGCCATAGAACTGTTGGCCAGCCTGCGCAAATTGGGGTTCAAGGTGGCCATTGACGACTTCGGCATTGGCCACTCGTCACTGGAATACCTGCTGCAGTTTCCCATCGACACCATCAAGATCGACCGCGCTTTTGTGAAACGCGTGACGGAAACCGAGGCAGACCGCGCCATCATCCGCGCCATCACCGCCATCGCGCAGTCGCTGCAACTGACCACCATCGCAGAAGGCGTGGAAACCCAGCGGCAGTGCGACTTCATGGAAGCGCTGGGGGCCACGGAAATCCAGGGCTACTTCATCAGCAAACCCGTACCAGCAGCCGACATTGGGCCGATGCTGACCCCATTCACAGGCAAGGACTGAACCCCCTCACTGCAGGCGAGGCACCCAATGGACGCGAGCACTCAAGGCCGTGCGATGTAGCCCAGCAAAGCCTGACGCGCCTGGGCGGCGGCGGCGGGCAAATCAGCGGTCAGCGCAGCACAGCGGGCCAGGTCGCCTTCGGCAGCTGATTTTTCAATTTGTGCGGCCAACACGGCCAACACCCGAGCCCCCATGTTGCCGGCACTGCCCTTCAAAGAATGGGCTGCGGCACGCACGGCAGCCGCATCCTTGTCCAAGGTTTGCTGAATGGCCCCCACTTCGCCATCCAAACCCGCCAGAAAACTCTCGGCAATTTCGGCCAAAGCCTCACCCAACATGTCTCTCAGGTCGTTCAACGCCGCAATGTCCAGCGTGTCAGCGGGGGCGGGGGTGTTCATGGGCATCCTTGTCGGCAAATCAATCACAAACCCGCATTTTGGCACCCGCCCGCACAGGGGCAGAACGAACAGTACCTCGGCGGTAACAAATCAAATTCATAATTGAAACGAAATTACATGGCATGCCCTCACCCTGCGGCACCCGCCGCCTGAACCTCACACAAACGGAGACCCCCCTCATGCCTCGCGCCACCAAAATTGTTGCCACCCTGGGCCCCGCGTCCAACTCACCCGAAATCTTGGAAGCGATGATCCGCGCCGGGGTGAACGTGGTTCGGCTGAATTTCTCCCACGGAACCGCCCAGGACCACATCAACCGCGCCACCATGGTGCGGGAAGCCGCCCAACGCGCCGGCACCGAAGTGGCCATCATGGCCGACCTGCAAGGCCCCAAAATCCGCGTCGGCAAGTTTGCCGAAGGCAAAGTCATGCTGGAAAACGGCGCCCCGTTTGTGCTGGACGCGGCACGCACCGAACTGGGCGACGAACTGGGCGTTGGCCTGGACTACAAAGAACTGCCCCGCGACGTCAAGCCCGGCGACACGCTGCTGCTGAACGATGGCCTGATCGTGATGAAGGTCGATGCCGTCAAAGACCTGGCCGTGCACACCACCGTGGTCATGGGCGGTGAGCTGTCCAACAACAAAGGCATCAACAAGCAAGGCGGCGGCCTGACCGCCCCTGCCCTGACGGGCAAAGACATGGAGGACATCAAAACCGCCATGGCCCTGCGCGCCGACTACGTGGCCGTGAGCTTCCCCAAAAACGCCACCGACATGGAGCTGGCCCGCCAGCTGTGCAACGTGGCAGCGCCCGCTGGGCACCGTGCCGGGCTGATTGCCAAAATCGAACGCGCCGAGGCCATCCCCGAACTGGAAAACATCCTGCGTGCCAGCGACGGCATCATGGTGGCGCGCGGTGATCTGGCCGTGGAAGTGGGCAATGCAGCGGTGCCTGCGCTGCAAAAACGCATGATCAAGCTGGCCCGCGAACACGACAAGGTGGCCATCACCGCCACCCAAATGATGGAGAGCATGATTTTGGCCCCCGTGCCCACCCGCGCCGAGGTGAGCGACGTGGCCAACGCCGTGCTCGACGGCACCGACGCCGTGA
>CAYFFJ010000011.1:0-15259 GCA_964342395.1 uncultured Hydrogenophaga sp.
CTCCGCCCTCATTCATTGAAACCCAGGGTGTTGCACTTCACTTTTGAATCCGCCGCGCTATTTTGTATAAATTCCCCACATGACCCGATTGCAAACCGAACGCCAGCGCCTGTACCTGCCCCCGGGCACCCCCCCCACCGAGCCGGGTGCCGACCTGCTGCCCCTGTTGTGCCCCCACGGCCACACCCGTGCCGGTGTGTTGTCGCTGGCCCGCCCGGCCGACTGGGACAGCTTGCTGCGCGTGTGGCAAGGCGCGCAGGCCGACTTGGGGCTGCCCGCGCCCGCCATCACCGTGAATGGGGTGGACGGTTACCAGCTGTGGTTTTCGGTGTTGGAGCCGGTGCTGGTGGGCCACATGGCCGCGTTTCTGGCCGGGTTGCGGGCCACTTACCTGGCCGACATCGCGCCCCGCCGCCTGGCCCAGTGGCCTGCGGGTGACGCCCCAGCACCGGGCATGGACACGCTGGCCGCCTTGTGCGTGCCTGCACCCCAAGGCGCTGACCGCTGGTCGGCTTTCGTCACTCCTGACCTGGCGCGCATTTTTTCCGACGACCCGTGGCTGGACATGGCCCCGGCCGATGCGTCGCAGGCCGACGTGCTGGCGGGCCTGGCCAGCGCCCGGCCCGATGTGTTTGACGCCGCCTGTGCCCGGGTGTTGCCCGTCGCGCCCCAAGCGCCGCAAACCCCCGCGACGCTGCAAGAACCCGAAGCATTTTTGCGCCGGGTCATGAACGACACCGGTGCGCCGCTGGCCCTGCGCATCGAGGCGGCCAAAGCCCTGCTGCCCCTGACGCGCACCCGCGCGTGACCGCCGTTTGCCCATGAAAAAAGCCGACCCCGGGGGATCGGCTCTTCAGCAACAGGGCCTCAAAAGGCCCGGCGCTCATCAGTAGCTGCTGCGGCCACCACGGTAGCCGCCTGCGTCACCGCGGTCTTCTTTCGGACGGGCCATGTTGACCACGATCGAGCGGCCGTCCACGGACTGGCCGTTCAGGCCATTGATGGCTGCTTGTGCTTCGGGTTCGGTCGTCATTTCCACGAAGCCAAAGCCTTTGGAGCGGCCGGTGTCGCGGTCCATCATCACTTTGGCGGACGACACGGTGCCGTACTCGGAAAAGTTGTGGCGCAGGCTGGCGTCGTCGATGGAATAGGGCAGGTTGCCCACGTAAATTTTGCTGCTCATGGTGAGCCTTTCAAGAAAAGGCGCTCGGGTTCAGTGTGAACACCGTGGCGCGGGGAAATGCGGTCTTGCCCCAAGATCACGCAGGAAAAGGGTGTGCGTTCAGCCAGCCTTGCGTCACCGCCATCAGGCGGGCCGCTTCGCGGGTGGCAAACAGGCCATCAAGCCGGAACACGCGGTGGCGCGAGCCGGTGCCCTGGCCGCTTTTGATGGACACCGAGGCGCGAAAGCCACCGGTGTCAGCGGGGTGTGTCGTGGGCGAAACGACGTACTTGCCCATGGAAAAAGAATGCTCTGAGATAAAGGTCATGAAGGCGCGCGAGCCGCTGTGGGCCGCGTGAGCGGGAGAAAAAACCAGGCCGCCTGGTGCTCGGCAGGACGGCGTGTTCGACCGGGGTCGGTGTGTGCAAACCCTGTGGCCAAGGTTGCGTTGGCAAGGCTTGGGTGCCACCAACTTCATCATTCTAACTTATTCAATTCAAAAAGCATAAACCGTGCGCATGGAAGCAGCCCGCTGGCCATCGCGGTGCCTTGGCGCATCCACTGCAATAATGGTTTCGAGGTGGCGTTTCATTTCTGCAGACCCCGTGGGGGGCGGGTATGGGCGCCGGGCAGTCAATAATGGTTTTCAGGGGGAATGTGCAGTGGATGTCTTTTTTTTGCTCAGGAATTATTTTGTTGCTTTTATCGCGCTGTTGTGCAGTGGCCAGGTCATTTCGCAGCAGTTGCCAAATCCCAATATTGCAATCAGCAGGCTTTACCATCACATCGTTTTTGAAAACGCAGACCGCGTCACCAAGCGGCACGAACTTGAACTGATGGCTCTCACCCCTGAGGGGGCCCAAGGCATCACAAAGGCTCAACTGGGCTTCAATTCAGCTTTGGATGACCTGAAAATCATCCAAGCCAAAACCCTGAAATCTGATGGCAAGGAAATAAACGTCCAAACCGATGGGTTTGCCGTTCAAAAGGGACACAGCGCACCTGGCACGGGTGTCACCCTGCCGGATTGGGAGGTGCGGGAAATCAATTTCCCCGATGTCAAGGTTGGCGATCGCGTGTTCAGGGAGGTGGTACAGACCAGTAAGACCTCGCCATTGCCCGGTTTTCAAACTTTTCAGGATTTTCTGATACCCACTTTGGAAGCCACTGAAGTGGCGGTTCGAATTGAGGCGCCAGCGTCCATGGTGCTGTCTGTCAGCGCCATGCCTGATTTGGTGAAAAGCCTGGAGGGCGACAAACAGGTTTGGCAGGGGAAGTTGAAAAACAAGGCCACGCCACTGGAAGACAATGCCTCCAGCATTCGAATGCGTATTCCACATGTGATGGTCAGTACGTTGGCCAACCACCAAGACCTTGGGCAACGTTTTGCAGGCGCCATGCTTGAAAAAGCGGTCATCACTGCCGAGGTCGACACCTTGGCCAAGCGGCTGACGGCCAACGCAACCACCGATGAGCAAAGGGCGCGGGCCATTTACGACTGGGTGCGCAAGGAAATCAAGTACGTGGCGCTTTTTATTGGCGTGGGCGGTTGGGTGCCACACGACACGGACCACATTCTGGCCAAACGCTATGGCGACTGCAAAGACCATGTCACGCTGATGCACGCGTTGCTGAAGGCGGTGGGAATCGAGTCACGCCCCGCCTTGATCAACACCACCCCGCAATACGACCTGGACCCTGTGCCCGTCGGGTTCAACCATGTGATCACTTACATCCCCGCATTGAACAAATTCCTGGATGCGACCGCCACCCATACGCCTTTTGAGATGCTCCCCCACGTGGTTTACGGAAAACCCGTCGTGGTTTCAAATGGACACCAGGCTGACATAAAGCGAACGCCTGCGCTGAGCAGCTCGGCCAATGTGGTGGTGAGCCAGACGCACATGAAAATCGGTGCGAATGGCTCAGCCGAAGTCACGCTGAAAGTCAGCGCCACTGGCCACGCCGCTTTTTTGGTGAGGCAGCGGCTTATCCAGATTCCTGCGGGCATGGGCTCGGTTGCCGTGCAGAAAATATTGAGGCAATCCGGTTTTCAAGGGAAAGGCGAATTGCGGTTTGACACCATTGATAGAGATTCATTGACTCAATCTTTCGAGGCCAATTTCAATATTCGGGACATGCTCAAGAACCCGGAGGCCGGTGCAACGCTGATCAGCCCTCCATTGGATTTGCCCATTTACATACAAAAATACATGGGAAGCCACCAGCAGGAGCGCAGGTCTTTTCCGTACATCTGCAATTCCATGCGTATTCGCGAAGAATTCACGATGGATTTTGAAGAAGGTTACAAGCTGAGCCGTGTTCCGGTCCGTTTGTCCCGTGAAATCCCAGGTGTGCGGTATTCATCTGAATACCAGCGCACAGGCAATCGCATCGAAGGGTGGCGGCAGATGGACATCGATCACCCTGAGCAGGAGTGCAGCCCCGACGAATACCTGCGCCGCCGTCCGGTGATGATCGACACCGTCAAACACCTGCGTTCGCAGGTGCTTTTTGAGCGTTGAACCCCTGTGGGCGCGGCCCCACAGCGCCTCACCCCCGTTTCCAGTCGTGGTACCGCTTCACCCAGGCCAGCAGGGTCTGGGGGGCGTGGGCGCGTTTCCATTCGCCAGCGGCGTATTTGTTGGCCTCTGACAACGTGGGGTAGGTGTGGATGGTGCCCAGCACCTGGTTCAATCCCAGGCCGTGCTTCATGGCCAGCACGTATTCGGCCAGCAGGTCGCCGGCGTGGGTACCCACGATGGTCACACCCAGAATGCGGTCTTTGCCGGGCACGGTCAGCACCTTCACAAAACCGCGGGCTTCGCTGTCGGCAATGGCGCGGTCCAGGTCGTCGATGCCGTATTTCGTCACCTCAAACGGCACGCCTTGGGCCAGGGCCTCTTGCTCGTTCAGGCCCACACGCGCCACCTCGGGGTCGATGAAGGTGGCGGCGGGAATGACCGAGTAGTCGACCTTGAACCGCTTCCACTCGCCAAACAGCGCGTTCACCGCCGCATACCAGGCCTGGTGGGCGGCGGTGTGGGTGAACTGGTAGGGCCCGGCCACGTCGCCTGCGGCGTAAATGTTGGGGTACACCGTTTGCAGGTATGCGTTGGTTTCAATGGTCTGGTGGGTGGGAATGCCCAGTTCTTCCAGTCCGTAGCCTTGCAGCCGCGCCACCCGGCCCACGGCGCACAGCAGGTCGTCAAATGCAATGCGCTGCTCGCTGCCGTTGTGCGCCACCACCAGGGTTTTCACGCCGTTGTTCAGTTCGCAGCGCAAGGCTTTGTGGCCGGTCAGCACACGCACGCCATCGGCGCTCAGGCTCTGGCGCACCAGCTCGCTCACGTCTTCGTCCTCGCGCATCAGCAGGCGCGGGGCCATTTCCACTTGCGTCACCTGGCTGCCCAGGCGGGCAAACGCGTGCGCCAGCTCGCAGCCAATGGGGCCACCGCCCAGCACCACCAGGCGTTGGGGGGCGGTGTCGCGTTGGGCCAGTTCGCTCCACAGCGTGTCGCTGGTGAGGCAACCCGCTTCTTCCAGACCGGGCAAGGGCGGCACAAACGGGCGGGCACCGGCGGCAATGACGATGCTGCGGGCGCTCAGGCGCTGTGTGCCCCCGCCGCTCAACGCCACCTCCACCGTCCAGGGGTTTACCAGCTTGCCGTGGCCCTGCAACACCTCCACGCCCAGACCGGTGTAACGCGCAATGCTGTCGTGGGGCTCAATCGCTTGGATGACTTCGTGCACCCGCGCCATTACCGCCTTGAAGCTGAAGGCGGGGCTTGCATCTGCCAACCCGTAGCGCCCGGCGTGGCGCATCTGGTGCGCCAGCTTGGCGCTTTTGATCAGGGCTTTGCTGGGCACGCAGCCGTAATTCAGGCAGTCGCCCCCCATTTTGTGTGCCTCGATCAGGGTCACCTTGGCTTTGACCGCCGCTGCGATGTAGGCGCTGACCAGGCCGCCCGCACCGCCGCCAATGACGATCAGGTTGCGGTCGAAGGTTGTGGGGCGCTCGCTGGCCCAGCGGGCGTACACCCGGCGGCGCCTGGCCGCGTCCAGCAATTTTTTCACCGCCAGGGGCAGCAGGCCCAGCGCCGCAAAAGAGCCCAGCAGCGCGGGCGACAGAATGCCGCGCAGGGAATCGATTTGAGCCAGTTGGGTACCGGCGTTCACATAGGCCACCGTGCCCGCGAACATGCCCACCTGGCTCACCCAGAAAAACGTCCTGGCTTTCATGCGCGTCAGGCCCATCAGCAGGTTCAGCATGAAAAACGGAACCACCGGCAGCAGCCGCAGCGTGAACAGGTAAAACGCGCCCTCCTTGTCCAGCCGGGCGTTCACCTCGGCCAGCTGGCGGCCAAAGCGCTGTTGAACGCTGTCTTGAAACAGGTAGCGCGCCGCCAGCATGGCCAGCGTGGCGCCCAGGGTGGACGCCAATGACACCACCACCGTGCCCCACAGCAGCCCGAAGCCGGCGCCGCCCGCCAGCGTCATGATGGCCGCACCCGGCAGCGACAGCGCGGTGACGGCCACGTACACCCCGGCGTAAACGGCGGTCACGGTCCAGGGCCGTTCGGCGTACAGCGCACTGAACGCGGCCTGGCGCTCTTTCACAAACGCGAGACTGAAATAGGTCCCCAGATCGAGTGCAAAAAACGCCGCCACCCCCGCCAGCAGGGCCACAAGCAGCAAGAGTTGGGTTTTGTTCATGGACGGGTCTGACGGGCCGGGCCCGGGTAGGTTCAACGTGTGTCACCATTTGGCCATACCCAACCACACCCCCTGCCACCCGTGAAACGTCGCTTGCTCGTTTTGGCCACCGCTTTGGCCTGCACCTTGCCCGCCTGGGCACAAAACGCCCCACCCGCCCTGGCCAAACCGGCCGACTGGCCCGCCATTGAGGCGGCGGCCAAGGGCCAAACGGTGTATTTCAACGCCTGGGGCGGTGGCGACGCCATCAATGCCTACATTGCCTGGGCCGCCAAAGAAACCAAGGCCCGCTATGGCGTGGACGTGCGCCACGTGAAAATCACCGACGCGGCCGAGGTGGTCAAACGCCTGCAGACCGAGCTGGCCGCGGGCAAACGCACCGACGGCTCGGTGGACCTGATGTGGGTCAACGGCGAAAACTTCCGCAACCTCAAAAACGCCAACGCCTTGTACGGCCCCTGGGCCACCCAGCTGCCCAGCTGGGCGCTGGTGGACACCACCAAGCCTGTGCAGAGCGACTTTTCCGTGCCCACCGAAGGCCTGGAGTCGCCGTGGGGCACGGCCCAGCTCACCTTCCTGGCCGACCGCGCCACCACCGCCACGCCCCCGCGTTCTGCGGCTGAATGGCTGGCGTTTGCCCGCGCCAACCCCGGGCGCACCAGCTACCCCAAACCGCCCAACTTCCACGGCACCACCTTCGTCAAGCAGCTGTTGCTCGAACTCACCTCCGACCGCGCCGCCTTGCAGCAGCCGGTGACAGCCGCCGCGTTTGCCAAAGCCACCGCGCCGCTGTGGCCCTACCTGGAGCAGTTGCACCCCTTGCAATGGCGCCAAGGCAAAGCCTTCCCGGCCAGCGCGGCCGACATGCACCGCATGCTGGCCGACGGCGAGCTGCGCCTGTCGCTCACCTTCAACCCCAACGAAGGGGCCAACCTGATCACCGCCAAGCAGTTGCCCGCCACGGCTTACAGCTTCGGGTTCACCGGCGGCACCATTGGCAACGTGCACTTTGTGGCCATCCCGGTCAACGCCCGCGCCAAGGCCGGTGCGCTGGTGTTTGCCAACTTTTTGCTGTCGGCCGAGGCCCAGGCCCACAAGGCCGACACCGCCGTGTGGGGCGACGGCACCGTGCTCGACAAAGCCAAACTCCCCCCCGCCTTGCAGGCCCGCCTGGGCAAAACCGCCCCTGGTGCGTTGGCCGAGGCCGTGCCCACCCTGGCCGAGCCCCACGCCAGCTGGGTGGAGGCGCTGGAGGCTGAGTGGCTCAAACGCTTCGGCAGCCGCTGACACCTGGCGCGGCGTTGGCCACGGCGCGGCAAGGATGGGCGGCGCTGCCCGCCGTGTTGGCTGCGGCGCTGGTGGGGGTGATCGTGGGCCCGTTGTTCCCCGGCTTGTGGCTCACGCTGGTCCCCGCCGCCCGCGCGCCGGTGTGGGCCGCCTTGTGGGCAGACCCGCAATGGCCCCAGGCGTTGCAGGCCACGCTCATGTCTGCGCTGCTGGGCACGGGGCTGGCCTGTGCCCTGGTGGTCGGCGCGGCCACACACCTGTGCCCCAGCCCGGCGTGGCAGCGGTTGCAACGCCGCTTGCCGCTGCTGCTGGCCGTGCCCCACGTCGCGTTTGCCGTGGGCCTGGCGTTTTTGCTGGCCCCCTCGGGCTGGCTGGCGCGGTTGCTGGCCCCGGTGGCGGGCTGGGCCGCACCGCCCGCGTGGGTCACGGTGCAAGACCCGCACGGCCTGGCCCTGGCGCTGGCCTTGGCGCTGAAAGAAAGCTTCTTTTTGCTGTGGGCGCTGGTGGCCGTGCTGGCCGAACAAGCCACCGCCCGCCACCTGCTGGTGGCCCGCAGCCTGGGTTATTGCCCGGCGCAGGTGTGGCGCAATGTGCTGTGGCCGCAGGTGCTGCCCCGCCTGGCCTGGCCGCTGGTGGCGGTGCTGGCCTACAGCCTGTCGGTGGTGGACATGGCGCTGGTGCTGGGCCCCGGCAACCCGCCCACCGTGGCCGTGCTGGCCTGGCGTTGGCTGGCCGACCCCAGCCCCGCCACCCAGGCGCAGGGCGCGGCGGCGGCACTGGTGCTGCTGGGCCTGTGGGCCGCGCTGGCGGCCGCTGCCTGGGCGCTGTGGCGCGGCTGGCGGGCGTGGCAGCGCCGCGCTGTGCCCGGCGGCCCCTGCGCGCCCCTGCACACCTGGGCGCACACCGCTTGGCGTGTGGGTGCCGTGCCGTGGTTGGGGGTGGGGGCCGCCGTAGTGGTGCTGCTGGTGCTGTGGTCGGTGGCCGATGGCTGGTTTTTCCCGGCGTTGTGGCCCCAGGCCCTGAGCCAGCGGCACTGGCAAGGGGCCGACGCGGCCCCGCTGCTCACCACCCTGTGGCTGGCCAGCGCCACCAGCACCGTGTGCCTGCTGGTGGCCCTGGTCTGGCTGGAATGGGGCCCGCAGAGGGCCAACGCCGTGTTGTACCTGCCGCTGGTGCTGCCCGCGTTGCCGCTGGCCGCAGGCCAATACACCACGCTGCTGCACACGGGGCTGGACGGCACGGCCACCGGCCTGCTGTGGGCGCACCTGCTGTGGGTGCTGCCCTACACCGTGCTCACGCTGGTGGGCCCCTACCGGGGGCTGGACCCGCGCCTGCTCACCACCGCCCGCGCTCTGGGGCTGACGCGCTGGCAAGCCTGCCTGCGGGTGAAGTGGCCGCTGTTGTTGCGCCCGTTGTGTGCCGCTGCCGCCGTGGGGTTTGCCGTCAGTGTGGCGCAGTACCTGCCCACCCAGTTTGCCGGGGGTGGGCGGTTTGCCACCGTCACCACCGAGGCCGTCAACCTCAGCGCCGGGGGCCACCGCAGCGTGCTGGCTGTGCAGGCCCTGTTGCAAGTGGTGCTGCCGCTGGCTGCGTTCGCCTTGGCAGCGGCGTGGCCGCGCTGGGCCACCCGCCACCGCCTGGGGGTGCGCTGACATGAGCGACTCGAACAGTTTGCGGGTGAATGGCCTGAGCCTGTGGGTGGCCCAAGTGCCCCTGCTGCAAGGGCTGAGCCTGTCCGTGGCCCCCGGCGAAGTGCTCACGCTCATGGGCCCCTCGGGCTCGGGCAAGTCCACCCTGCTGGGCTGGATGGTGGGCGACGTGCCCGCCGCAGCACCCACCGCCGTGCGTGCCCAAGGCGAGCTGTGGCTGGGCGGGCGCCGCATTGACACCCTGCCCACCGAGCAACGCCGCGTGGGCATTTTGTTTCAGGACGATTTGTTGTTTGCCCACCTGAGCGTGGGCCAGAACCTGGCCTTTGCCCTGCCCGCCAGCGTGGGCGGCAAGGCCCAGCGCCGCGCCCGCGTGGAAGACGCGCTGGCCCGTGTGGGGCTGGGGGGCTTTCACGACCGTGACCCGGCCACCCTCTCGGGCGGCCAGCGCGCCCGCGCCAGCCTGATGCGCGCCCTGCTGGCCGAGCCCTTGGCCCTGCTGCTGGACGAGCCGTTTGCCAAACTCGACATGGCGCTGCGTGCCCAGTTCCGCGCGCTGGTGTTCCAGCACGTGGCCGAGCGCGGCATATCCACCCTGCTGGTCACGCACGACCCGGCCGATGTGCCCGACATGGGTGGTGCCGGTGGCCGGGTGCACCACTTGGAGCTCCCCCATGTTTGACCGTGCCTTCAATGCTCTGGCCCAACGCCCCTTGCACCGTGCCGCCCAGTGGCTGCATGCCCGGGGTGCGCGGGCCGACGCCGTCACCGTGGCCGGGTTTGCCGTGGGGCTGCTGGCGCTGCCGCTGATCGCCACCGGCCACCCGCTGTGGGCGCTGGCCGCCATGGCCGCCAACCGGTTGGGCGACGGGCTGGACGGTGCGCTGGCCCGGCTCGGCACGCCCACCGACCGGGGTGCATTCCTGGACATTGCCTTTGACTTTTTGTTTTACGCCAGCGTGCCGCTGGGTTTTGCCCTGGCCGACCCGGCGGTGAATGCGCTGCCCGCCGCCGTGCTGCTGTTTGCCTTCATGGGCACGGGCAGCAGCTTTCTGGCGTTTGCCGTGCTGGCGGCACGGCGAGGGCTGGCCAGCACAGCTTTCCCGCAAAAGGGGTTTTATTACCTGGGCGGCCTGACCGAAAGCACCGAAACCATGGCCACCTTCGCCCTCATGTGTGTGCTGCCCGGCTGGTTTGGTCCGCTGGCTTGCGGGTTTGCGGCGCTGTGCGGGCTGACCACCGTCACCCGCATCGTGGCGGGGGCGCAGGCGTTTGCCGACCCCGCAAAGAAGTGAGGGTGTTTCGTGCCGACCCGCTCAGCGCGTCAACCAGCGGCGCGAGGCGTGGCTGGCCGCGTCCACCACGGCCACCATCAGCAGCATGGCGGCCAGGAGGGTGGCTGTTTTGTGCATCTGGAACAGGCCCATGTGAAAGGCCAGCAACTGGCCCAGCCCGCCCGCGCCCACCACGCCCAGCACGGCGGCGGCGCGGATGTTGTTTTCCCAGCGGTACAGCGTGTAGCTCATGAGCTGGGGCAGCACCTGCGGCAGCGTGGCGTACCAGAACACCCGCCCAGGGGGCACCCCCGACACGCGCAGGGCATCGGCTGGGCCGGGGGGCGCGTTTTCAATGGCCTCGGCAAATAACCGGCCCAGCACGCCGGTGGTGTGGGCCGCAAGCGCCAGCGTGCCCGCAAACGGGCCCAGCCCGGCGGAAATGAGCAGCAGCGCCGCCCACACCAGTTCGGGAATGCTGCGCAGCGCGTTCAGCGCCCAGCGGGTGGGGGTGCGGGCCCAGCCGGGGCGGGCCGCATCGGCATGCTGGGTGGGCGCGTGGCTGGCGGGCAGTGCCAGGGCCAGCCCGGCCACCGCCGCCAGCAGCGTGCCCAGCACCGACATGGCCAGCGTTTCCCAGGTGCCCACCAGCACCTTGTGCACAAAGGGGGCCGACAGGTCGGGCGGGAAAAACTCGGCCACAAAACGGCCCATGCTGGCCGCGGCCTCCAGCGACAGAAACTGCGCCCACTGCAAATCGAGCGACCAGAAGCTGGCCACCACCAGCAACAACAGCCCGGCGGTGAACCAGCAGGCCTTGCAGCGTGCGTCAAACAGCGGCGGGGGCAGCTTGTAGGGCTGGTTGGCGGCGTGAGGTTTGTCCATGGCGTGCCTGTGTTCAGCCCAGTGCACGGCGCAGCCAGGCGCTCACGCGGTCGGCCAGCGCCACCAGGGCCATGAACACCAGCAGCATGCTGGCCACTTCGCCGCCGTTGAACATCTTCATGCTGTTGTCCAGTTGCTGGCCCAGGCCGCCCGCGCCCACAAAGCCCAGCACCACCGACGAGCGGATGGCGCATTCCCAGCGGTACACGGTGTAGCTGGTCAGCTCGGCGGCGCTGGTGGGCAGCAGGCCGTAAAAAAACGCTTGCAGCCGCCCGCTGCCGTTGCGAAGCAGGGTTTCGGTGGGGTGGGTTTCGCTGCTTTCCAGAATTTCGCCGTACACCTTGCCCAGCATGCCGCCGTACGTCAGGGCAATGGCCAGCACCCCGGCGGTGGGCCCCAGGCCCACCACGCGCACAAACACCAGCGCCCACACCAGCTCGGGGATGCTGCGCAACACCATCAACAGCCAGCGCACGGCCTGGCGCACGGCGTAAGGCGGCGCGGCCATGCGGCCCGAGAGGGCCGACACCGACAGCACCCGCGTGTTGAGCAGCGTCAGTGGCACCGCAAGCACCAGCGCCAGCGTGATGCCCACCGTGGCCATGGCCACCGTGCGCCAGGTTTCTTGGGCTACCAGGGCCAGAAACTCGCCGCTGTGGGCCAGCGGCCAGAAGCTGGCCACGAATTGCCCGCTGACGCGCAGGTTGTCGGGTTGCAGCAGCACCCAGGGTTTGAATTCGGTGGCCACGCCCAGTGGCCACAGCAGCAGCACGCCCAGCAAAACCCACGTCAGCCGGCCCACCCAGGCGGGGTCGCGGTGGGGCGTGCTCAAGGCAGCGGTGTTCGTGGCAGCGTTCATGGGCGGGGGCTGAATCGTTCTCGTCAGCGGCAGTGCATCACCACGGGCTGCTGGGGCGCAGCGGGTGCCGATACCGGGGCCACGGGCGGCTCACCGCGCAGCTCGTGTTCGAACTGGTTGTACAGCTTGGCCAGCCGCTCGGGCGTGACTTGGGCTGCGGGCAAATCAAACGCCACCGCACCGTCGCGCATGCCCACCACGCGCGGGAAGTGGGCCAGGGCCACGTCCACCTGGTGCAAGGTGGCCACCAGCGTCACGCCGCGCTCCCGCGCACCTGTGAGCAGCGTGGACACAGCCTGGCGCGCGCGGGTGGGGTCCAGGGCTGACAGGGGTTCATCGATCAGCCACAGCCGCGCCGGGGCCAGCAGGCCACGGGCCAGGCCCACGCGCTGGCGCTCGCCGCCGCTCAGGCGGTCCACGCGCTCGAACAGTTTGGCTCCTAAGTCAAACCGCTCCAGCGCCGCGAAGGCGGCGGGAATGTCGACCGGGTAAAACAGCGAACGCAGGCTGTGCCACAGGCCAAAAGCAGGCAGGCGGCCCGCCAGCACGGCGGTGACCACGCGCTGGCGCGGGGGCAGGGGCGGCACCTGCGGGGCCAGAAACAGTTGGCCGCGCAGGCGCTGCAAGGCGCCGCGGGGCAGTTGCCAGGGGTTGTGGCCCCCCAGGTTGAACGTGCCCGCTGTGGGCGGCAGGGCGCAGGCCAGCACCTGCAGCAGCGTGGTTTTGCCCGCCCCTGATGGGCCAATGACGGCCACCTGCTCACCGGCGGCCAGGTGCAGGTTCAGGCCGGTGAGCGCAGGGGCCGCCCCCGGGCGTGCCGCCGGGTGGCGGGCGGCCAGATCGGTCAGCCGCAGGTCCAGGCCGGTGGGGTTCACAGCAAACCGGCGCTGCGGGCGGCAGCTTCAATGCCTTTGTAGTTGTCGGCTTTGGTGGGCACGAAACGGGTGGCGCGTTGCAACTCCAGGATTTCTTTGCCTTCTGGTGTGGCTTTGCTCAGGCCCAACAGGGCCTGCGTGAGTGTTTCACGCGTGGCGGCGGGCATGTCGGCGTGCACCGTCCAGTTGTAGTCAAAGTAGGGTGGGGTGGTGTAGAAGGCGCGCACCTTGGCGGGGTCCACTTTTTTCTCGGTCACGAACTTGTGCCACACCGAGATGTTCAACGCGCCCGCCTGTACCTTGCCTGAGGCGACGGCGGCAATGGTGGCATCGTGTGCGCCGCTGTAGGCCACACGCTTGAAGTCTTTGTCGGGGTTCACCCCGGCTTGCAGCAAAAAGCTGCGGGGCATCAGGTGGCCCGAGGTGCTGCTTTGCGAGCCAAAGCTCACGTCCTTGCCCTTGAGGTCGGCCAGGCTGTTGATGGCGGGGTCGCTGGTGATGAACACCGATTTGAACTGCTCGTCTTCTTCGCGCTGCACCAGCGGAATCACCTTGCCGCCTGAGCGCACGCTGGCTTGCACAAACGTGAAGCCGCCGAACCAGGCCATGTCCACCTTTTTGTTGGCCAGGGCCTCGACCGAGGCGGCGTAATCGGTCACGGGCGTGAACTCCACTTTCATGCCCAGCTTGCTCTCCAGGTACTTCACCAGCGGGGCGGCCTTGCGTGCCAGTTCGGTGGGCGACTCGTCAGGAATCGCGGTCACGCGGAACACGGTTTGCGCGTGCAGTGCCGGGTGCAGGAACGCGGCGGCAGACAACAGGGCGCAAGACATCAGGGCGCGGCGGGTGCGGGAGGGTGACAGGCTGAGCATGGTGGACTCCGGGTGTGAAGTGTGAAGGCACGAAGAACGGACAAGGCCGCGCAATTAAACCGCGCAGCGGGCTGCGTTCCGGGCTTGGGGTTTTTGCCACCCGGTTCGCCAGTGTTTCCAACCCGGTATAACCGCTGCCATGCCAGCCCCCAAACAACCCACCTTTCACCAGCTGTTCACCACCGACCACGGTGCCGTGCG
This sequence comes from uncultured Hydrogenophaga sp., assembly GCA_964342395.1. GTDB lineage: Bacteria > Pseudomonadota > Gammaproteobacteria > Burkholderiales > Burkholderiaceae_C > UBA2334. The sequence goes on from CAYFFJ010000011.1 coordinate 13,781, forward strand.
TGCCGAGTTGTTGGGGGGGCTGAGCGCCCACGTGGCCCACACCAGCCCGAAGTTTTTGTACGACGCGCTGGGCTCGCGCCTGTTTGAGGCCATCACCGAGCTGCCCGAGTACTACCCCACCCGCACCGAAGCCGCTATTTTTGCGCGCCACGGTGGGGCCATGGCCGCCCAAGTGCCGACCGGGGCCACGCTGGTGGACCTGGGCGCGGGCAACTGCAACAAGGCGGCCAGCCTGTTTGCCTCGCTCAGCCCCGCCCGCTACGTGGCGGTGGACATTTCGGTGGACTTTTTGCGCAACGCGCTGGCCTGCTTGCAGCGCCAGTTTCCGGCCATGGACATGGTGGGCCTGGGGCTGGACTTTTCAGCGGGGCTGGCCCTGCCGCCAGACCTGGCCCCCCAGGTGTTGCCTGCCGACAGCCCCCGCGTGTTGTTTTACCCCGGCTCCAGCATTGGCAACTTCACGCCCGACGAGGCGCTGGCGTTATTGCGCAGCGTGCACACCGCCTGTGGGCCGGTGGCGGGCAGCGGGCTGCTGATTGGGGTGGACCTGGTGAAAGACACGGTCGAGCTGGAAGCCGCCTACGACGACGCACTGGGCGTGACCGCCGCCTTCAACCTGAACCTGCTGCTGCACACCAACCGCACCGTGGGCACCGACTTCAACGTGCGCGAGTGGCTGCACGTGGCGCTGTTCAACGCGGCCGAGTCGCGCATTGAAATGCACCTGCAGGCCCGCCACACCCTCACGGTGCGCTGGCCGGGCGGCCAGCGCAGCTTCACCGGCGGCGAACGCATCCACACCGAAAACTCGTACAAATGGACGCTGCCCCGCTTCCAGGCCCTGCTGGCCGACGCCGGTTTTGCCCCACCACAGGATGGCCAGGTGTGGACCGACGAGGGCCAGCGCTTCGCCGTGTGTTGGGCGCGGGCGCTGTGACCGTGCGCTCAGCCGTGGATCAGTCCCGCAGAGCGGAAACCCGCGAAGATGTCGCGCCGCTCGGGGGTGAAGTAATTTCTGTAGTGAACATGTGCCATCTGGTAAGCGGTAGAGGCACAAAAACCTTTCAAAACCGGCCGACCATCGAACCAAGGGGCGGAATAGTCGCGGTAGGGGTGGGGCGCAAAACCGGGGAAGGGCGCGAAGGCGCTGGCCGTCCATTCCCACACGCCACCGCAGCTGAAGTGCGGCATCGCTTGGGCGGCGCACACCCATTCGGCTTCGGTGGGCAAGCGGCGGTCGGCCCAGTGGCACCAGGCCAGCGCGTCGGTGTGGCTGAGGTGCACGGCCGGGGCGGTGTCGTCCAGCGGTTGCCAGTGGCCGAAGTGGCGGCTTTGCCATTGCGCACCTGCCTGGCGCACATGCGGCGGCAGGCGGTGCCCGGTGGCCTGCACAAAGGGCAGGTAGCGCGCCCAGCTCACGGGCGCGGTGTCGATGTCGAACGCGGCCAGCGCCACGGTGTGGGCGCCCAGCTCGTTGTA
>CAYFFJ010000011.1:15269-47918 GCA_964342395.1 uncultured Hydrogenophaga sp.
AAGCCGGGGCCGCTGTGTCCAAGCGTGACGGCTTGGGCAGCAATGTGAACCGGCCCGTGGTCCACCGCGCGGGGTTGGGCGTGGCCCCGCGCCCATTCGGCGGGCAGGGGCACGTTCAGCGCCTGGGCCATGTAGACCGAGGCCTCGTTGTGCATGTCTTCGTGCGCCAACACCAGGCGCCAGAAATACAGGTCGCTGTCGGTGGGGCCTGCCTGGGCCAGCAAAGCCAGTGTTTGGTCGAGCACCGTGGCCATGTACGCACGGGTGTCGACCAGGCAGGGCAGGGGCAGGTGCCAGCGGCTGGCGTGGGCCACCTGGCTGGAGTTGTAAAACGCGTCGGCGTTTGCCATGGCGGACGCCGGGCGGGCGTGGTCGGGTTCGCAGGCGGTGCCCAGGGGGCGCTGTGCGTTGCGTGCAATCCACCACTCCTGGAACCAGCCCACATGGCCCAGTTCCCACAGGGGTGGGTTCAGTTCGGGGCTGTAGGGAACTTGCAAACCGGGCAGCGCCTGCGCCCAGGCATCGGCCAGTGCCAGGGTGCGTTGGCGGCTGTCGCGCAGGGCGTGGGCCAGCGCGGCGGCGTCCATGTGGCGAAAGCTGTGGTCGTTCATGGGAAGGGCTTGGTATGCCAGTCAATGTGAAGCCTGGGCAGGGCGGCAGGGTCGTCATCGTCAGCCCGGCGCTGGCCGATGCCAACAACGGCAACTGGCAAACCGCCCGGCGTTGGCAGCGCTTGTTGTCTGCGCACCATTCTGCCCGCATCACCCGCACATGGCCGGATGACTTGCCCGATGCTTTGGCCGCCCCAGACGACGTGATGCTGGCCCTGCACGCCCGGCGCTCGGCCCCCAGCATTGCGGCCTGGGCCGCCCGGCGCGGCCCCCGGGGCCTGGCCGTGGTGCTGACCGGCACCGACCTCTACCGCGACATCACCACCGACACCGCCGCCCAACACTCGCTGGCGCTGGCGCAACGGCTGGTGGTGCTGCAAGACCTGGGGCCACGCTCATTGCCCGAGGCGGTACGGGCCAAGGCGCAAGTGGTGTTCCAGTCCACCACGGCGCGCGCCACGCTGCCCAAAACCCCCCGCCATCTGCGCGCCGCGATGGTGGGCCACCTGCGCGACGAAAAAGACCCCCGCACCCTGTGGGCTGCGGCCCGCTTGCTGGGCGCCGAAGAGGGGGTGCTGATTGACCACATCGGCCTGCCGCTGGATGCCGCTTTGGGCGAGGCCGCCCAGGCCACCGCCGCAGCCTGCCCGCACTACCGCTGGCTGGGCGGTTTGCCGCACGCGGCCACGCGCCAGCGCATGCAGCGCGCCCACGTGCTGGTGCACACCAGCCGCATGGAAGGCGGTGCACACGTGGTGATGGAAGCGGTGTGCAGCGGCACACCCGTGCTGGCCTCGCGCATCGACGGCAACGTGGGCCTGCTGGGCGCGGGCTATGGCGGGTATTTCGAGCCCGGCGATGCCGCTGGCTTGAGCACCCTGCTGCGCCAAGCCCGCGCCAGCCAAGGCCACCCCGACGGCCTGCTGGCCCGCCTGGCCGCCCAGTGCGCCTTGCGCGCCCCCCTGTTTGCCCCCGCCGCCGAGCGGCAGGCGCTGCTTGGCCTGGTGGCCGAGCTGATGACACCTTGAGAAAGAACCGAATGCAAGCCTCCGATCAACCCGTGCTGCGCGACATCGTGCTGATAGGCGGTGGCCACAGCCACGTGGGCGTGCTGCGCCGCTTTGGCATGAACCCCGAGCCCGGCGTGCGCCTGACCGTCATTTGCAACAGCGTGGACACGCCGTATTCCGGCATGCTGCCCGGCTACATCGCGGGCCACTATGGCTTTGACGATTGCCACATAGACCTGCCGCGCCTGGCCATGTTTGCCGGGGCGCGCTTTTACAACGACGAGGTGGTGGGCCTGGACACCGCCAACGGCAAAGTGCTGTGCCGCACCCACCCCCCGGTGGGGTTTGACGTGTGCAGCATCAACGTGGGCTCCACCCCGCAAGTGGGGCGCGTGCCCGGTGCGGCCGAACACGCGGTGCCGGTCAAACCCATTTTGAATTTCAACGCCCGCTGGCTGGCGCTGCTGGCGCGCGTGCGCCAGCACCCCGGCCGCACCACCATCGCGCTGGTGGGCGGCGGGGCGGGCGGCGTGGAGCTGACGCTGTCCATGCAGCACCGCCTGCGCGCCGAGCTGAAAACCCTGGGCCGCAACCCCGGCGATTTGGCCTTCCACCTGTTCACCCGCGACGCCGAAGTGATGCCCACGCACAACGCCGGGGTGCGCCGCCGTTTCACCCACGTGCTGGCCGAGCGGGGCGTGCACCTGCACACCGGGGCCGAGGTGGCGCAGGTGGGCGCGGGCACGCTCACCACCGCTGCCGGGCAGACGTTTGCCGCCGACGAAATCGTGTGGGTCACACAGGCCGGTGGCCCTGCATGGCTGCAAGGCTCCGGCCTGGCGCTGGACGCCGAGGGGTTTGTGAAAGTGAACGCACACCTGCAAACCAGCCATCCCCAGGTGTTTGCCGCCGGTGACGTGGCCGCCTTCGGCCCCCGCCCCCTGGAAAAAGCCGGTGTGTTTGCCGTGCGCATGGGCCCGCCCCTGGCCGACAACCTGCGCCGGGCCGTGCGCGGTGTGCCGCTGAAGGCCTACAAGCCGCAAAAGCACTGGCTGGCCCTCATCAGCACCGGCGACCAACACGCCGTGGCCTCGCGCGGCGCAATGGGTTTTGCGGGCGACTGGGTGTGGCGCTGGAAAGACCGCATCGACCGCAGCTTCATGCAGCGTTTCAGCGAGTTTGGCCCCATGAAAGACATGGCCGCCCGGCGCGGCAACGCCTTGGCCACCGACCTGCCGCTGACCGCCGACGAATCGAAACAGGCCATCTCGGCCATTGCCATGCGCTGTGGCGGCTGCGGGGCCAAGGTGGGGGCCACCGTGCTGCAACGCGCCCTGGGCGCCCTGCACCCGGTGGACCGGGACGACGTGGTCATTGGCCTGCACGCCCCCGACGACGCCGCCGTGGTGCGCGTGCCCCCCGGCAAAGCCATGGTGCACACGGTGGACTTTTTCCGCGCCTTCATCGACGACCCGTATGTGTTCGGCCAAGTGGCCGCCAACCACGCGCTGGGCGACATCTACGCCATGGGCGGCGAGCCCCAAACCGCCACCGCCGTGGTGACGGTGCCACCGGGGCTGGAGGCCAAGGTGGAAGAGCTGCTGCTGCACATGATGAGCGGCGCCATGCAGGTGCTGAATGCCGCCAGCTGCGCCCTGGTGGGCGGCCACACCGGCGAAGGCAAAGAGCTGGCGCTGGGCTTTGCCATCAACGGCCTGGTGGACGACGACTTGCGCACCGTGCTGCGCAAAGGCGGCCTCACGCCCGGCGATGCCCTCATCCTCACCAAACCCGTGGGCACCGGCACCCTGTTTGCTGCCTACCCGCAGGCGGCGCAGCTGCCGTGGTTCCGCGGCCGCTGGGTGACCGAGGCGCTGGGCCACATGGTGCAGTCCAACCAGGCTGGGGCCCGCATCTTGACCGCGCACGGCGCCACCGCCTGCACCGACCTCACCGGTTTTGGCCTGCTGGGCCACTTGGTGGAAATGACCAAACCCTCGGGCGTGGACGCCGAACTGTGGCTGTCAGCCCTGCCGCTGCTGCCCGGCGCGGAGGCATGTGTGGCCGCAGGCATCAGCAGCTCATTGGCCCCGGCCAATGTGCGCCTGCGCCGCGCCCTTCAAAACCAAGAGGCCTTCGTCAGCCACCCCCGCTACCCCCTGCTGTTCGACCCCCAAACCGCCGGCGGCCTGCTGGCCAGCGTGCCGCAGGCGCAGGTGGAAGCCTGTGTGGCCGAGTTGAAGGCGGCGGGCTACACACACACGGCTGTCATTGGCCGGGTGCTGCCGCAGGGGGATGCGGTGGAGAGTGTGGGGTTGGTTTCGTGAAGGCGCGGCACATCTTTTTTCTCTTCGCAGTGGGTTCCTTGCGTCAGCCCAGTACAAGTATTCCTCCCAAACCCATCACAACCCAGGGAATCCCCAATGACTTGTGTGACCTCACCTGAAGCGGTTGTCCAGCGTCAGCTCGATGCGTACAACGCCAAAAATCTCGACGCCTGGCTGTCAACTTACGCCGAAGAGGCGAAGCAGTTTGAACTTGGCGGCGCCCTCTTGGCCCAGGGCCACGACGCGATTCGTGCCCGTACCGCGCCACGGTTCACCGAGCCCAACTTGCAAGCGATTCTGTTGAAGCGCGTCGTGATGGGCAACGTCGTCATTGACCACGAGGATGTCATTCGCACGTTCCCGGAGGGCCCGGGCAGGGTGGAGCTGGTGTGCGTCTATGTGGTTGAGCAGGGCAAGATCCAAAGCGCTTCTTTCAGCTTCGGCAATCGGGTGCTCACGCCACACGCCTAACGCCGTTGTTCCACTTTGGTTATTTTGTATAAAAAATGCTTATAGCGATTTGCTGTATTGGACTTTAAGCTATGGTAATTGGTTGGTTGAGGTCAAGCCTGCCACCGAGAGATGCAACTCCAACGCTTGGCTGAATCACTTCCAGTCACGTTTGGCCTTGGCATGAAAAACACCCCCCTCACCGCCGAACCCATACGTCGCTGCCAGCAATAACGCCTGCACCTGCTGTGAGTGCCTCCGGCAAGCTCAGGCGCAGGGTGGGTGGGGTGAATGGTGCTGCATGTAACGCTGGAGGGGCGAACAATGCGTTGCATGTCAGAGGTTTGGCTGCGCATGCCGGTGGCGCGCGACTTGGCCCAAGTTGCCAAAACATCCCACGCTGTGTTGCAAAAAGTCACTGCGGTGGATGACGCCAGGTTTGCATTGGCGGTCTGACCCCAGTTTGATATCCACGGTGCAGGGCGTGTGGGTTGTGAATTTTGAGTAAAAAGTGCATATAGCGCTTTTCTGTATTGCATTTGCAGCTACTTTATTTGAGTACCTCCGAGGTATTTAAGTCCCAGCGTCGATGTAGGGTCGGAGAGATTCAATTGCACGATAAATTACACATATTGATTGTCTTTTGGCGGCTGTTTTGTGTAAAAATTCGTGTAAATGCAAAAAGTATGCACCCTCCAGCTGCACAAGCAAGCCGCCTGGCACGATGTGGCCACGGTGCGTTTGCACGGCCAGCCCAATGAGGGCTGGCGAGCCAAAACTTACAGTGGCTACACCGTTGAATGGGCGTTTCAACAGACCGCCGCGACCGACGCGCACGCCCTCAGCGCCACTTGGCCGGTGGGCATGGAGCCGCTGGAGCAACCGCACTGGCCGGTTTTCCTCATTGACATGCTGCCGCAGGGTTTTGGGCGGCAAGAGCTGTTGCGGCGCTTGGGGCTACCGCCCACATCAGACACACCAGCCGATTGGCCACTGCTTCTGGCAGGTGCTGGTAACCCGATTGGTCACTTGCGCATCAAAGGAGCGGCCGAATGGCTGGCCGACAACACGGGTGCCCAACGCGGATTCACCGACGATGAAGTGGCTCAGCGGGGTGACGCATTTGCCGAGCACCTGGCAGCGCACGGACTGTTTGTGGCGGGCTCGTCGGGCGTGCAAGGCGAGTGGCCGAAGCTGCTGTTGACCCGGGCCCGTGATGGCTTGCTGTATTTGGACCACACCCTGCCTGATCACCAAGCGGCAGCGCATTACATCGTCAAGTTCGGGCGCGGCTCAGACCGCGATCTGGCCCACATTTTGCGGCAAGAGGCGCCCTACATGGGCGTGGCGCAATGCTTGGGGCTGCGGGTGCATGCGCCCTTGACGCTGCGCGAACGGGTGTTGTTCATTCCGCGGTTTGATCGGGTGGTCAAAGGCGATTCGGTGACCCGCCTGGCACAGGAGAGCATCGCGTCGTTGACGGGAATGCCTGGCTTTGATGCGGTCCCCAGCCACGACCAGGTGTGCCTGGCACTGATTCAGCATTGCACACACCCACCAGACGAGGTGTTGGAATACATCAAGCGCGACGTGGCCAACCTGGCCCTTGGCAACAAAGACAACCACGCCCGCAACACCGCAGTTCAGCGGGACTTTGCTGGGCAGGTGGCGCTCACGCCGTTGTACGACTTTGCGCCCATGTACCTGCACCCGGATGGCATTGCGCGCCGCATCCGGTGGGAGGGCAACGACGGGGGACGGCCAGACTGGAGCAAGGTGCTGGACCGCGTGTGTGAACTGGGTGCCCGGGTGCAGCCCAGTGGGCGGAAAAAAGGGCCGCCTCCCGTGCTGCGCGGGCCCCTGGTCCAAGGGCTCAGGGCCATGGCACCCCAGCTGGAGCGGGTGGCGGCCGAGGGCGAGGCACTGGGCCTGGAGGCCGATCTGCTGAATTTTTTGCGCCCCGGCATTTTGCGGCTGGCGCACGAGCTAGCCACATTGGAGTGAGCGCCACCAACATGGACAAACGCTACAACACCATCCCCCCGTCCGAGCAACTGGAGCTGCGCCAGCAGGCCATTGAAGACGTGCTCGCCCGCTCTGAGTGGACCTTGCCGCAGGCCATAAGGCACCTGAAACAAACCATGCGCCTGACCACGGCCGAGATGGCAAAGCTGTCAGGCGTCGCGCACCGCACCTTGCAAGACATCGAGCAAGGGCGCAGCGAAGGCAGTGTTCAAACCATGAACCGTGTGCTTGGCATGTTGGGCTTGAAACTGGGGGTTGTGCGGCGCGGGTAGCCAGCCAGCCCCAGCTCGCGGCCAGGGGCTTGTCACGCGTTCACGATCACGTCAAACGGCATTTCTGCCAGGGTGGCGCTCAGCGTTTGTGCCAGCGCGTCCAGCTGGTCGGTGGCCGCGTTCCAGCCGGCCTCCCAGCCCATGTCGAGGTGTCTGGCCTTGGTGTCGGCATTGGCGTGGCGGGCGCTCCAGGTCATGCGGGTGTGGCCGTTGGGTGCATCGGCCAGTTGCACCACCCCGGTCATGAACGGTTCTGCGGTGGGCATGAACCCCTCGGTGAACGCATCGGTGAACACCAGGCGTTCCATGGGCTCGATGGCCAGCCACATGCCCTTGCCCTCAAAACGCTCGCCGTTGGGGCCTGCCATCACGGTGTTCATGCGGCCGCCCACGCGCAGGTCGATATCGGCTTCCGGCACCGTCCAGGGTTTGGGGCAGTACCACTGTTTCAGCAGCTCGGTGTCCGTCCAGCACCGCCACACCACCGATCGGGGGGCTGACAGGGTGCGCTCCAGGGTGAGGGTGTGTTCGCCTTCGGCGTGCGGGAGTGGCATGGGGGTGTCTCCGGGGTTGGACGTGGCGTGAGTGTGTCAAATCTGCCGGGCTGCGGCAAAGGGGTGTTGGGTGGGTTGCTCCATTAAACTGGTCATCTGTCTGGTCAGATAAGTTCAAAAAGGGGTTCAACGTGCACACATGGCCTGTTCAAGATGCCAAAGCCCGCTTCAGCGAGTTTTTGGATACCTGCCTTCAAGAGGGGCCGCAAATGGTGACCCGGCGCGGCGCTGAGGCGGCGGTGTTGGTGCCCGTGGGGGAATGGCGGCGCCTGCAATCGGTGGTGCGGCCCTCGCTGAAAACCCTGTTGTTGTCAGACGAAGCACGCGCCGAGTTGACCCTTCCTCCGCGTGGCCAGGGCAAGCGCCGGCCGATTGAGCCGCAGGCCTGACGCCATGTATTTGCTGGACACCAACGTGGTCTCCGAGCTGCGCAGACCCCGTCCACATGGCGCGGTGCGGGCCTGGCTGTCTTCTGTCGAAGACACCGAGCTGTTTCTATCTGCCGTGACGCTGGGCGAAATTCAAGCCGGTATCGAGTTGACGCGCGAGCAAGACCCTGCCAAAGCGGCTGAGTTGGAGGGCTGGTTGGAGTTGGTGGCAGGGGCCTACAACGTGCTGCCGATGGATGCCGCCGTGTTTCGTGCGTGGGCGCGGTTGATGCACCGCCAATCAGACACTTTGTACGAAGACGCCATGATTGCCGCCACCGCCAAAGTGCACCGCCTGGCCGTGGTCACCCGGAATGTGGCCGACTTTCAAGCCTTGGGCTTTGAAGTGCTGAATCCGTTTGCCTTTGGTTGACCCAGCCCGTCAGCGCACCGCCGAGAACCGCTGTTCCATTTCCCGCCGCATGGCTTTGCGGATTTCAGCGGCCGCGTGGCGGCGTTTTTCATCGGGGCTGAAGGGGCGCAGCGGGGGCACCTGGGTGGGTTTGCCGTCGTCGCCCACGGCCACCATGGTGAAAAAGCAGCTGTTGACGTGGCGGGTTTCGTGGCTGCGGATGTTTTCGGCAATCACCTTGATGCCGATTTCCATGGATGAGTTGCCGGTGTGGTTCACCGCCGCCATGAACGTGACCAGTTCGCCCACGTGGATGGGTTGGCGGAACATCACCTGGTCCACGCTCAGCGTCACCACGTAGCTGCCGGCGTAGCGGCTGGCGCAGGCGTAGGCCACCTGGTCGAGCAGTTTCAGGATGTTGCCGCCGTGCACGTTGCCAGAGAAGTTGGCGGTGTCGGGCGTCATCAGCACCGTCATGGTGAGTTGGTGGGCGGGCAGTTCCATGGCAAAGGGCGGGGTTTTCAGTGGAAGGGAGCTTGCATGGCTTGGTACACGCAGGCGGCGGCAAAGGCGTCGTTGGCGGCGTACACCACCTGGTGTTCGCTCAGCTGGGGGTTGGCCCAGTTGGAGGTGGCGGTTTTTTTGGATTTGCTGAAATTTTGCCCGAATACCACGGCCACCGCACCTTTCACGCCCATGTCTTTGCGCCAGCCGCGCTGGTGAAACAGGTGGTTCAAGTCCACCACACAAGCGGGTTCGACGCCAAATTTGTGCCGCATGCGTTTTTGGTCATCGCCCAGCCCGAAGCCCACTTTGGTGAATGCGGGGTGGGCCATCCAGGCGGCCACGGTGGCGCGGCAGCTGGCGTCGTGCAGCTGAATCACCCAGGCGTGGGTGGTGGTGGCCAGTTGCAACACGTGGGGGCCGTCAGACGTTTCGCCCACGGAAAAGGTGGGCTTGGATTCGGTGTCAAACCCCCAGACAGGGGTTTGGCTCAAACGCTCCCACGCGGCCAGTGCTTGGGGCGCGGTTTGCACCAGGGTGATGTCGGCTGGGCCCAGCCGGGGGAAGGCGGGCAGCAGGGCAATGTCTTCTTTGGCAGGAACCGTCTTGTGGGGGGCCATGGGTGTGGGGAGGGCTGAACGTGGGGCCTGAGCATCGCACACCGCAAAATGCGGGCCATGGATGCACACAGCCACATCGACATTCCCCCTTCGTTCCAGGCCCTGTACGAGGCCAAGCGCACCGCCCGGCTCAAGCCCGTGTGGGCCGAGGTGTGCGCCCGTTACGAGTTGTGCGAAGACATGGCGAACCTGCTGGTGGACACGGCGCAGACCATGCAGTTTCAGTTGGGTATCACGGAAACCGATGTGCTGGAGCGTGTGTGGCAAGGCCTGGCCCTGCCCGATTCGGTGGTGGCACCCGACGAGGCCCAGTGGGTGGTGCGCCGCCTGGCCGAGCTGTGCGGCTGGCCGCCCCTGAACACCACGGCCTGAGCGCTGCATTTTTCCGCTTTCCCGGGTCTTTTTCCGGTCTTTTCGGGCTTTTGGCTTGCCCGCCCAGCCTTACAGTGGTCCAACATGAACGGACTTTGCGCCCACTGCCTATGCCCACCCCTTGCTCAATTCCCTCCCAACCCCTGGGGCCCAATGTTCCTCGCGGGGCCTGTTGGATCGGCGTCGCGGTGTGGTGTGGGGTGCTGTCGGCCTGCGCCACGCTGGATGTGCCGCAGGCCATGAACTACCCCACGTCGGGCCAGCAAAAGGCCCGCGCCGTGCACCATTGGGATCTGTTGGCCAGCGATGCCGCCCAACGCATCGCCGCCCAGGCGGCGCTGGGCGGGTTGGAAAAACACACCTTCCACTTGGTGCCTGCCACGTCCACCCCGTTCAACCGCGCTTTTGGCGACCTGCTGCTGACCCGCCTGGTGCAGCAGGGGCTGATCATGGCCAGTTCTCCGGCGCTGGACAACACGGCTGGCGCCTACATCCGGTTTGATGCCCAGGTGGTGTCGCACGAAAGCCGGGCCCGCAACTCATCACCCTTGCCGGTTACCAGTTTGGCCGTTGGGGTGGCCGTGTTGCGCGATGCCTGGAAGCACATACCGTCCACGGCCAGTGGTGTGGGGGCGGGGCTCACGATCGGTTTGGCGGCTGATCTGTCGTCCGCTCTGCTCTCCGGCAGTGCGTCGGGCGGACCCACCCGCACCGAACTGTTGGTGTCCACCTCGCTGGAAATGGGGCAACGGTTTGTGTCGCGCACGACCGACATCTATTACATCGAGCCGGAAGACGCCAAGCTGTTCATCCCGCCGCCCCCGCCACCACCGCCGCCGCCGCCTGCCCCTACCAAAAACTGGAAGGTGGTGGGCTCATGAGGCGCCGTGCCTGCCTGGGCCTGTTGGCTGCTGTGGGTTGGGGGATGGGGGCGTGCACCACCATGGAAGACGGTTTGGGGGCCGACCTCATCAAGCTGAACTACCGCGCCACCGACGCGCTGCTGCAAGGTGTGGCGCTGGACCCGGCCCAGCCTGTGTTGGTGGCCACGCTGGTGGACCAGGAAGATTTGTCCGAGTCGTCCCGCCTGGGGCGGCTCGTGTCGGAACACATTGGCAGCCGTTTGTCGAACAAGGGCGTGCGGGTGGTCGAGCTGAAGCTGCGCGAACAGCTGTTCATGAAGGGCGGCACGGGGGCTTTGTTGCTGTCGCGCGAAGTGCGCGATGTGAGCCAGGCACACAGCGCCCAGGCGGTGGTGGTGGGCACTTACACCTCGTCAGGCCAAACGCTTTACCTCAGCCTGAAGCTGGTCAAACCAGAAGGCAACACCGTGGTGTCGGCGCACGACTACGCCATGCCCCTGAATGCCAACATCAAAGGCCTGCTGCGCTGAGCGTTGGGCGTGCGATGCGTGCGATCAGGTGTGGTCGTGGTGTGCGTAGCGCTGCAACACGCCCCGAATGGTGGCTGCCAGTTCGTCAGCCTGGAATTTGGCCACATAGCCGTCGGCCCCTACGTTGCGCACGTGGTCTTCGTTGGTGGCACCCGACAGCGACGAGTGAATGACCACCGGCACGTGGCGAAAACGGGTATCGGACTTGATGTTTTTGGTCAGCGTGAAGCCGTCCATCTCGGGCATTTCCAGGTCGGTCAGCACCATGGCAATGCGGTCGGATATGTGTTGTCCTTTGGACTCAGCGTCGTTGAAGATGTGCAGCAGCTTGTCCCAGGCCTCCTGGCCCGATTTGGTCATGATGAATGGCACGCCCATGGCATGCAGGCCTTGTTCGATCATGGTGCGGGCCACAAACGAGTCGTCGGCGGCCAGCACCACGGTGCCTGGCTTGAGCCTGAGCACGGGGCCGATGGCGGCTGTGTCCAGTTCGGCGTCTTCACTGGGCATGACCTTGCCCAGAATGGACTCAACGTCCAGCACCTGGGCCAGGCGCGACTGGTTCACGTCGCCATCCAGGCGGGCGATGCTGGTCACCATGCCGCCGGCGGCACCGCGTTCGGCAGGCAGCACCTGGCCCCAGTCGAGACGCACGATGTCTTCCACACTTTCCACGGCAAACGCCTGGGTGGTGCGGGCAAACTCGGTCACCAGCATGATGTTCAGCCCGGTTTTGGGCACACAGCCGATCACGGCAGGCAGGTCAATCACCGGAATGATCTGCCCGCGCAGGCTCACGACACCCAGCATGTGCTGGCTGGAGCCCGCCATGGCGGTGACTTCGGGCATGGCCACGATTTCGCGTATTTTGAAAACGTTGATGCCAAACAGCTCGGACGGCATGTTGTCGCGCACCGCACCCAGCCTGAACAGCAGCATTTCAAATTTGTTCGAGCCAGTCAGGTTGGACCGCTCGTCCACTTCCTGTTGGATGGATTTGGTGCTCATGCCGGGTTCCTGTAAAAGTTGAAGCCGCAGGCGGTGCCCGCGAAGATGCATTCTAGGCACACCGTTGTGGTGTAATTCGTTCAAGGGCCTCTAGCTCATGCTTGGTTAGAGCAGTGGACTCATCAAAACGGTGACTTTCATCAGAAATGATGATTGAAAAATTGGGTTAATTCAGGGAAACCTAAAGCGTCAGCCATGGCAATCCTGAGCCAAGCTCTTTCTGCAGAAAGAGAAGGTGCAGAGACTAGCGGAGGGGTACAGCCCCCTTAATAACCGCCCAGAACGCCCAACACCTTAACAAGCCCGATGGGGCGTTGAAGGTGATGAGATAGTCCAGCGAGTGGGGAAACCCACACAAAGCTGAATCCATTGGTGCCGTGTTCGACTCACGGGAGGCCCACCACGTTTGGTGTTTTTGTTGGCAGGTACCTTGGCATTGCGTCAAGGCTGCATCAGGTGCTGAGCCGCAGCGGCTTTCACCGCGTCGGTCAGGCGGCGGGCGGAAGGGGCTTCGCGCTCCCAGTGCTGCCAGTACAGCGTCACGTCCACCGCCGCGCCGGGCAACAGCTCTTTCAGCTCAGGGCGCCCCTGGCGCAAGGCCAGTTGCTGGTCGGGCACCATGCCCCAGCCCAGGCCCAGCTCGATGGCTTTTTCAAACCCGTCCACCGCCGGGGCGAAGTGTCGGGGGTAGGCGGGCTGGCGCAGGCCGAAGTGTTGCAGCAGAAACGCGTCTTGCAAGCCGTCTTTGCGGTTGAAGATGACGGCGGGCTGGGCCAGCAGGCGGTGCACCGACAGGCCCCCGCCTTCGCCCTGCACCGCGGCCACCAGTGCAGCCGAACCCACGCAGCGGTAGCGCATGACGCCCAGCGGCTCGGCCACGCAGCCTCGCATGGGCTGGGCCAGGGTGGTGACGCAGCCCAGCACGTCGCCGCTTTTCAGTGCGTCGTGTGTGTGGTCCTGGTCGTCAATCACGATGTCCACCAGCAGCCGGTGTGCCGCCAGCAGCGGTGCCACGCCGGGCAGAAACCAGGCGGCCATGGAGTCGGCGTTGATGGCCACGCTCAGGGTTTGCCACGGGGCGTCGCTCTCACCGCCCCCGCGGTTCAAGCTTTTCAAGAGGTCTGACTCCATCAGCCGCACCTGGCGCACGTGGGCCAGCAAGGCTTGGCCGGCAGCGGTGGCCCGCACGGTTTTGCCGCGCACCAGCAGGCGCTGGCCCAGGGTCTGCTCCAGCGACTTGATGCGCAGCGACACGGCCGCCAGCGTCACGTTCAGCAACTGGGCTGCGGCCAGAAAGCTGCCCTGTTCGGCCACGGCAGCCAGGGCGTCGAGTTGGCGGGCGTCAAGCATGGCTATTTGTTAAATAAATATTGAGCAAATTCACTTTGAGTTGATTCAGTTTAACTACTTGTCAGGCGCGGGCACACTGGCGGCCATGCAAACACCCGTTTGCCCGCACAGACCCGAAGCCCTGCCATGACCGCCTTTGCCCTGCCACTTGTTTTGCCTTTTTCACTGCCCTCGTCCCTGCCGCTGCTGAGCCCAGCCTTTTCGGCCGGCATGGTGCTGAGCCTGTCGCTGATCATGGCGATTGGCCCGCAAAACGCGCACGTGCTGCGCATGGGTTTGCAACGCCAACACGTGTGGCTGACGGTGGGCATTTGCATCGTGGCCGACGTGGCCCTGATTGCCCTGGGCGTGCTGGGGTTGGCCCAGATCGGGGGCCTGTCAGACAAGCTGCAAGGGGCGCTGGTGGGCGGGGGCGTGTTGTTTTTGGCCTATTACGGCTGGGAGGCGTTGCAGCGTTTTCTGAGGCCTGCGCCCCTGGCGCTGCACGCGGCGGCCACCGACGGCCCGGTGTCCGTCACGCGCCGCCAGGCGGCGCTGTCGGCCTTGGCGTTTTCGTGGCTCAACCCCCACGCCTGGATCGACACCGCCGTGCTGATCGGCACCGCCTCGCTGGCCTATGGCGCACCGGGCAACACGGTGTTTGGCCTGGGCGCGGCGGTGGGCTCCACCATGTGGTTCCTGGTGCTGGGGGTGGCCGTGTTCTGGCTGGGCCGCCGTTTGGGCTCACCGCTGATTTGGCGCACCCTGGATGGCCTGGTGGCCGTGATGATGTGGGGCACCGCCGCTTTCCTGTTGGGAAGCTTGTTTTAATAGCTTAAAACCCATGCAGGATAAGCGGTACAGGCCTTTTTTATATAAAAATCAGGTTTTCTCGGCAGCCACGGCCATGTGGGTGACTTGCTGGTCCAGGATGTCTTCGGGGGCTTGGGCTTCTTGCCGAGTGGGGTGGTCCAGCCCGGCTTGCAGGCGGGCCATGTCCAGGTCGCCGGTCCACTTGGCCACCACCAGGGTGGCCACGCCGTTGCCCACCAGATTGGTCAGGGCGCGGGCTTCAGACATGAAGCGGTCAATGCCCAAAATCAGCGCCAGTCCGGCCACGGGCACACCGCCCACCGCTGACAAGGTGGCTGCCAGCACGATGAAGCCGCTGCCGGTGATGCCTGCGGCGCCTTTTGACGTGAGCAACAGCACGGCCAGCAGCGTGAGTTGTTGCGTCAGGTCCATGGGTGTGTCGGTGGCCTGGGCGATGAACACCGCCGCCATGGTCAGGTAGATGGACGTGCCGTCCAGGTTGAACGAATAACCGGTGGGAATGACCAGGCCCACCACCGATTTGCGGGCGCCCAGGTTTTCCAGCTTTTCCATCATGCGGGGCAGCACCGATTCGCTGGACGAGGTGCCCAGCACGATCAGCAGCTCTTCCTTGATGTAGCGGATGAACTTCACGATGTTGAAACCATGCAGGCGGCTGATGAGGCCCAGCACCACGAACACAAACAGCAGGCAGGTCAGGTAGAAGGTGCCCATCAGCTTGCCCAGCGAAAACAGCGAGCCGATGCCGTATTTGCCAATGGTGAAGGCCATGGCACCGAACGCGCCAATGGGGGCTACCTTCATGATGATGCCCACGATGTCGAACAACACGTGCGAGAACTTCTCGATGAAGTCAAACACCAGGGTGCCGCGCCCGCCGAACTTGTGCAGCGCAAAACCAAACAGCACCGAAAACAGCAGCACCTGCAGAATTTCGCCCTTGGCAAACGCATCGACCACCGAGGTGGGAATGACGTGCAGCAAAAAATCCACCGTGCCCTGCATCTTGCCGGGGGCGGTGTAGGCGGCAATGCCCTTGGTGTCGAGGGTGGTGGGGTCCACGTGCATGCCCGCGCCGGGCTGCAACAGGTTGACCACCACCAGCCCGATGACCAGGGCCACCGTGGACACCACTTCAAAGTACAACAGCGCCAGGCCGCCGGTTTTGCCGACCTTCTTCATGTCTTCCATGCCGGCGATACCCACCACCACGGTGCAGAAGATGATGGGCGCAATGACCATCTTGATGAGTTTGATGAAGCCGTCGCCCAGCGGCTTCATGTCAGCGCCGAACTGGGGGTAGAAGTGCCCCAGCAACACGCCGACGGTGACGGCAAACAGAACCTGCACGTACAGGGATTTGTAGAGGGGGTTGGCCCCGGTGGTTTTGGACATGGCAATCAACAGTGAAGGTCAATGAAGAGGGAGGTTGGCAGCGCGCTGGACGATACGCACCCCCCCCTTTGCCGCCAACTGTGACGTTCAACAGTAGGGTTAACCCGTATTCAAGCCATGGCGGCGCGGGCGCGAGCGAGCCACTCGGGGCCGATGCGTTGGGCCAGCGCCGTGTGCACCGGGGCCACGGCGGTGCGCAATTGGGCCAGCTGCCCGTGCTGCGGCACGTGGATGCGCGTGCGGCCCTCGGCCCTCAGCGCGGCCAGGGCGCTGTCGTGGCGGGCGTCGGCCATGCGCTGGCCAAAGGCCACCGCATCGTGCATGGCGGCGGCCAGCAGGTCGCGGTCGGGGGCGGCCAGGCCGTCCCAAAAACGCTGGTTGACCACCACCGCGTAGCCCAGGTAGGCGTGTTGGGTCAGGCTGACGTCGCTTTGCACCTCGTGCATGCGCTGTGTCCAGAAATTCGACAGAGGGTTTTCGGTGCCGTCCACCACCCCGGCGGCCAGCGCCTGGCGGGTTTCGCTGAACGCCAGTGTGACGGGCCGCGCGCCCAAGGCCCGCATTTGCGCCGCGATCACCCACGACGATTGCACCCGCATGCGCAGCCCCACAAAGTCAGCCGGGGTCAGCAGCGGGCGGTGGGCGCTCATGTGTTTGAAGCCGTTGTCCAGAAAACCCAGCCCCACCAGGCGTTGGCGGGTCAGCCGCGCCAACATGCGAGCCCCCAGCGGCCCCTGGCTGAGCCGGCGCACGCTGCCCAGGTCGGGGAAGAGGTAAGGCAGGTCAAACAGCTCGAACTCGGGGAACCCGATGCGCCCGAACTTCGACAGCGACGGCGCCAGCATTTCCACCGCACCCAGCTGCAGCGCCTGCATTTCGTCGTGGTCGCCATACAACCGGGCGTCGGGGTACACCGCCACGCGGATGCGCCCACCCGAGCGCTCGGCCACCAGCGAGCGGAAGTGGTCCACCGCCAGGCCCTTGGGGGTGTCGGGGGCCACCACGTGCGAAAACCGGAGGGTCAACGTTCCCGCCTGCGCCGCACCTACCCCCGCCCCGGCGCACACACACGCGGCGGTGGCTCGCAACACGCGGCGGCGACTGGGGAAAGCAACAGGGGTGTTCGGGGCCATGGCGACTATGCTACCCACTGACACGCCCCACCGCCCGATGGTCAAGCCCCCCACCGCCACGCCACCGCTGGACTTTGCCCTGTTGCAACAGGCCATGCCCCACCCGCCCCTGCGCAGCCGCCGCACCCTGTGGCTGCTGCTGGGCCTGGTGCTGCTGGTGGTGGCCTCGGTGGTGGCGCTGGTGCTGTACCTGCAACGGTTTGAAGACACCGAAGAAGAACGCCGCCGCGTGGCCGACGGCCAGTGGCTGGAACACAGCACCCGCTTTCACTTCACCCGGTTGGAAGAAGATTTGCTGGCCCAGGCCCGGCGCGCGGTGGTACCTCTCACCCCCCCAACCCGCCACGCCGCCCCTGCCGCCTGGCAAGGTGGGCTGCTGTGGACCGAGCCTGGGGCTGTGCTGTGGCATGACTGGCACGCCGCAGACCGGGGACCCTTGCCCCCACAGTTGCCGCCCGAGTGGCAAACCCACACCCGCGCCCACCCCGACAACGTTGACCAGCTGGCCAGCATGGCCGATATCGCCGTGGGGCTGCGCCGCCCCGCTTACGGCGGCCCCATGCAAAGGGCCGACGGCAGCCTGAACGATGTGGTGTGGCTGGCCGTGCCCCTGTTCGAGCGGGGCCGCTACCTGGGGGCCTACGTGGCGGCGCTGTCGATGGACGCCTGCGTGCAAGGCCTGGTGCCCACCTGGCTGCGCCAGCAACACGCGGTGCGGCTGGCCCCCGACGGCGGAGCCGCCACCGCTGACGACCCCGTGCCTTACCTGGCCCCCATGAACCTGCCCGGCACCGACCTGTTCATCGAAATGACGGCCCTGGCTGCCCACCCGGCACTGGTGCCACGCCTGTTTTTGCTGGTGGCCATCCTGTTTTTGCTGGGCATGCTGGGGGCACTGTGGGCCCTGCGGCGCGACATGGGCAAACGCCAGCGCGTGCAGGCCCTGCTGCAAACCCAGGTGGCGTTGCGCGCGGCCGTGGAAAACTCCACCCACGTGGGGTTGTTGGCCCGCGCCGGCAACGGGCGCATGCTGTACGCCAACGAAGCGTTTTGCCGCATGGCGGGGTGCGACGCCCAAGCCCTGCAAGGCCGCACCAGCCCCCTGCCCCATTGGCCGCCCGAACTCACGCCCGGTGCGCCAGAGGCACAGGCGGGCGAGGTGGAGGCCGTGTTCCAGCCCCCCAACGGCCCGCGCATCGATGTGCTCATCCACCAGGCGCCCTTGACCTCGGCCAGCGGCCAGCCGCTGGGCTGGATCAGCTCGGTGCTGGACATCAGCGAGCGCAAACGCGACCAGCGCCTGGCGGCCCAGCAGCAACACAAGCTGGAGGCCTCGGGCCGCCTGGTGGCCATGGGCGAGGTGGCGTCCACCCTGGCCCACGAACTCAACCAACCGCTGGGGGCCTTGAGCAGTTTTGCCAACGGCCTGCTCAACCGCCTGCACGGCCACACCATTGCACTGCCCGAGGTGGCTCCCGTGGTGGCGCGCATGGCCCGCCTGGCCGAGCGGGCGGGCCACATCATTCAGCGGGTGAACGCGTTTGCGCGCCGCCGCGAGTTGTCGCGCCAGGTGCTGGACGTGTCGGCGTTTGTGCAACAGGCCACCGCCCCCCACCGGCGCACCCCCGGGGTGCGGCTGCTGGACCCCACACCCCCCGGACCTCTGTGGGTGCTGGCCGACCGCCTGCTGCTGGAACACGTGGTGGCCAACCTGGTGGGCAATGCGCTCGATTGGGCCGGGCACGGCACCGCCACGCTGCCCCGGGTGCAAATGGGGGTGGAGCTGGACGAGGCGCGCCAGGAGGTGGTCATCCACGTGGCCGACAACGGGCCGGGCGTGCCCGACGACCAGCGCGAACACATCTTCAACGCGTTTTTCAGCACCAAAGACGGCGGCATGGGCATGGGGCTGGCCATTTGCCGCTCCATCGTCGAAGCCCACCACGGCCGCATCGGGCTGTCGCGCGACCCCGAGCTGGGCGGCGCCCGCTTTGCCGTTTGCCTGCCCTTGCACACCCCACCGGTTGCCCCATGACACCTGCTGCCATCCACATCGTTGACGACGACCCCGACATCCGCGACGGCCTGACCTGGCTGTTTGACTCGCGCGGCCACCAGGCCGCCAGCTGGGCCAGTGGCCCGGACTTTTTGCAGGCCATTGCCCACCTGGGCCTGCGGTGGGGCCATGCCGTGGTGGTGATGGACATCCGCATGGAGCCACTGTCGGGCCTGGCCACCTTCGAAAAACTGCGTGCCCTGCAATGCCCCTGGCCGGTGTTGTTTTGACCGGGCATGGCGATGTCAGCATGGCCGTGTCGGCCGTGAAAAACGGCGCCTGGGACTTTCTGGAAAAACCGTTCCAGGACAACCAGCTGGTGGACCGCGTGGAACAGGCCCTGGCCGCCGCCCGCGCCCAGGCCCAGGTGGACGAGCAGACCCGCCAACTCAAAGCCGCCCTGCAAAGCCTCAGCCAGCGCGAACACGAGGTGCTGGCCGAGCTGCTGCAAGGCCACTACAACAAAAACATTGCCGACCACCTGGGCATCACCCAGCGCACGGTGGAGTTCCACCGGGCCAACATTTTCGAAAAACTGGGGGTGAACTCGGCGGTGGAGCTGGCCCACCAACTGGGGCGGCTGCACGCCACCCACAATGGATAGACTCAGCCCCCCTGGCCCGGCAAGGCGGGCCAGGGAGATGTCAAACAAAGGAAGCCTGTGTTCAAAAGTGTGTGGGTGTACGGCGTGGCCAGCGGTTGGCCCAACTCAATCGAAACGGTGGAAGAAGCGCTGCAGTGCATGCCGTTTGTGCCCTGCGGGGCCAGCCAGGACAAAGCCGTGGGCTGGGTGCCCCCGCGGGGGCAGGCGCACGGCCCGCTGATCGAATCGGTCAACGGCCAATGGATGCTGCGCTTCAAGGTGGAGGTGCGCCAGGTGCCGTCCAGCGTCATCAACCGGCGGGTCAATGACATGGCCGCGCAAATTGAAGCCACCACGGGCCGCAAACCTGGCAAAAAAGAAAAACGTGACCTGAAAGAAGAGGCCGTGGCCGCCCTGCTGCCCCAGGCCTTCCCGCGCGAACAAAGCATTTGGGTGTGGCTGGACACCACCCACCACCGCATGGTGCTGGACAGCACCAGCGCCGCCCGGGCCGACGACATCATCACCGCGCTGGTGAAGGTGCTGGACGGTTTCAGCGTGGAACCGCTGAACACCGCCACCTCGCCCGCCGTGGCCATGGCCACCTGGCTGACCGAGCAGGAAGCGCCCGCCGGGTTTGCCATTGGCAAAGAGTGTGAGCTGAAGTCGGCTGACGAAAGCCAGGCCGTGGTGCGCTACGCCCGCCACCCCCTGCTGACCGACGAGGTGAAAGCCCACCTGGCCCAAGGCAAACAACCCACCCGCCTGGCCCTGGAATGGGACGACCGGGTGAGCTTTGTGCTGGGCGACAACCTGCAGCTGAAAAAACTGGCCTTTGACGACAAGGTGCTGGAACAGGCCAAGGCCCAAGGCCAACGCGCCGACGACTTCGACGGCAACGTGCTGATGGCCACCGCCGAACTGGGGCCGCTGATTGGCGACCTGATCGACGCGCTGGACGGCCTGGCGGTACTTGGTGCTGCCCCTGCCCTGGCGACACCACCCGCCTCCCCGCAGGCGCTGCCAGCCAGCGCGGCAACGGACGACGACGATCCGCCGTTTTGAGTGACTTCCACCGTTCAACAACTGAACAGCCTAAAATGATCTGTATAAATAAACAGGCTTAAACATGGACTCACTTGAACTGTGCGCAGGGGCTGGCGGACAAGCACTGGGGCTGGAGCGCTCCGGCTTTGAACACCGCACGCTGGTGGAAATCGACGCCCACGCCTGTGCCACCCTGCGCCTGAACCGCCCCCACTGGAACGTGGTCGAGGGCGATCTGACCGCATTCGATGCCCGTGGTTTTCGGGGTATCGACTTGGTGGCCGGTGGCGTGCCGTGCCCGCCCTTCTCCAAAGCGGGCAAGCAAATGGGTGCCGAGGATGAGCGCGACCTGTTCCCACAAGCCATTCGGGTGGTGGACGAAACCCGACCTCAAGCCGTCATGCTGGAAAACGTGCGTGGCTTGTTGGATGCCGTGTTTGTGGACTACCGCCAAAAAATAGCCCGCCAGTTGCAGGCATTGGGGTACTGGACGGATTGGCACCTGTTCAATGCTGCTGATTTCGGCGTGTGCCAATTGCGTCCCAGGGTGGTGTTTGTGGCGCTGCGGCAGGATGTGGCGCAGCACTTCCGGTGGCCCGCGCCATCGCTGAAGCTCCCACCCACCATCGGGGAATTGCTGGGAGATTTGATGGAAGAGCAAGGTTGGCGCGGTACGCAAGCCTGGAAAGAACGGGCCAATGACATCGCCCCCACGCTGGTGGGTGGCAGCAAAAAGCACGGTGGTCCTGACCTGGGCCCCACCCGTGCACGCCAGGCCTGGGCCGCACTCGGCGTGGACGGAAGAGGGCTGGCCGATGCCCCACCTGTCGCCGATTTCGTGGGCATGCCACGCCTGACCGTGCGCATGTGCGCGCGGGTTCAAGGCTTCCCCGACGATTGGCAGTTTGTAGGCAAAAAAACACCCAGCTACCGCCAGGTGGGCAATGCCTTCCCCCCGCCTGTGGCGCACGCGGTGAGTCAACAAATCGCCCATGCGATTGAGGCCGCAGCCAGCGTTCGCACACCACTCAAGGTGGCGTGATGACCAAAGCAGGAAAAACAGGCGCGCGGGCGGCTTTGCGGGCCCACTTTTTGGACCACCTTGGACAGGTGTTGGAAGCGGAGCAACTCAGACTGGTGGCAGGAAACATCAGCGAGTGGGCGAGGCGCATCCGAGAGTTGCGTACCGAGGAGGGCTACCAAATCCTCACCCACAACGACCGAGCTGACTTGAAGCCGGGGCAGTACCTGCTGGAAACACCCAAACCACAACCCGCTTTTGCACGCGAAATCAGCAAAGAAACCCGTGCTTTTGTGCTTGACCGCAATGGGTTCACCTGCCAGATGTGTGGGGCCGTCGCGGGGGAGGCGCATCCTTATGACCCGTCACGCAAAACACGGCTTCACCTCGGGCATGTCATAGACAAAAGCATGGGGGGCAGTGATGAGCCTTCCAACCTGCGGGCCATCTGCTCCGTGTGCAACGAAGGGGCATCCAACGTCACTTTGCCCCGGCCAGACCTGCAAAAACTGCTGGTTCAGGTGCGCCGGTCAACCGCAGCCGATCAACGCGAACTGCTGGCGTGGCTGCAAACGAAATTCAAAACTTGAGGCCTCAGCCCCCGCGCCAGAAGTTGCCCTGGCCGTAGTGGTGCTTCAAAAAATCAATCCACAGGCGCACGCGCAGTGCCAGGTGTTTGCGCTGGGGAAACACGGCGTAAATGCCGTTGGGTGGGGCGGCAAAGGCTTCCAGCACCGGCACCAGGCGGCCAGCGGCAATGTCGGCCTCCACCTCCCAGGTGCTGCGCCACGCAATGCCGTAACCGGCCAGGCACCATTCGCGCAGCACCTGGCCGTCTGAACAGTCCAGCGGGCCGCCGGGGCGCAGGTGGGTGATTTCGGTGGCGCCGGGCTCGCCAGGCACGGGCAGCTGAAAGGCCCAGCCCCGGGTTTGCGACGCGTCGCTGGAGAGGGTGAGGCAATCGAACTTCACCAGCTCCGTCGGGTGTTTGGGCGTGCCGTGGTGCTGCAAATAGCGCGGCGTGGCCACACACAGGCGGCGGTTGTCGGCCAGGCGCACGCTGACCAGCGACGAATCGGGCAGGTCGCCCACGCGCACGGCGCAGTCGTAGCCTTCGGCGGCCATGTCCACCACGCGGTCGGACAGGTTGAGCGAAATGCTGACGTCGGGGTGCAACTCGCGAAAGTGCGGCACCAGCGGCGCCACGTGCCGCCGCCCGAAACCGGCCGGCGCGGTGATGCGCAAATGCCCGCTGGCCTTCACGCCGCCGGCGCTCACGCTGGCCTCGGCGTTGGCCAGGTCCACCAGCACGCGCTGGCAGTCTTCCAGGAACGCACTGCCTTCGTGGGTGAGGTTGATGCGCCGGGTGGTGCGCACCATCAGCTTCACGCCCAGGTGTTCCTCCAGGCCGTCGAGCCGGCGGCCGATGATGGCGGGCGCCACCCCTTCGGCTTTGGCCGCTGCGGTCAGGCTGCCGCGCTGGGCCACGGCCACGAAGGTCTCGATGGCTTTGAGTTTGTCCATGTTTTGATGATACGGGGCGGGGCTTGAGGTGCCCAGTGGCTCAAGCCAGGGGCAGGCGCACCACCGTGTCCAGGCCCACCACTTGGCCACTGGCTTCGCGGTTGTCCAGCGACAGGCCGCCGCCCAGCGCCAGCACGATGCCGTGGCAAATGGCCAGCCCCAGGCCCGCGCCGGGGGTAGCCCCGGCGGTGGACGCTTCGCGGGCAAACGGCTGGAACAGGTGGGGCCGCAGCGCGGGCGAAATGCCGGGGCCATGGTCGGCAATGACCAGAGCAGCCCATCTGCCGTCGGTGGTCAACCCCACCGTCAGCGGAGCCCCCAGGGGGCTGTGTTTGATGGCGTTGTGCAGCAGGTTGCGGGTGAGCTCGCGCAGCGCCCATTCGTGCACGGCCACGGGCACAGGGGCGGGGGGCATGTCCAGGCTGAAGTCGAGCTGGCGTTCGCCCACCAGGGCCGACAGATCCAGCGCCACCTGGCGCAACACGAGGGCCCAGTCCAGCGGCGGGGGCACGCCGGCTTGCTGCAGTTGCTCGGCCTTGGCCAGTGCCAGCATCTGGTTGGCCAGCTCGGTGGCGCTGTCCACGGTGTGTTCGATTTCGGCCAGCGCTTCGGGGCCTGGCAGGTCGCCCCGGCGGGCAGACTGCACCTGCACCTTCAGCACCGCCAGCGGGGTGCGCAATTGGTGCGAAGTGTCGCGCACAAACCGCTTTTGGTGGGCCAGCAGGTGGGCCAGCCGGGCCATGTGCTGGTTGGTGGCGTCGAGCAGGGGCTGAAGCTCCAGCGGGGCGCGGTCGGTGGGCAGGGGCGACAGGTCGCTTTCGCTGCGAGCGGCCAGTGCGGCCCCCAGGCGCTGCACCGGTCGGGTGGCCAGTTGCACCACCCACACCACCACGGCGGCGATCAGTGCCAGCAAGGCGGCTTGCCGCCACAGGGTGTCGATGAGGATGTGGCGGGCCAGGGTTTCGCGCAGTTCCAGGGTTTCGGCCACCTGCACCTGGGCCATGCCCTGGCCGGTGGGGCCTGCCACGGGTTGCAGCAGCACTGCCACGCGCACGGGTTTGCCTCGGTAGGTGTCGTCGTAAAAGTCCACCAGCGCGGCGTAGGCACCCTGGGCGGGGATGTGTCCGCGCCAGGGGGGCAAGTCGTCAAAGCCCGACACCATTTC
Organism: uncultured Hydrogenophaga sp.; assembly: GCA_964342395.1. Taxonomy (GTDB): domain Bacteria; phylum Pseudomonadota; class Gammaproteobacteria; order Burkholderiales; family Burkholderiaceae_C; genus UBA2334. The sequence goes on from CAYFFJ010000011.1 coordinate 39,283, forward strand.
GCCCTGAAACCCCGACACGCGGTAGTACATTTGGCTGCGGTTGTCGGCCTCGAAGGCCTCGAGTGACGAGTACACCAGGGTGGCGTGCAGGCGCGCGGGGCCGTCGCCGGGGGTGCCACCCACCACCTGCAGTTGTTCGCCAATGGACTTGGCCGAGGCCAGCAGCGTGCGGTCGTAGGCCGTGTTGGCGGCGGCCAGGGTCTGGCGGTACAGCACCACGGTGTTGATGGACAGAAACAGCGCCACGGGCAACAAAATGCCCAACATCAACCGCCAGCGCAGCGAGGGGCGCAGGTGGTGGCTCATGCTTGCGCCTTCAGCAAATAGCCCAGGCCCCGCAGGGTGACCAGCTGCGCCCCGGTGGGCACCAGCTTTTTGCGCAGGCGGTAGGCCACCACTTCTATGGCCTCGGGCAACACGTCGAGTTCACCCGGGAACACCACTTCAAACAGCTTTTCTTTGGCAATGGCGTGGCCGGGTTTGGCCAGCACGGCGCGCAGCAAGGCCAGCTCGCGGGGGGGCAACTCCAGAGGTTGGCCCTGGTGGTACACCGCGCCGTGTTCGGTGTCGATCTGCAGCCCGCAAAACGGTGGGGTGACGGTGTCTTGTTGCCGTTCGCCGGGCAGGGGTGCGGGACGGGGGGCCGACAACAGACCCTCCGTGGCTGGGCTGCGGCGGCGCAGCAGGGCTTTGATGCGGGCCTCCAGCTCGTCCAGGTCAAAGGGCTTGGCCAGGTAGTCGTCGGCCCCGGTGTTCAGGCCCAGGATGCGGTCGCCCACCGTGCCGCGAGCGGTCAGGATGATGACCGGGCACTGCAACCCGGCCGCGCGGGCCTGCGTCAACACGTCCAGCCCGTCGCAGCCGGGCAGGCTGAGGTCCAGCAGCACCAGATCGGGCTGGGTGGCTTGCCACTGGGCCACGGCGCGGGCACCGTCGGTGCAGGCCACCACCTCAAACCCCTGGCGGCCCAGCGCGCGTTGCAGGGTGGTTTGCAGGGTGGCGTTGTCTTCAACCAGCAGCAGTTTCATGGTGGCGGCCATTATGGGCAAAGCCTTGGACTAGGGAAAACACCAACCCCTTGGACAGCCGACTGACAGCCACGCGCCCGAGCATTGGGGCTCCGCAACCGGGCACACGCCCAACACACAGGAGACAACACCCATGCGTCGCGACACCTTCCTGAAATCCCTGGCCGCCCTGGCCGCTGCCGGGGCACTGCCCAACGCCGCGTGGGCCGCCGCCAACCTGAAAATGATGATTCCCGCCAACCCCGGTGGTGGCTGGGACAGCACGGGCCGCGCCCTGGGCAACGCGTTGCGTGAAGCCGGTGCGGCCGATTCCGTCACGTTCGAAAACAAGGGCGGCGCAGCTGGTGCCATCGGCCTGGCCCAGTTCTACAACGCCAGCAAGGGCGACCCCAGTGCGCTGATGGTGATGGGCGCCGTCATGCTGGGCGGCATCATCACGGGCAAGCCGCCTGTGTCGGTCACCCAGGTCACGCCGATTGCGCGCCTGACCACCGAATACAACGTGTTTGTGTTGCCCGCCAACTCGCCTTACAAGTCCATGAAGGACGTGGTGGAGCAGCTGAAGAAAGACCCCGGCAGCATCAAGTGGGGCGGCGGCTCACGCGGCTCCACCGAGCACATTGCCGCAGCCATGATTGCCCAGGCCGTGGGCGTGCCCGCCAGCAAGATCAACTACGTGCCCTTCCGTGGGGGTGGTGAGGCCACCGCCGCCATCCTGGGCGGCAACGTGACCGTGGGTGGCAGTGGCTACTCCGAGTTCCAGCCCTACATCGAGTCCGGCAAGATGAACGGTATTGCCGTCACGGCGAACAAGCGGCTGAAGGGCATCAACATTCCCACGCTGAAAGAGCAAAACATCGACGTGGAAATCGGCAACTGGCGCGGTGTGTACGGCGCGGCCGGCCTCACCCCCGCCCAGCGCGACGCCCTGGCCGAGTTGGTGGCCAAAGCCACCAAAACCAAGTCCTGGCAAGAGTCCCTGGCCAAAAACAACTGGACCCCCGCGCTGTTGACCGGCCAAGCCTTTGCCGACTTTGTGGACAGCGACTTTGCCGCCCTGCGCGCCACCATGGTGCGCGCCGGCATGGTCTGAGCCACCGCCGCCGGGCCACCGGCGGCTGGCGCGGTGCCTCCGGGCACCCACACCCAGGGGGCTTGGCTCCCTTTTTTTAATCAAAAATGCCACCAGCGCTTGACTGTATTCAACAGTTCGCTCTTGTTTGGATAACGCACCATGCTCACCCCTGCCCCCTCAGACCACCCCGAATCCCCTAGTCCCCACCTGGACCACCGGCCCGGCCAAACCGCCGTGGGTGTGGCCGTGCTGGCCGTGGCCGCGCTGATGGTGTGGGGGGCCATGGCCGTTCCCGCCGACGCGGGCTACGCCGGCGTGGGCCCCAACTTTTTGCCCTGGGTGGTGGCTGTGGCACTGGCCGTGTGCGGCGTGATGCTGTTGCTGGAGGTGGCCCGCGGTGGTTTTGCCCACATGGAGGAGCCGTCGGGTGCCACGCACGGCGACTGGCCCGCACTGGCCTGGGTGTGTGCGGGCGTGGTGGCCAACGCGGCACTGATCGAGCGCATTGGCTTCATCGTGGCCTGCGCCATTTGTTTCACCCTGGCCGTGCGTGGCCTGCGTTTGGCCGAGGGCAAAGGCGGCGGCGGTTTGCCGCGCCTGGCCAAAGACTTTTTGACGGGCCTGGCCATTTCGGCCCCTGTGTTCTGGCTGTTCACCAAGGTGTTGGCCGTGAACCTGCCCGCCCTCACCACCACCGGCTGGCTCTGACCCCCACAGGAGATTCACATGGACGTTTGGAACAACCTGCTGGGCGGCTTCATCACCGCAGGCACCCCCATCAACCTGCTGTGGGCCTTTGTGGGCTGCGCGCTGGGCACCGCCATTGGGGTGTTGCCCGGCCTGGGCCCGGCCGTGACGGTGGCCATGCTGCTGCCCATCACGGGCCAGGTGGAGCCCACCGCCTCGATGATTTTTTTCGCGGGCATTTACTACGGGGCCATGTATGGCGGCTCCACCACCTCCATCCTGCTCAACACCCCCGGTGAAACCGGCACCATGGTGACGGCGCTGGAGGGCTTCAAGATGGCCAAAAATGGCCGCGCCGGTGCGGCGCTGGCCACGTCGGCCATTGGCTCGTTCGTGGCGGGCACCATCGCCACCGTGCTGGTCACGTTGTTTGCCCCCGTGCTGGCCGAATTTGCCGTGAAGCTCGGCCCCCCCGAGTACTTTTGCCTGATGCTGGTGGCCTTCACCACCGTGAGCGCGGTGCTGGGTGAAAGCTCGCTGCGCGGCCTGACCGCCCTGTTCATTGGCCTGGCGCTGGGCCTGGTGGGCATGGACCAGATTTCGGGCCAGGTGCGCTACACCGGTGGCGTGATCGAGTTCATGGACGGCATTGAAGTGGTGCTGGTGGCCGTGGGCCTGTTTGCCGTGAGCGAGGCGCTGTACAACGCCCTGTACGAAGGCAAAAGCGAAGCCAGCATGAACAAGCTCAACAGCGTGCACATGAACAAGACCGAGTGGAAACGCTCGTGGCCCGCGTGGATGCGTGGCACCGCGCTGGGTTTTCCGTTCGGCTGCATCCCAGCCGGGGGTTCTGAGATTCCCACCTTCCTGAGCTACGCCACCGAGAAAAAACTGGCCTCCCCCGAGCACCAGAAAGAGTTTGGCACCGTGGGCGCCATCGAAGGTGTGGCTGGCCCCGAAGCCGCCAACAACTCGGCCGTGACCGCCACGCTGGTGCCGCTGCTGACACTGGGCATTCCCACCTCTGTGACTGCCGCCATTTTGCTCAGCGCGCTGCAGAACTACGGCATACAGGCCGGGCCGCAGCTGTTCCAGACCTCGTCCACGCTGGTGTGGGCGTTGATTGCGTCGCTGTACATCGGCAACGTCATGCTGCTGGTGCTGAACCTGCCGCTGGTGGGGCTGTGGGTGAAGCTGCTGAAAATCCCCAAAGCACCGCTGTACGCTGGCATCATGATTTTTGCCACCGTGGGCGTCTACGGCATGCGCCAAAGCGCGTTTGACCTGTACCTGATGCTGGGCCTGGGCCTGGTGGGGGTGGTGATGCGCCGCTATGACTTCCCCACCGCCCCGGTGATCGTGGGCCTGATTCTGGGCCCCGTGGCCGAGGCCCAGATGCGCAACGCGCTCAGCATTGGCGAAGGCAGCTGGCGCGTGTTCATCGACCGCCCGATGTCGCTCACCCTGCTGGTGGTGGTGGCATTGATCCTGATCACCCCACGCCTGCTGGCTTGGCACCGCCGGACCTGACGAAGTTAGGGCCAGCGTCGGCCGCCACCACATGCTGAAGGTGCCGATACCCTGCGTTCCGTGCAAAGTCGGACAGTGCCCAGACGGTGCCGTTGGCACCCCATCGGCCTTCGGGCACCTCGTGAAGAACGATGGATGTCATCAGCCTGCGCGGGTCCCCGGATGACCAAACGCCCTCAAAAGCCGCATGGATCAGCCGCACGCACAGGTGGCGCGCGGCCTCGTCCAGCACCCCGGCGGGCAAATGGACCATCACCCAGCACGGTATGGCACCAGGGGTCATGTCCATCCCACCACAGGTCCAGCAGCCAGGCAGGATTTCTTCGATCAACACCCAGCACAGCATCCGCTGGCGGGGGTCGTCGGGTATTTGCTCGGCGGTGGCCACCGCTTGAGTGATCTGGCGGGACAAGATTTGGCGCTGCTCAGCCGACAAGGCACCCTGCGGGACTTTGACCACCACATTGGGCATGGCGTGCTCCGTGAAGAAAAAGGCCATTGGGCCGCATGGCACCGTCGGTATAAAGTGTCTTTTATGACATTTTTCAGGCTATATCCGCCAAGCACGATTTCTCAGCGCTAGGCGCTCAAATCAGCGCAGCAATCGCCTCACCCAGCTCGGTGGTGTTGGCGGTGCCGCCCAGGTCGCGGGTGCGGGGGCCTTCGCGCAGTACGGTTTCAATGGCTTTCACGATGGCGTCGTGCGCCGCACGGCCCGCTCCTTCGCCGTCGGTCAGGAAGTTCAGCATCATCGCGCCCGACCAGATCATGGCAATCGGGTTGGCGATGTTCTGGCCGTAAATGTCGGGGGCCGAGCCGTGCACCGGCTCGAACAAACTGGGCGATGTGCGCTCGGGGTTGAGGTTGGCCGATGGGGCCAGGCCAATGGTGCCGGCGGTGGCGGGCCCCAGGTCCGACAGGATGTCGCCAAACAAGTTGCTGGCCACCACCACGTCAAAGCGCTGGGGTTGGAGCACAAAGCGCGCGGTCAGGATGTCGATGTGCTGCTTGTCCACCGTCACCTCGGGGTAATGGGCGGCCATGGCGTCGGCGCGGCCGTCCCACCACGGCATGCTGATGGCCACGCCGTTGCTTTTGGTGGCCACCGTCAGGTGTTTGCGGGCGCGCTGGTTGGCCAGCTCGAAGGCGTATTTCAGCACCCGGTCGGTGCCGTGGCGGCTGAACACCGACTCCTGGATGACCACCTCGCGCTCGGTGCCCGCAAACATGATGCCGCCCAGGTTGGTGTATTCGCCCTCGGTGTTTTCGCGCACGATGAGGTAGTCCAGATCGCCCGGCTTGCGCCCGGCCAGCGGGCAGGGCACGCCGTCAAACAGGCGCACGGGGCGCAGGTTGACGTATTGCTCGAACTCGCGGCGGAACTTCAGCAGGCTGCCCCACAGCGAAATGTGGTCGGGCACGGTCGCCGGCCAACCCACCGCGCCGAAATAGATGGCGTCCATGCCTTGCAGCTGTGCCTTCCAGTCGGGCGGCATCATGTCGCCGTGTTTTTGGTACCAGTCGCAGCTGGCCCACTCGAATTCGGCAAAGGCCAGGTCAATGCCAAAGCGCTGTGCCGCGGCCTGCACCACGCGCATGCCTTCGGGGGCCACTTCTTTGCCAATGCCGTCACCGGGAATGAGGGCGATGCGGTGTGTTTTGCTCATGGGGTGCCTTCTGCGGGGTTGGGGTGAATGAAGATGGCACATGGTATTGCGCCTTTGATCATTCACAATGCTTGCATCTGTGCATCTTTTAAACACACTTCGTGATCAATCCATCCCTGTCCAACGACGACTTGCGCGTGTTTTGTGTGGTGGTGCGCAAGGCCAGCTTTGTGGCCGCCGCCGACGACCTGGGGGCCTCGTCGGCCTACGTGAGCAAACGCATACGTTTGTTGGAAACCCAGTTGGGCACCCGGTTGCTGCACCGCACCACCCGCCGCGTGGCCCTGACCGACGAGGGCGAGCGGGTGTACCGCTGGGCCCAACGCATCCTGGACGATGTGGACCAGCTGTTGCAAGAGGTGGGCGGCAGCCGCGCCCAGGCGCGCGGGCCTTTGCGGGTGTGCAGCAGCTTCGGTTTTGGCCAGCAGGTGGTGGCCCCGGCGCTGGGCGCGCTGGTGGAACAGCACCCCGCCCTGCAAGTGCGGCTGGAGCTGTTTGACCGCCTGGTGGACGTGGCCGCCGAGGGGTTTGACCTGGACGTGCGCGTGGGCAACGACATTGCCTCGCACCTCATTGCCCGCAAACTGGCCGACAACCACCGCGTGTTGTGCGCCGCCCCCGCGTATGTGGCGGCGCGCGGCGCCCCGCGCACGCCACCCGAACTGGCCGGGCATGACTGCCTGCCCATCAAAGAGCGCGACCACCCCTTTGGCGTGTGGCGGCTGTTGTGCGAAGGGCAGGAGCAAACGGTGAAGGTGTCGGGCAAGCTTTCCAGCAACCACGGCGAGGTGGCCCTGCGCTGGGCGCTGGACGGGCGGGGCATTGTGCTGCGCTCGGTGTGGCAGGTGGCACCGCTGCTGGCCACGGGCCAACTGGTGCAGCTGCTGCCCGGCTGTACCCAGCCCGCCGACATTTGGGCCGTGTACCCGGTGCGGCTGGAACGCTCGGCCAAGCTGCGCGTGGCGGTGGAGTTTCTGGCCCAGTGGCTGGCGCAGCACCGCCCGGCGGGCCCACCGCAATACCCCTGAAAATGTCACCAATTCTTTGACTTTGCCGCTTTTAATAGGCGTCAAAGGTTGCAATACAGTCTGACTTCAAGCTGCAGCCCGTTTCGGCGCAGTGCCCTTTTTTTCTTTCCAGAGGCGAATTTCCATGACCGCACGCACACAAGTCCACGGCCTGCAAGTGGCCACCGAGTTGTTTGACTTCATTCAAATCCAGGTGCTGCCCGGCACCGGCGTGACCAGCGACGCTTTCTGGAAGGGCTTTGACGCCATCGTGGCCGATTTGGCCCCCAAAAACGCCGCCCTGTTGGCCGAGCGCGACCGCCTGCAAACCGAGCTGGACACCTGGCACAGCGCCAACCCCGGCCCCATCACCGATAGGGTGGCCTACTGCAAATTCCTGGAAACCATCGGCTACCTGGTGCCCCAGCCCGCCGAAGTGAAGGCCACCACCGCCAACGTGGACGCCGAACTGGCCGTGCAAGCCGGCCCGCAGCTGGTGGTGCCCATCCTGAACGCCCGCTATGCGCTGAACGCCGCCAACGCCCGCTGGGGCAGCCTGTACGACGCGCTGTACGGCACCGACGCCATTTCGGAAGCCGACGGCTGTGAGAAATTGTTGCCAGGAGGCCCTGGCTACAACCCCAAGCGCGGCGCGAAAGTGATTGCCTTTGCCCGCCGCGTGCTGGACCAGTCCACCCCCCTGGCCAACGGCTCGCACGCCGACGCCACCGGCTACGCCATTGCCAATGGCCAACTGGTTGTGACCCTGGCCAACGGCAGCAACAACATCACAAAGACAGGCCTGGCCAACCCCGCCCAACTGGTGGGCTACCAGGGCGATGCGGCAGCCCCCCGCTCGGTGCTGCTGAAGCACAACGGCAACCACCTGGACCTGATCATCAACCGCGCCACCGCCATCGGCCAGACCGACGCCGCCGGTGTGAGCGACCTGGTGCTGGAAGCCGCGCTGTCCACCATCCTGGACCTGGAAGACTCCGTGGCCGCCGTGGACGCCGAAGACAAAGTGCTGGCCTACCGCAACTGGCTGGGCATTCTGAAAGGCACGCTGACCGAAGAGCTGGTGAAGGGCGGCAAAACCATCACCCGTGGCCTGAACCCCGACCGCGTGTACACCGCCGCTGGAACGGGTGCCAGCGGTCAAGCCGCTGGGGGCGGCGAAGTGCGCCTGCACGGCCGCAGCCTGATGTTCCTGCGCAACGTGGGCCACCTGATGACCAACCCCGCCATCCTGTGGGGCAGCGAAGGCAAAGAAATTCCCGAGGGCATCCTGGACGCGATGGTCACCACCACCATCGCCCTGCACGACCTGAAGGGCAACGGCGCGAATGGGATTCGCAACAGCCGCACCGGCAGCGTCTACATCGTCAAACCCAAAATGCACGGCCCCGCCGAAGTGGCGTTTGCCTGCGAGCTGTTTGGCCGCGTGGAACACGTGCTGGGCCTGGCCGACAGCACGGTCAAGCTGGGCATCATGGACGAAGAGCGCCGCACCAGCGTCAACCTGAAGGCCTGCATTGCCGCCGCCGCCAGCCGCGTGGCCTTCATCAACACCGGCTTCCTCGACCGCACCGGCGACGAAATGCACACCGCCATGCTGGCCGGCCCCATGCTGCGCAAAGGC
>CAYFFJ010000012.1:0-5841 GCA_964342395.1 uncultured Hydrogenophaga sp.
GCAATTTGCGTGCCTCACTCAGACTGAATGCAGAGTTTTGAACATGTTCCCTAACAAATCATTCCAGCGGACTGCCTACAGCAGCCGCTGAATTCATACGTTGAACGACTGCTCACCAGTTTGACGGGTGGCCGCTGATGGCCGATCCCCGCCCCTCAAAACACCCCCCCAAAAGCCCCCCCATCCGCCAGCACGTTCTGCCCGGTGATGTAGCCCGCCTGCACGCTACACAGAAACGCGCAGATCTGGCCGAACTCTTGTGGGGTGCCGAAGCGTTTGGCCGGGATTTGTGCGATTTGGGCGGCGCGCACCTCGTCCACCGTTTTGCCCTGTTTCTGGGCGGCCCCGGCTATGGTGGTTTTGATGCGGTCGGTGTCGAACTTGCCGGGCAGCAGGTTGTTCAGCGTCACGCCATGGGCTGCCAGCGTGGGGTTGCGGGCCACGCCCGCCACGAAGCCGGTCAGGCCGCTGCGGGCGCCGTTGCTCAGGCCCAGGATGTCGATGGGGGCTTTCACCGCGCTGCTGGTGATGTTGACGATGCGGCCAAACCCGCGTGCGGCCATGCCGTCCACCGTGGCTTTGATGAGTTCGATGGGGGTGAGCATGTTGGCGTCGATGGCCTTCAGCCACGCGTCGCGCTCCCAGTCGCGAAAGTCGCCGGGGGGTGGGCCACCGGCGTTGGTCACCACGATGTCGAACGCGGTGCCGGGGCCACCGGCCACGCCCAGTGCGGCGGCGCGGCCCTCGGGCGTGGTGATGTCGGCGGCCACGGCCAGCACCGCATTTTTCAAGCCTTTTTGGCCTATAGCGCTTGTCTGTATTGACAAGTCAGCTCTGATATTTTCGGCAGCTGCGTGCAGCACTTCCGCCCCACGGGCCACCATCACCACGTTCACGCCTTCGGCGGCCAGTGCCTGCGCACAGCCCAGGCCCAGCCCTTTGCTGGCGCCGCAGACGAGCGCCCATTTGCCTTGCAAACCCAAATCCATGTGTCACCTCTTGTGAAAAAAACAACCACTCATGCTTTGCTGCGGCTGACCCAAAACACGCCGCCCACCACCAGCACGGTGCCCACCCCCACCCAGCCGTTGAACGGCTCGCCCAGCAGCAGCACGCCCATGGCGATGGTGGACATGGGGCCAATCATGCCGGTCTGTGCCGTCAGGCCAGAGCCGATGCGCTCAATGGCCATCATCACCATCAGGACAGGCGCGGCGGTGCAGGCCACGGCGTTGAGCACCGATAGCCACACCACCTCGGGCGCGACCACCGCCGCCGACAGCGGGCGCAGCCACACAAACTGGCCTATGCACAACACGCAGGCCACCGTGGTGGCCAGGCCCACCAGGCGCAGCGAGCCCAGGCGTTTGACCATTTCGCCGCTGTACAGCAGGTACACGGCGTAACTCACCGCGCTGCCCAACACCAGGGCACCACCCAACAGGGTGCCGCCCGCGTCAAAGTTGACCTCGTGCCCGAACACCACCAGCACCCCGCCGTAACTCAGCGCCATGGCCCCGGCCTGGCGAGCCGTGATGCGCCGCCCATACAGCGCCCAGCCCAGCAGCAGCACCAGCGTGGGGTTGAGGTACAGAATGAGCCGTTCCAGGCTGGCGCTGATGTGTTGCAGGCCCCAAAAGTCCAGAAAACTGGCCAGGTAGTAACCACTGAAACCCAGGCCCAGCACCCCCAGCCAGTCGCGCCGGGACAGGCGCGGCTGCCCCCGGCTGGCCCACCAGGCCATGGCCAGGAACAGAGGCAGGGCAAACAACATGCGGTACATCAGCAGGGTGACGGCATCCACCCCGTGGCGGTAGGCCAGCTTGACGATGATGGCTTTGCCGCTGAACGCGATGGAGCCCGCCACGGCCAGGATCAGACCCAACACTGCATTTTTTCTAGCTGTTGAATCAATACCATCAAGCGCTGGAGGCATATTTTTCATGTATTTTTGTGCAACCGAGCGTGGTTGACCGTCACGGCCTGGTGCACGCTTTCTCGGGTAGATGCCAGCAGCGGCAGGTGTTGGGCCTCGCGCCCAAACAGGTCGGGGGTGACTTGCGCCAGCACTTCGTCCACGGCGCGTGTCGCCACGGCTGCGGGCAAGCCTGCACTGGCCGCCGCTGCAAGCACATGCGCACGCGCGGGAGCCCGGCTTTCGCCGGCCACGTCCATGAAGTGCTCGCCCCGGTGGCCGGCGCAATGGGTCAGGTCATAGGGTGGGGCCAGCAACCAGCGGCCATCGGCCTCGCGCAGGAAGGAGAGGTTTTTGGCGTGGTCGTCGCGGTTGTGCACCAGCACGTTGAACACACAAATTTTCAGGGCCTTCACCAGTTCACGCTGGTCTCGCGTCAGGCGGCGGGTGACGCGAAAGAAGTCTTCGTAGCCCACCGAGGGCACCTGAAAGTTGGCGTGCAGCAGCCCGGCCAGGGTGTGCACGTGCACACGGGCGCCGTCGCGCCGGTCAAAACGCTGGGTGCCAAAGGCAAAACGCCCGCCAGGCAATTCAAACAAGTGGGTGTCAGCCATGCCCAGCTGGCAGGCCCCGGCCAGCTGGGCGTAAAGGAACTCCAGCACACAGCTGTCGGCGGTGTCACCGGCCGCGGCAAACTTCACCAACCAGGGCTGCCCACCGGGCACTTGGTGCGCCTGGGTGCTGAGCGCCTGGGTTTGGGGGTTGAAATGCACCAGGGCTTTGGGCCGCGCACCGCCGGGTGAGCCGCCCACGCGGGCCAGCTCGGCCAACACCGGGTGGCCATCGTCGGATTCCACCGCCTGCACCTCTTGGGCCAGGGCCCACAGCGACAGGTCGTCGGCTGGCATATCAACGGGGTCTGCGGGGTGGTAAGTGAGTGCCCCCATGGTGTGGCTGCCCAGGCAGGCCAGGTGGTCAAGGGTGGACAAGGCAGCGGGGTTCAAACCCCTGGCCCGCATGCGCCGGTGCAACAGCCGAACGCCCCAGCCGTCGGGCAGTGAGTCGCACACCAAACCGGGCACGCCGTGCAGGGCTTGGTAGTCGCCCAGTCGATCGGGGTAGGCGGCCAGGCGCAAGGGCAAACGCAGGGGCGACAGGTCAAGCCCCTGGGCCAGCGCTTCGGGGCTGTATTCGAACAACACGGCCTTGCCGTCGTCGGCCAGGGTGCCCAGTGGCACGGACTGCCCAAAGCCTTCATAGCGCACGGTCAGGGCTTTCACACGGGGGCTCCGGGGGTGGGCTTGCGGGCGCGCGGTGCCGAAGCCCGCTGGCGCGGTTGGGGCTGGACCTGTTGGCGCATCTGCGCAATGGAATGGGTTTGCGTGACCAGCACGCCTTGCAAATCGGTCAAGGCGTTGAGGGCCTCCAGCACGCGCACAAAAGTGTCCAGGTGGCAGCGGCCCGTTTGCTCGAAGTTGCGCAGCGTTTTGTCTGACACCCCCACGCGCGCGGCCAGCTCTTCGGCAGGCAAGTTCAGCGCCAAACGGCGGGCGCGGACCCGCTGGCCCAAGAGGGCGCAAATTTCATCGGGCAAGGCAAGAGAAAAATCAGTCATTTTTTACCGATTGAATACAAATTTTTGATTCAATCGGTTGTATTTTGCCACTTATATGCCGTGAAGCCCAAGCAAGTTCTACCACCCCGCCGCCAACCCATCGCGCCGGGGGTCGCTGGCGGCCATGTAGCCCTGGGTGGCCGGGTCGCCCAGGCGCCAGATGAACTGGCCTGCGCCGAAGTCCTGGTAGCTGTCTTGCATCACGTCCACCCGGTGGCCCAGGGCTTGCAGCCCGGCCACGGTGGTGGGGTTCATGCCCGCTTCCACGTTGATGGACAGGCCGGTGTTGAACCGCCAGCGCGGCGCGTCGCACGCGGCTTGCAGGCTTTGGCCGTGGTCGAGCAGGCGCACCAGGGTTTGCAGGTGGCCCTGAGGCTGCATGTTGGCACCCATCACGCCAAAGGCCATCACCGGCGCCAGCCCGCCCCCGTTTTCAGCGTGGTCACCGGGCCGGGTGAGGAACGCCGGGATGATGGTGTGAAACGGCCGCTTGCCCGGCGCCACCCCATTGGCCGGGTTGCCTTGCCCCCCGGCAAAGGCAGCGGGCAGTGCAAACCCGTGCCCCCGGTTTTGCAGGCTGATGCCAAACGTGGGCTCCACGCAGCCCGAGCCAAAGCCCATGTAGTTGCTTTGGATGAAGCTGACCATCATCCCGCTCTCGTCGGCGGCGGTGAGGTAAATGGTGCCGCCCCGCCGGTGCGGATCGTTGGGGGTGCCGGCCTGCGGGGCCTGGGCGCGGCGGGGGTCTATGAGTTTGGCGCGCTGGGCCAGGTAGGCGGGAGACAGCAGTTCTTCCACCGACACCTGCATGGCGGCGGGTTCGGCCACAAAGCGGTAGGCGTCGGCAAAGGCAAGCTTCATGGCCTCAATTTGCAGGTGCTGGGCGGCCACGCTGTCCACTGGCAGGGCTGCCACATCGAAGTGCTGCAAGATGCCGAGCGCCATCAATGCCGCAATGCCCTGGCCGCTGGGGGGAATTTCGTGCAGGGTGTGGCCCCGGTAGGTCTGGCCAATGGGCTGCACCCACTCGGGCGTGTGGGCGGCCAGGTCGGCCTGGGTGAGGGCACCGCCTTGCTGCGCGGCAAAGCGGGCCAAGGCCTGGGCAATTTCGCCCCGGTAAAACGCTTCACCCTTGGTAGCTGCAATCGCTTTCAGGGCAAGCGCTGCAGCCTGAAAAGACCACAATTCTCCCACCAGCGGCGCCCTGCCCTTGGGCAAGAACGCCTGGGCAAAACCGGGCTGGCTGCCCAGCTCGCCCACCACCGCCGCCCACTTGCCCTGCACCACGGGGGGCACGGCGCAGCCGCGCTCGGCCACTTCAATGGCGGGCTGCATCAGGTCGCCAAAGGGCAGCTTGCCAAAACGCTCGCTCAAGGCCACCCAGCCGCTGACCGCGCCGGGCACGGTCACGCTGTCGATGCCGCGTTTGGGTGGGGCGGTGGCCGCGTCGCCGTATTTGCCCGCGAAGTAGCCCGGCGTCCAGGCCTGCGGGGCGCGGCCCGAGGCGTTGAGCCCATGCAATTCGCCACCGGCCCACACCAGTGCAAAGGCATCGCTGCCCAGGCCGTTGCTCACGGGCTCCACCACCGCCATGACGGCGGCAGCGGCCACGGCGGCATCGACCGCGTTGCCCCCGCTGCGCAGCATGTGCAGGCCCGCCTGCGCCGCCAGCGGGTGCGAGGTGGACACCACGTTGCGCGCAAACACCGGCAGGCGCACGCTGGGGTAGGGGTTGGGGGTTTGGACGGCTGAAGCAAGAAGCATGGTTGACTCCGGGCGAAATGCAAAACGGCACCCCAGAGGATGCCGTTTTCGGGAAAAGCCTGCACAAAGCGCAGGCCACTTCAGCCCATCACTCTTCCACAAACGCCTCTTCGCGTTTGTGCTTCACCGCGGGCAGCATCACCACCACCAGCAGCAGCACGGCGCAAGCGAGCAACACGGCCGACAACGGGCGGCTGACAAACACGCTCCAGTCGCCGCGCGACAGCAGCAGTGCACGGCGCAGGTTTTCTTCCATCATGGGGCCCAGGATGAAGCCCAACAGCAGCGGCGCGGGTTCAAGCCCCAGCTTGATGAAGGTGTACCCAATGGCACCAAAGCCCGCCACCATCCAGATGTCGAAGGTGTTGTTGTTGGTGGAATACACACCAATGGCGCAGAACAGCACGATGGCCGGAAACAACCAGCGGTAGGGCACGGTCAGCAGCTTGATCCAGATGCCGATCAGCGGCAGGTTCAGGATGATGAGCATGGCGTTGCCGATCCACATGGAGGCAATCAGGCCCCAGAAGAGTTCGGGGTTGCTGGG
>CAYFFJ010000012.1:5851-46446 GCA_964342395.1 uncultured Hydrogenophaga sp.
CGGGGACCAGGCTGGATGTTGTGGATGGTCATGGCACCCACCATCAGCGCCATCACGGCATTGGGCGGAATGCCCAGTGTCAGCAACGGAATGAACGAGGTTTGCGAACCGGCGTTGTTGGCCGACTCAGGGGCAGCCACGCCACGGATGTTGCCCTGGCCAAACGGCACTTCGCCGGGCTTGAGCTTGGTTTTCTTTTCCACCGTGTAGGCGGCAAAAGCGGCCAGCAGGGCACCGCCACCGGGCAAGATGCCCAGGGCCGACCCCAGCGCCGTGCCACGCAGCACGGCAGGCACCATGTTCTTGAAGTCTTCCTTGGTGGGCATGAGGCCTTGCACCTTGCCCGTGAACACTTCGCGCTTTTCATCGCCGTGGGCCAGGTTGCTGATGATTTCGCCGTAGCCAAACACACCCATGGCAATCACCACGAAGCCGATGCCGTCGGACAGTTCAGGGATGTCAAACGTGAAACGGGGCACACCCGAGTTCACGTCGGTACCGACCATGCCCATGAGCAAGCCCAGCACGATCATGGCCAGGGCTTTCAGCAGCGAGCCAGAGGCCAGCACCACCGCGCCAATCAGGCCCAGAATCATCAGAGAGAAGTATTCGGCTGGGCCGAACTTGAACGCCACTTCGGTCAGCGGCGCGGCAAAGGCGGCCAGAATCAAGGTGCCCACGCAGCCGGCAAAGAACGAGCCCATGCCTGCAGCGGCCAACGCGGGGCCTGCACGGCCCTTGCGGGCCATTTGGTAGCCGTCGATCACGGTCACCACCGAGGACGATTCGCCCGGCAGGTTCACCAGAATGGCGGTGGTGGAGCCGCCGTATTGCGCCCCGTAGTAAATGCCGGCCAGCATGATCAGCGCGGCCACGGGAGGCAGCGCGTAGGTGGCGGGCAACAGCATGGCAATGGTGGCCACGGGGCCGATGCCCGGCAACACACCAATCAAGGTGCCCAGCAAACAGCCAATGAAGGCGTACATGAGGTTTTGGGCCGTGAAAGCCACGCCAAAACCCAGCGCAAGGTTGTCAAACAATTCCATGGAATGCTTTCTTCTTTTAACCGGTGATGAAGGTGGGCCACACCGGGAACTGCAAGGCCAGCAGCTTGACGAATGCCAGGTAGCTGCCCACCGACAGGATGGCCGCCAGCACCAGCACTTCTTTCAAATCGAAGGTGTCGCCCGCCAGGCTGGCAATGATCACCAGCGCAAAAATCGCGACCACCAAACCAAAACCGGGCAAACCGATGGAAGGCAAGCCCACCAGCAAGGCACCAAATGCGATGTTGGCGCCCAACACAAACACCAGGGGCTTGAAGGCCCATTTGCCAATGGGATTCCCGTCGGGGTGGCCGCTCATCAGCGACTGCAGAATGACCACAGCCCCCATCAGCGTCAAAATGATGCCCAGCAACAGCGGGAAATACCCCGGCCCCATGCGGGCGGCATCGCCCACCTGGTAGGTGCTGGCGCCATAGGCAAAAGCCCCCCCCACCACGGTGAACAGCAGCCCACCAAAAAAGTCTTTCTGATTTTTCACCAGCACAAGCGGTCTCCTCAAACGTTGGAACGTTGCGATTTTGCACGCCAACAAGGCCGCTGGGGCTGTGGATTCCACATACCGACCACCTGGGGTTTACCCTGTCTTCACCCTGGAAGCAGGTCAGTCGGAAGGGTCAGTGGTCGATGGCGCCACCCGCAGAGGACGCAGCCACCGCGAGGTCGGGGGTTGGGGGGTCGTACTGGGCGGCGCGTATGCGCCCCCCGCCTTCGCGCTGCGCACGCCGCACGGCATGGGCACAAAAGGTCAACAGGGTTTCAGAAGGCATGTCGTCAGCCTCCCGCCCGCACACGCCAATGCTCAGCGTGAGATTGACCGCCTGGCCTTTCCACAACAACGGGTTGGCCTTGACCGCCGCCTGGGTGCGATCTGCGACCAACATGGCACCCATGAGGGGCGTGGCGGGCAAGAACATCAGCAATTCGGCGTTGAGCATGCGGCCCAACCGGTCGGTTTTGCGCAGGTTGCGGCCCAACACACCGGTGACGTGGCGCAGCGCCGCATCACCGGCTGCAAACCCGAGCTGCTTGTTGAGCGCGTGGTACTGGTCGATTTCAAACATCAGCAACGCCTGGGGTTGAGGGGTGCGGCGCAAGCGGTCACGCTCCGCATTCAGCAGCGCCATGAACGAGCGCATGTTCAGCGCGCCGGTCAAATCGTCCTCGGTGCTGAGCTCGCGGATTTTGTCGACCAGTTTGAGCAACAACAGCCCCACCAGCCCACCGTTGAGCAGGCCCCAACTGGCCACCAGCCAGACCATTTGCCCCTGAGGCAGCACCTGCAGGTGGCGGTGAGCGGCCTCCCAGGCGGGCAACGTGGCGTGATGGCCGGGCAACGCCATCAGCGCGGTGCCAGCCATGCCCGCCAGCCACACCAGCCCGGCCCCGCCCAAGGGAGCCAGGCTCCACACCGCCGCCCGCACACCCCCTTGTGCCTTGAGCGATGGAAAGGCCTGCTGCAGCGTGACGCTCACCAGCCACAGCGATCCACTGAAAAACGCCAGCCACGGCCCAACGCCAGACGAATCCAGCCAGGCCACCCCCGTCATCAGGGCGGCCAGGGTCGGCAACATAAACGGGGACGTGGCGTAGGTGGGTTTCAAGTCATGCAGGGTTTGCAAGCCATTGCAAAGCCACTGCAAACCCGCCAACGCCAGCACCAGGCCCAACCCCAATCGGTAAACGGGTGGCAAAAACGCCAGCGGCTCCCAGGACCACCAGCTCAAGCTCGCCAACAAAACCCACAGGTTGAACCCCGCAAACTCGCGCGAGGCTCGGCTGGAGATGCGCAGAGGCCCAGCCGCCATGGCCCAACCGAGCACAGCAAAAGTGGACCCCAGCGTGAGGACCTGGACCCACACCAATGAATTCATCGGGCAACTTTCATGTTGGTGATAACAGCGTGGTAGCTTACCAAGCGCATGGGCGCATTCGCACTCAGTGTAGCGGCGGGGTGCAGGCCAACACCTCGTCCAGCGTGGTCAGGCCTTCGGCCACGCGCAGGGCGCCGGCCACCCGCAGGGGGCGCATGCCATCGGCCACGGCCTGGCGGCGCAGGGCATCCATGCTGGGATCGCGGTTGACCTTTTCTTTGAAGGCCTCGGTGGTGGCCATCAACTCGTACAGGCCCATGCGGCCTTTGAAGCCGGTCATGCGGCAATCGACACAGCCCACGGCTTTGCAGGGGCTGTAGTTGCCGCTGGCCTGCCAGGGTTTGATGACCTCGTCCAGACTGGCCCGGCGGGCCTCGGCGTCAGGGGCCTTGCACTGGGGGCACAGGGTGCGCACCAGCCGCTGGCCCAACACGCCCAGCACGGTGGCGTTGATCAAGTACGGGGCCACGCCCAGTTCCATGAGCCGCATGACGGCGCTGGGGGCGTCGTTGGTGTGCAGGGTGGAAAACACCAGGTGGCCCGTCAGCGCGGCTTGCACGGCCATGTCGGCAGTGGGCAGGTCGCGGATTTCACCCACCATCAGGATGTCGGGGTCCTGGCGCATCAGGGCGCGCAGGCCCTGGGCAAAGTCAAAGTCCAGGTGGGTTTGCACCTGGGTCTGGTTGAAAGCCGGCTCGATCATCTCGATGGGGTCTTCAATGGTGTTGACGTTCACCTCTTCGGTGGCCAGGCGCTTGAGGGTGGAATACAGCGTGGTGGTTTTGCCCGAGCCCGTGGGCCCGGTCACCAGAATAATGCCGTGCGGGCGCTTGACCAGCGCCTCCCAGCGTTTGGCGTCGTGCGCGGAAAACCCCAGCGCATCGAGGTTTTTCACGGTGGTGTCGGGGTCGAAAATCCGCATCACCATCTTTTCGCCAAAGGCGGTGGGCAGGGTGGACAGGCGCATTTCCACCTCGTCGCCACGCGGCCCCTTGGTCTTGATACGGCCATCCTGCGGGCGGCGTTTTTCCACCACGTCCATGCGGCCCAGCAGTTTGATGCGCGCCGTCATGGCCGCCAGCACCGACACGGGCAACTGGTACACGGGGTGCAACACGCCGTCGATGCGGAAACGGATCACGCCCTGCTCGCGCCGGGGCTCCAGGTGGATGTCGCTGGCGCGCTGGTCAAACGCGTATTGCCACAGCCAATCCACCACCTGCACCACGCCCTGGTCGTTGGCGTCAAGCTGGCGGCTGCTGCGGCCCAGCTCCACCAGCTGCTCGAAGCTGGCTTGTGTGCCACTGCCCGCCTTGGTGGCGGCCTTCACCGAGCGGGCCAGCGCGTAAAACTCGCCCGTGTAGCGCTTGATGTCCACCGGGTTGGCCACCACCAGGCGCACGGTGCGGCGGGTTTGGCGCTCCACCTCGGGCACCCAGTCGGTCAGCCCAGGCTCAGCCGTGGCCACCACCACCTCGGTGGGTGTCACCTGCACGGGCAACACTTTGTGGCGCTCGGCGTAGGGGGCAGACATGGCTTCGGCCACACGGCCCACGTCCACTTTCAGGGGGTCGATGCGCTGAAACGGCAACCCCAGGTGAGTGGCCAGCCATTCGGTGAGCAGGTCCAAGGTGAGCACCACACCGTCGCTGGCACGGGCCATGCCCACGGTGCTCAGGCGCTGCAAGGGCTGCTGGCTGCTGTGCGCGGCCGAACAGCGCGCCACGGTGCGCTCCGCCTCGGCCGGGGAAATGACCCCGTCGTCGGCCAACCACTGAACCAGCCTGTGCCATTCCAATGCGCCTTGCCACACCGGGTGGGCGGGTCCAGGGACCGTGGAAGCGGTTGCGCGTGTGGCCATGGCGGGTCAGGCCTCCAGCGGCTTGAACACCTTGAGCCACTTCAACGCAGGCAGGCCCCAGCGGGTTTGAATGTCAGCGGCCCGGGCTTCCAGCTCGGCGCGGGTGGGGCGGGTGGGCGTGCGCTGGGCCAGCACCACGGTGTTGCCTTCTTTGGTGGGTTTGAACAGCCACACCGCGTCGCGCCCGAAAGCGGCGGCAATTTCTTCCACGCTGTCGGGGTATTTGTTTTGTTCGCCAAACAGGTTGACGGTCATGCAACCGCCCTCGCTCAGCACGTGGCGGCAGTCTTTGTAGAAATCAAAGCTGTCGAGCACGGGGGCGGCGGCCTCGTGGTCGTACAGGTCCACCTGCAGGGCATCGACGTTGCCCGTCCACTCGGGGCGGCGGATTTCTTCGCCTGCGTCGGCCAGCACCACGCGCAGCTTGGAGTCGTCGGGCGGCAGCTTGAACAGGAAGCGGCAGGCCGAAATGACTTGCGGGTTCAGTTCGATGGCGGTGGTGCAGATTTTGAGCTTTTTGCGGCAAAACTTGGTCAGCGATGCGGCGCCCAGGCCCAGCTGCATGGCGTGTTTTTTGCTGATTTTGGCGGTGTCGTTGAACAGCAGCCAGGCCATCATGCGCTGCACGTATTCCAGCTCGATGTCATAGGGCTGGTCCAGCAGCATGCTGCCTTGCACCCACTCGGTGCCCAGGTGCAGGCAGCGCACGTTGCCGTAATCGGAAAAATTCACCTCGGGCAAGGCGGGGGCTGCGGGGGTGCGCTGGCGGGCGCCAGGGGCTTTGCTGCTCATTCGGTCACCTGGCGTGTGCGTGAGAACAACAACGGGCAGGACATTGGCACGAACCCTGCGGTTGTGTGGGGGAGGTGTCTGACGGCTGACACAAAAACCGCGAAATACTGCATGGCTGATGGCTTGACTTGAAAGGATTCATTATGAACACCGAACTGATTTGGAATTTCCTGTCCACCCAAGGGGCGGACTTTGGCTTGAAGATCCTGGGCGCCATTGCGGCCTGGGTGGTGGGCCGCTGGCTCATCACCCTGGCGGTGGGGCTGATTGGCGGCGGCATGGAGCGGGCCAAACGGCTGGACCAGACACTGATCCGCTACCTGAAATCCATCATCAGCGTGGCGCTGACGGTGGTACTGATTTTGGCCATTCTGGACATTTTCGGGGTCAAAACCACCTCGTTTGCCGCTTTGCTGGCCGGTGCGGGCCTGGCCATCGGCGCGGCCTGGAGCGGGCTGCTGGCGCACTTTGCGGCGGGTGTGTTTTTGCAGGTGCTGCGCCCCTACAAGGTGGGCGATTTCATCAGCGCCGGGGGCACCACGGGCACCGTGACCGAGCTGGGCCTGTTTGCCACCACTGTTCTCACACCCGACAACGTGACCACCGTGGTGGGCAACAACAAGGTGTTTTCCGACAACATCCAGAACTTCAGCACCCAGGCGTTTCGCCGCGTGGACTGCGTGGCCAAGGTGGCCAACGGGGTGGACGTGCAAGAGGCCATGGCCCGCCTGCGCACCGCCGTGGCCGCCATTCCCAACGTGAAGGCCAGCCCTGCGCCCGACGTGGAGATTTTGCAGTTCACCCCCGAAGGCCCGCTGCTGTGTGTGCGCCCCTACACCCACACCGACCACTATTGGCAGGTGTACTTCGACACCCACAAGGCCGTGGTCAACACCTTTGGCGCAGCGGGCTATCCCGTGCCGGAAACGCCGGTGGCGCACCGCACCGTGGGCTGAACGCCGCCCTCGCCCCCTCACCCGGCCAGTGCCGGGCCCAAGGCCGCGCCCCAAGCGGCCTTTTTTCGTTCCAGGCTCCAGCTGGCGTTGGCCGGGCTGCTGGACGGCAGCTTCACCACCGGCACCCCCAGCGCCAGGCTGTGGCGGTGGTGGCGAAAACTCTCGCCCCCGTTGTGGGCCACCAGCCGCAGTTGCGGGCACGCGGCGGCCAGGCCCGACCAATCGTTCACCGTGGCGTGGCGAATGTCGGCGTCCAGGCTGCCCTGGCGCTCGCAACTGGCGTACACATCCCACAGGCCCACGCCGTGGTCCAGCAGCCACTGGCAACGCTGGTCATAATCAGAACCGTAGCTGACTTTCCTTACCAGACAAGCGCCAGAGGCATAAAAAGCTTCAAATACATGGGCCATGATGGGCCAGAAGTGGTTGCGCGGGTGCCCGTAGTACCGCTGCGCCGCCAGCGAGGCCGCACCGGGAAAGCTGCCCAGCACCAGCACACGGGTGCGGGCATCGACCAGCGGGGGCAGGCCCAGCAGCCGTGTGCTCACGCCAGCCCTCCCGGCCACAAGACGGCCAGCCGTGGCAACGCCGCCACGGCGTTGGCGGTGGTCAAGGCGGCCAGTGCGTCGGGCGAGGTGCCGCGCAGTCCTGCCACCACAGCCCCGATGCGCGGCAACTCGGCTGGGGTGTTGAGGCCCTGGGGCTGGCCCGCTGCGCGCTGGGCAGCGGTGGCGTACAGCCACTGGGGCGGAATGTCGGGCGCGTCGGTCTCCAGCACCAGGGCGGTGTCGGGCAAGGTGGCCGCCAGGTGGCGCAACTGCCGCGCGCCGTCGAAGGTGACCGCACCGCCAAACCCCAGCTTGAAGCCCAGTTTCACGAAGGCAGCGGCCTGCTCGTTGCTGCCGTTGAAGGCGTGGGCAATGCCCGCCTGGCCCTCGGGCGGCGCACCGGCCCAGACCTCGCGCAGGTGTTTCAGCAACACGTCGGCGCTGCGGCGCACGTGCAGCAGCACCGGCAACCCGTGTTTTTTGGCCAGCTTCAACTGGGCCCGGTAGAAAAACTGCTGTCGCTCGCGCAGGGGTGGGGTGCACAGCGCGGGCACAAAAAAATCGAGCCCGATTTCCCCCACCGCCACCAGGCGGGGGTCGGCGGCATGGGTGGCCAGCGCGTGGTCGAGCGCGGCCAGGTCTTCGTCGGTGGCCTGCGGCACCCACAGGGGGTGCAGCCCCAAGGCATACGCGTCGCCCTGGGCGTGGGCCAGGTCACGCACCGCGTCGAAGTGGGCCACGGCCACGGCCGGCAACACACACAGGCCCACCCCGGCTGCCCGCGCCAGGGCACGGACCCGTGGCGCACCACCGCCCAGGGCCAGCAGCTCGGGGGCGTCCAGGTGGGCGTGGGTGTCGATCCACATGGCGCCAAATCGTCAGCGGCAGCGAAACAGGGGCAAGGTCAGCCCAGCGCCTGGGCCAGGTCGGCCTGCAAATCGGCCAGGTCTTCCAGGCCCACCGAGAAGCGGATGAGCCCGTCGCCAATGCCCATCTGGGCCCGCACCTCGGCACCGGCCTCCCAAAAAATGGTGTGTGCCACCGGAATCACCAGGCTGCGCGTGTCGGCCAGGCCGGTGCCCACGGTGGGAAGGATCAGCCGGTTGATGAAGGCCAGGCAGTCGTCGGCGTTGGCCAGCTCGAACGACAGCAGCCACGAGCCGGAGGTGAACAGCTGCTTGGCCAGCGCGTGCTGCGGGTGCGAAGGCAGCATGGGGTAGTGCACCTTGGCAATGGCGGGGTGCGCTTCCAGAAACTGCGCCAGCGCCAGCGCCGTGTCGCTGCTTTGCTTTTGGCGCAGGGCCAGGGTTTCGGCCCCGCTGCCCAGGGTGTGTGCGTGTTCGGACGACAGCGAACCGCCCATGTCGCGCAGGCCTTTTTTGCGGATTTGCACCAGGCCCCACTGCTGGGCATTGCCCTTGCGGTAAGGCTCAAAAATGTGGGGGTAAGTGGCCCAGTTGAACAGCCCGGTGTCGGTCACCGCACCGCCCAATGCCGTGCCGTGGCCGCCAATGGTTTTGGTCAGCGAGTTGACGACCAGGCTGGCCCCCACGGTGCGCGGCTGAAACAGCACGGGCGAGGTGATGGTGTTGTCCACCACGTACACCAGCCCTTTGGCTTGGCACAGCTGGCCAATGGCGGCCAGATCGGCCACCTGGGTGCCGGGGTTGGCCACGGTTTCCACGAACACCATGCGGGTGTTGGGCTGAACGGCGTCGGCCACGGCGCTGGCGCGGGTGGCGTCCACGGTGGTGACCTGTATGCCCAGGTCGCGCAGGGTGCCCAACACGCTGTTTGTGTTGCCAAACACAAACTGGCTCACCACCAGATGGTCGCCCGCCTTCAGCAGTGTGAGAAACACGGCGCAAATGGCCGCCATGCCCGTGGCAAAACACACGCTGCCCACGCCCCCTTCCAGCAGGGTGATGCGCGACTCCAGCGCTGCGGTGGTGGGTGTGCCCTGGCGGGCATAGTTGTAGCCCTTGACGGTGCCCTGGAACACGCCCACCAGCTCTTCCACGGTGTCAAAGCCGTATTGCACCGAGGTGTGGATGGGCTTGCGCACGCCGCCGTGCTCCACGCCAAAGCTGCGGTCGGCGTGAACGATTTGGGTGTTGATGCCAAAGTTTTTCATGGAAGTACAGACAGGAGAAAAAGGGTCAGAAACAGGTCAGTCGGTTTCGGTCAGCAGGCCCCGCACCAGGCGCGCGCGGCGGCTGCAGCGCTGGGCCAGCGACTCGTCGTGCGTGACAACAATGAAGGCGGTGCCCTGGTCGCGGGCCAGTTGCAGCATCAGCTCGAACACGCCGTCGGCGGTGCTGCGGTCGAGGTTGCCGGTGGGTTCGTCGGCCAGCACGCAGGCGGGCTGCGTCACCAGCGCTCGGGCCATGGCCACGCGCTGACGCTCGCCGCCCGACAGCTCGGCAGGCCGGTGGTGCAAGCGCTCGGCCAGGCCGACGCGGGCCAACATGGCTGCGGCCTGAGCGGCGGCCTCGGTGCGGTCGGTGCGGCGAATCCACAGCGGCATGACCACGTTGTCTTGCGCGCTGAACTCGGGCAGCAGGTGGTGGAACTGGTACACAAAACCCAGGTGGCGGTTGCGCAGCACGCCTTGCTGAGCGGCACCCAGGCCCGCCAGCGGCTGGCCCATCAGCTGCACGCTGCCGCGGGTGGGTGCATCCAGCCCGCCCAGCAGGTGCAGCAAGGTGCTTTTGCCCGAGCCCGACGCACCGACGATGGCCAACGTGTCGCCCGCCCGCACCGTCAAATCGACACCTTGCAGCACGGTCACGTCCAGCCGGCCTTCGACAAAGCGCTTGGTCAGGGCTGTGGCTTGCAGCACCGCTTGCCCAACAAGTGTCGAAGCCTGATTTTTCAACAGTGTCATGGTCTGCGGCCATCCAATTCATCAAGCAAGCGACTGGCCCAAGGTGATTGATGCAGTACTTTGGCGGGGTCAATCAAGGCCAATAACTTGAAGGAATGCGAACCCTTGTTGTAACGACCTTTTGGGGTATTTTGGGTTGCGCTCTCAAGACAATCGGACAGCTCACGCTTGGTCAATTTTTCTGACGCTGGCTTCAACTCAAGGTCCTTGAAACCTGAGCCAAAAAAGGCTTTCAGCGCATGTGGATCACACAGCAACCAGCTTTCCATGCACTGCACCATCAAGTGCGCGTCACGATCGTGGGCATGCTCGGGCTTGCTCCAACCTGCTTGCTGCCTCAAATGGGCCCATGGCGACCAAGTGGCCTTGTCGTCACCGGGCATGGCGACCTTGTCAACGGGGTCTTCACTGTCCACAAGCAGCAAAGCGTTTTCGCCCGCAGACAGCGCCGTTTTGAAACGGTCAAATGCTTGCTCACGCCCTCCGCAAGCCACAACCTTGGGTCGCCGCTGAGTGCCCAATGCGGTTTTGCTGAAAAAGTCACTGAAGCCTTGACGCAACGCAGCTTGCAAGGAGCCGGAATGGGCGCCACTGCCCCCACCCTCAACGTACAAAGTGATTTTTCTTGACGCCACCTTCACCACCGCGTGCCTCCAAGTTGACCACTGGTCCACAACTCACCCAACCGGTACTTCTCCAGCCATGGCTCAAGTTGCTGGGCACTCAGTCGCTCTATGGCGGTGCCTGTCTCACCGCGCTCACACACCAGAATGCTTCCGGGCTGATCGGTCAGCGCATCGACCAAGCCGGGGGCGTGGGTGGTGATGATGAGTTGCGTGCGTTTACTGGCATCCTTCAACAGGTCTGCGATGGCGGGCAGCATGTCGGGATGCAGGCCCAACTCAGGCTCCTCAATGGTGACCAGTGGCGGGGGATTGGGATCACACAGAACGGCCAGCAAAGCCAAATAGCGCAGCGTACCGTCCGACAAGCGGGTGGCGGGAATGGAGCACCCGTTGGCTTCCAGTAAAAAAATCTGTGCGGTGCCACCCTCAACGTTGACATGCACATCCTCGATGCCCTCATACACCTGCCGCAATGCGTCAACCAGCTTGCGCCTGACTGCGCCGTTCATGCGCAGGCGGTTCAGCACCAAGCCGAGGTTGGAGCAATTTGACTCCAATCTGTCGTTGCGCATATCGGTTTTTTGTTGCAAGCGGGGAGCGGCATACCTCCCGAACGTCCATTCACGGTATTGGCTTATGGAATCAAGTTTCGAGGCCACCCAAGTCAACTCGGGGTAAATATCGGCATCGCGTTTTTGGGCCAGTATGGACAGATCAGGCTGGATGGAATCGCGTTGCAACCCGCGCTGACCAAACTCCTTGGTGTTAAGCACAGGATGGCCGCCGTTCCAGCGGTAAAAAAAATAGGATTCCTTCTTTCTAGGTTGAGCCTTTGCATATTCCAAAAGTTCATCCTGAATCTGAAACCGCCCGCCCACTTCATTGAACGCTACCCGGTACCGAAAATCATTCGTGCCTTGGTCATTGGCAATGACGGCTTCCACCAAAGAATCGGGCCGCGTGCCCGCATGATTCCCCGTTCGGTGCAACCAGTCGTGAATACCCCCTCCATCGCGCACCGGACGGGTGATTTGGTCGGGTGCAGCCTGGAGCAACGAAATGGCTTCCAAAAAGTTGGATTTGCCTGAGCCATTGGCCCCTACCAACACATTCAATGGCGTGAGTTCCACCGGCGGATGGTCTGGCCCAAAGCTGAGCAAATTGGCGACTTGCAAACTTTTGATCAGCATGTGATCTTTCCTTTGAATTCAGCTACAAGGCACAATTCCAATGCCAACGCTTGTTCACTCATAGCGAAGTGCCTCCGCAGGGTTCACCCGGCTGGCGCGCCAGCTGGGGTAGAGCGTGGCCACAAAGGCCAACACCAGGGAAATGACGGCAATGGGCAATATGTCGGCCTGCTGCGGGTCGCTGGGCATGCGGCTGATCAGGTACACGTCGCGCGGCAAAAAGGTGGCACCCAGCAGCCGCTCCAGCGCGGGCACCAGCACGTCGATGTTGAACGCCACGCCCAGGCCCAGCAGCAAGCCGCTGACCGTGCCGATCACGCCCACCATGGCCCCCTGCACCACAAAAATGCCCATGATGCTGCGCGGACTGGCGCCGAGCGTGCGCAGGATGGCGATGTCGGCGCGTTTGTCGGTCACCGTCATCACCAGCGTGCTCACCAGGTTGAACGCGGCCACCGCCACGATGAGCGTGAGGATGATGAACATCATGCGTTTTTCCAGCTGCACGGCGGCAAACCAGGTGCGGTTCTGGCGCGTCCAGTCGCGCACAAACACGTCACCGCTGAGGGTGCCCACCAGTTGCTGCGCCACCTCGCGGGCCTGGTGCAAATCCTGAATTTTCAGGCGAATGCCGGTGGGGCCCTCCACCCGGAAAATACGGGCCGCGTCGTCCTGGTGCAGCAGCACCAAGCCACTGTCGTATTCGAAGTGGCCTGAATCGAAGGTGCCCACCACAGTCATTTGCTTCAGGCGCGGCACCACACCCGCCGGGGTCACCTGGCCGCTGGGGGCGATCAGGGTGACGGTGTCGCCCTCGCGCACGCCCAAGGACCGCGCCAGGTCGACCCCCAGCACCACGCCAAACCCACCGGGCAACAGGCGCTGCAACACGGGGTTGCGGGCAAACATGTCGGTCACCTGGCCTTCCAGCGCCGGGTCCACCCCGCGCACCAGCGTGCCCTTCATGTCTTCACCGCGCGCCAGCAGTGCCTGCGCCGCAATGAAGGGCGCGGCACCCACCACGCTGGGGTGGGCACGCACCTCGGCCAGGGTCTGGGCGACATCGGGCAAAGCCGCGCCACCCGGGGCAAACACCTCGATGTGCGACAACACGCCCAGCATGCGGTCGCGCACCTCTTTTTGAAAGCCGTTCATCACGCTCAGCACAATGATGAGCGCCGCCACCCCCAGTGCAATGCCCAGCATCGACACGCCGGAAATGAACGAAATGAAGCCGTTGCGCCGCGTGGCCCGGCCCGCGCGGGTGTAGCGCCAGCCCAGGGACAGTTCGTAGGGAAGGTTCATGCGGGAATTGTGGCATCCCGCACAATGCCCGCCATGCCTGCTGCGCCATTGCCCCCCGCCCCGCCCCCCACACCGGCTGCGCCACCCGCCGTGGCCCACCTGCTGCTGCCGTTTGCCGCCGCGCTGGACGAAGGCTGCCAGCGCCTGCTGCCCGGCCTGGCGCTGCCCCACCTCACCCGGTTGCTGGCCCTCGGGCCCACGGTGACACCCGAAACCCCCGCGCCCACCGGCGGTGAGCTGACGCTGACCCCACCCCACGAACGCGCCCACGCCGCCCTGCTGGGCCTGAGCGGCCCAGACGGCCAAGTGCCCTGGGCGGCCTGGAGCACCCACAGCGCACAAGCCGCCGCGTGGTTCACCCCCTGCCACCAGGAAGTGGGCAACGGCCACGTCACGCTGCACGACCCACAGGCGCTGGGTTTGAGCGAAGCCCATTCCCGCGCCCTGCTGGCCGCGCTGCAACCCTGGGCACAAGAAGACGGCATCACCCTGAGCTGGCACGCGCCCGACCGCTGGCTGGCACAAGGCCCGGCGTTTGAAGGGCTGGCCACCGCCTCGCTCGACCGGGTGGTGGGCCGTTCCCTCGCCCCGTGGCTGCCCATGGCCCCGGCCGCCGCCCCGCTGCGCCGCCTGCAAAACGAGGCGCAAATGCTGTTCTACACCCACCCCGCACACGACGAACGTGTGGCGGCGGGGCTTGCCCCCGTGAACGCGTTCTGGATCAGTGGCAGCGGCAGCTGCCCGCCCCATGCCCGGCCGTCTTCGACGCAGGTGACGGTCGACACCCGCCTGCGCACCCCCGCCCTGCGCGGCGACTGGGCCGCCTGGCAACAGGCCTGGCACCAACTCGACGCCGAGCTGCTGCCCACCTGGCTGGCCCGCGCCCAAGCCGGTGAGCGCGTGCACCTCAGCCTGTGCGGCGAACGCGGTTTCACCACCCTGGCATGGGGCCCGCGCAGCCCCTGGCAACGCTTGGGCACCCAAATTTCAAGCCTTTTTGGCACAAAGCGCTTTACCACATTACTTTCTTCACTATGAAAATCATTGACCGCGACGTGCCCCCCCGTGCCCTGTGGGCGCTGGAACAGGCTGGCATTCACCCCCTGCTGGCGCGGCTGTACGCCGCACGCGGCATGGCCAGCGCCGATGAGCTGGACGACAGCCTGGCCCGACTGCTGCCCCCCAGCACCCTGGCCCACGCCGACACCGCCGCCCGCCTGCTGGCCGACGCCTTCGCGCAGCGCCAGCGCATTTGCATCGTGGCCGACTACGACTGCGACGGCGCCACCGCCTGCGCCGTGGGCCTGCGCGGCCTGAAGATGCTGGCCGCGCCCCTGGGGTTTGACGGCATCAGCTACCTGGTGCCCGACCGCGTGGCCGACGGCTACGGCCTCACCCCCAGCATCGCCCGCCGCGTGGCCGCCACCGGCGCCCAGGTGCTGGTGACGGTGGACAACGGCATTGCCAGCCTGGAAGGCGTGGCCACCGCCCGCGAGCTGGGCCTGCAGGTGCTGGTGACTGACCACCACCTGCCCGCACAGATCGACGGCCAAGTGGTGCTGCCCGCCGACTGCGTCATCGTCAACCCCAACCAGCCGGGCTGCGGGTTTGAAAGCAAGGCCATCGCCGGGGTAGGCGTCATGTTTTACGTGCTGCTGGCCCTGCGGGCCGAGCTGCGCCAGCGCGGCGTGTTCGACGCCCAAACACAACCCAAAGTGGACAAGCTGCTGCCGCTGGTCGCCCTGGGCACCGTGGCCGACGTGGTGAAACTCGATGCCAACAACCGCCGCCTGGTGGCCCAGGGCCTGAAGCGTGTGCGCGCCGGTGCCCTGCCCCCCGGCCTGTCAGCGCTGTTTGCCGTGTCCAGCCGCAAACCCGAGGCCGCCACCGCCTTTGACTTTGGCTTTGCCGTGGGGCCGCGCCTGAACGCCGCCGGGCGGCTGTCCGACATGACGCTGGGCATTGAGTGCCTGGCCACCGACGACCCCACCCGCGCCACCGAGCTGGCCCGCACGCTCGACGGCATCAACCGCGAGCGCAAGGCCATCGAAGGCGACATGCGCGAGCAGGCGCTGCAACTGGCCGACGAGATGCTGGACGAGTCCGAAGAGCCGCCTCCGGCCCTGTGCGTGTTCGACCCCGACTTTCACGAAGGCGTGGTGGGCATCGTCGCCTCGCGCCTGAAAGACAAGCTGCACCGCCCCACCTTTGTGTTTGCCATGAGCCAGGCCGAGGGCAAAGAACACGAGCTGAAAGGCTCGGGCCGCAGCATCCCCGGTTTTCACCTGCGCGACGCGCTGGACCTGGTGGCCAAGCGCTGCCCCGGCGTGTTGCTGCGTTTCGGCGGCCACGCCATGGCGGCGGGCTGCACCATCGACGCCGACCGGCTCGACGAATTCGAGGCCGCACTGCAGCAAGTGGCCCACGAGTGGCTGGACGCCGCCACCCTCA
Organism: uncultured Hydrogenophaga sp.; assembly: GCA_964342395.1. Lineage (GTDB taxonomy): Bacteria > Pseudomonadota > Gammaproteobacteria > Burkholderiales > Burkholderiaceae_C > UBA2334. Next base: position 21,406 of record CAYFFJ010000012.1, read on the forward strand.
CCCGCCGCCTGGCGGCCGACGGCCCGCTGGACAAACAGTTCCGCCGCATCGACGTGGTCGATGCCCTGCACCAAGCCGTGTGGGGCCAGGGCTTCCCCGCCCCCACGTTTGCCGAGGTGGTGGAGGTGGTGGGCCAGCGCCTGGTGGGCGACAAACACATGGCCCTGAAGCTGAAACACCAGGGCGAGCCGGTGGACGCCATGTGGTTCAACCACGCCGAGCCCCTGCCCGCCCGCGTGAAACTGGCCTTCCGGCTCGACGCCGACGAGTGGCAAGGCCAGCGCCGTGTGCGGTTTCTGGTGGAGGCGGCTGAAAGCTGAAGGTGCCACCGGGCAAAGGCTGCACGCTCAGCTGCAGGCGGCAGCCTTGCCCGGGTGCACTTTGCAGGGTGAGTTGGGTGCCCATGGCATTTGAAGACCTGGAAGGCGATGATGCCAAGCCAGTGTTCTGCTGCCATCCTCCGCATGCTCGCTCGTGCGGTCTATATAATTGAATGTAAACGCCTATAAACGGATGTGAAATGGCTGAACACGGTAACGGAGCGCCTATTTTTCATCGCACTGTGCTGGCCACCCGATTGGCCACACAAGTGCTGTCCAACAGCCTGGGGGCAGCGTCCACCTCTGGCTTGTTCTTGGCCGCGCCCAGGCGCACGGGAAAGTCCACCTTCATGCGCGAGGACCTGCGCCCCGCCCTCGAAAGCAAAGGGGCCTGCGTGCTGTATGTGGATCTGTGGGCCAACAAAGCCAGTGACCCAGGCGACATGATCGTGTCTGCCGTGCGCAGCACATTGGCCCAGAATGCCGGTGTGGTAACCCGTCTGGCTCGAAACGCGGGCATGGAAAAAGTCTCGGTAGGGGGATTGTCTTTTTCATTGGACAAGGTGGGATTGGGCTCCGCTTCCATTTCTCTGAGTGAAGCATTGGCAGCACTGTCAGACGACATCCGCAAGCCCATTGTGTTGATCATCGATGAGGCGCAGCACGCCATCACCAGCAACAAGGGTTATGAGGCGCTGTTTGCGCTGAAAGCCTGTCGCGACGAACTCAATTCCAGCAAACACTTTGGGCTGAGGATCGTGGCCACGGGCTCCAACCGCGATAAGCTGGCCATGCTTCGCAACAGCAAAGACCAAGCGTTCTTTGGCGCCCCCTTGGTCCCGTTCCCTGAATTGGACGCGGCGTTTGTCGAGTGGTTTTGCAACGGCATTGATTTACCGGCACCACTGAACACCACGCAAGTACACGTGTTGTTCAAGCAAGCCTCCTGCAGGCCGGAGATGCTGGGTGCTGCTGCGGAAGAATTGCGGTTCGATTTCACCCTGCAACCCGAAGACGTGGGGGCGCGGTTCGAAGCTGCCGTCCTCGCACAGATTGCAGCGTCAGACATGCAAACACTGCGGGTGGTCAACTCACTCACACCGCTGCAATCAGCAGTATTGCGGGTGATGGCGGTCAAGCAATCCAACTTCGCTCCCTACCAGGAAGACACACTCAACGCCTACGCGGCTGTGCTTGAAGCCATTGCACCCCATGAAACCCTCAAACCCGATGGATCCAATGTGCAACAGGCCCTGCTTGCATTGCAAGACAAATCCCTGGTGTGGAAAGAAACCCGGGGGGTATACGCCATAGAGGAACCATCCACCGTGGACCTGATGCAAGCGAACGGAATGCTGGACATGGTGCCCAACGCCACCCTGCGGGCAGAGTGACGACACATGATCGGGTATAGGTCCCATCTCCGCTCACTGAAGTCCGTACCGTTCACACAAAAATTCGGACACCCTCGCCTTCCGGCTCGACGCCGACGAGTGGCAAGGCCAGCGCCGTGTGCGGTTTTTGGTGGAAGCGGCTGAAAGCTGAGCCCCTGCCCGCTCATGGGTAGCGGTCGCTCCCTAAAATACCCCCATGAAAACCCTGACGCCCACCGGCATCCTGAACGCCGACTTGCATTGCCATTCGGTGGTGTCCGACGGCACCCTCACCCCCGAACAACTGGCCCGCCGCGCCAAAGCCAACGGGGTGGAACTGTGGGCCCTCACCGACCACGACGAAGTGGGCGGCCAACACCGCGCCCTGGCAGCGGCCAAAGCCGCAGGCCTGTCCTACCTGAACGGGGTCGAAATTTCGGTGACCTTTGCCAGCGTCACCGTCCACATCGTGGGCCTGGGATTTGACCCCGACCACCCCGCACTGGTGCAAGGCCTGGCCCAAACCCGGGGCGGCCGCGACCTGCGCGCCCAGGAAATGGCCGACCAGCTGGCACAGGTGGGCATCCCAGGCGCCTACGACGGTGCGCTGAAATACGCGGGCAACCCCGAGCTGATTTCCCGCACCCATTTCGCCCGTTTTCTGGTGGAAACCGGCGTGTGCCACGACACCAGCGAAGTGTTCCGCCGCTTCCTGACGGAAAACAAACCCGGCTTTGTGCCCCACCGCTGGGCCAAGCTGGGCGACGCGGTGCGCTGGATCCGCGAAGCCGGAGGCCTTGCCGTCATTGCCCACCCGGCACGCTACAGCCACAGCCCCACCGCGGAATACGCGCTGTTCACCGAGTTCATGGCCCACGGCGGCCAGGGCGTGGAGGTGGTCACCGGCAGCCACACCGCAGCGGAAGCCATGCAGTACGCCGACACCGCAATGGAATTCGGTCTGGCCGCCTCGCGTGGCAGCGATTTCCACAGCCCCAACGAAAGCCACACCGACCTCGGCGCACTGCCCCACTTGCAAAGCGATCTCACCCCCGTGTGGGAACTGCTGGCCGACCGCATCCACTGGCACTGAATGAGCACCGCCCCCGAGCCCACCGCCCGCCCGCTTCAAGGCATCGTTTTTCTGCTCTGCGCCGTGGCGTGTTTTGCGGTGCTGGACACCACGGTGAAACACGTCAGCACCGTCGTCTCCGTGCTGGTGGCGGTGTGGTTTCGCTACCTGTTTCAAGCGCTGGTGGTCAGCGGGGTGATGCTGCTCGCCCCCGGCCCCTCCCGCCGGCGAACCGATCACCCCAAATTTCAAGTGTTGCGCGGCTTGCTGCTGCTGTCGGTCAGCGTGCTGAGCTTCATCAGCGTCAGCCTGATGCCGGTGGGCGAGTTCACCGCCATCGTCATGCTGGCGCCACTCGTGGTAACGCTGCTGGCCGCCGTGTTCCTGAAAGAGCACATCACACCCTTGCGCTGGGCACTGGTGGCGGGCGGGTTTGGCGGCGCCCTGCTCATCGTGCAACCGGGCGGGCACTCGCTGGGCTGGGTCACGTTGTTGCCGCTGGTGATGGTGCTGATGTACGCCAGCTTTCAAATTCTGACCAGCCGCATGGCCCGCACCGAACACCCCATGACCATGCACCTGTACACCGGCTGGGTGGGCGCGCTGGCCATGACGGCGGTGCTGCCGTGGGCCTGGACAAGCCTGCCCGATGGCCACACGCTGGCGTTGCTGTGCCTGGTCGGGCTGATGGGCACGGTGGGCCACTTCCTTCTGATCATGGCTTACGCCCGTGCACCCGCCTCCACCCTCAGCCCCTACCTGTACGCCCAGATCGGGTTTGCCATGGTGGCGGGTTGGTGGGTGTTTGACCACGTGCCCGGCCCCATGGAGTGGATCGGGGTGGCGCTGATTGCCACCTGCGGCGCAGCCGCCGGCTGGCTGAGCACCCGCCAAACACCGCCCCCCACCCGCAGCGAACCCGATGTGCCTGAGCCTTGACGTTACAGTGATTGCCCACACACTGTGTTCATGCCCCAATGCATGACCCACACCGCATGAAAAAGCTCTGGACCCTGTTCTCACAAGCCGTCACGCTGTTGTTGGCAGCGTATTTCATCGTGGCCACCTTGAAGCCCCAGTGGCTGGACCGCAGGCCCCGCCTGTCCTCGGTGGTGCCCATTCTCGAAGCGCCGGCCAGCGGCGGCGAGGTGTCGGCCGGGGGGCGGGTGTCGTTCCGGCAGGCCGCCCAGGTGGCCTCGGCCGCCGTGGTCAGCATCAGCACCAGCAAAGCGCCTGAACGCAGCCCCCAAAGCGAAGACCCTTGGTTCCGCTTCTTTTTTGGCGACCAAAACGCCCGCTCACAGCCCCAGTCGGGTCTGGGCTCGGGTGTGGTGGTCAGCCCCGCCGGGTTCATTTTGACCAACAACCACGTCATCGAAGGGGCCGACGACATCGAGGTGGCGCTCAACGATGGCCGCGTGGTCAAAGCCACCGTCATGGGCACCGACCCCGAAACCGACCTGGCCGTGCTGCGGGTGGCCCTGACCGACCTGGCCGTCATCACCCTGGGCGATTCCGACGCGTTGCACGTGGGCGACCCGGTGCTGGCCGTGGGCAACCCGTTTGGCGTGGGCAAGACCGTGACCAGCGGCATCGTCAGTGCGCTGGGGCGCTCGCAATTGGGCATCAACACGTTTGAAAACTTCATCCAGACCGACGCGGCCATCAACCCCGGCAACTCAGGCGGCGCACTGGTGGACGTGAACGGCCACCTGGTGGGCATCAACACCGCCATTTATTCGCGCTCGGGCGGCTCCATGGGCATTGGGTTTGCCATTCCCACCTCCACGGCGCGTGCGGTGATGGAATCCATCGTGCAAGACGGCCGCGTGACGCGTGGCTGGATCGGGGTGGAACCCCAAGAACTGAACGCCGAACTGGCCGACACCTTCGGGGTGGCCCAACCCGGCGGCGTCATCATCACCGGTGTGCTGCAAAACGGTCCCGCCGCCCAGGCCGGCATCCGCCCGGGCGATGTGATCGTGCAGGTGCAAGGCAAAGCCGTGGGCACCGTGCCCCAGCTGCTGAGCGCAGTGGCAGCCTTGAAACCGGGTGTGGAAGCCGAGCTGCTGGTGCGCCGCCGCTCACAAGAATCACGCCTGACGGTGGTGCCGGGTCGGCGCAACCCCGCAACAAAACCCCAGCAGTGAACCCCGCCCCGCCTGCCGGGGCCTTGCGTCAGACAGCGCTGCTGTCCTCTTCACCCTCGTCTTTGGGCGCGGGTTTGACCATGTATTTCGCACCCAGAATGCCCAGCTCGTAGAGGATGGTCATGGGCACGGCCAGGGCCAGCTGCGAAATCACGTCGGGCGGCGTGACGATGGCGGCAATCACAAACGCCATGACAATGAAATAACCCCGGAAATCGCGCAGCTGTGCCACGGTCACCAGGCCAAAACGCACCAGCAGCACCACCACGATGGGCACCTGGAACGCCATGCCAAACGCCAGGTACAGCGACAAAATGGCCTCCACATACGAGGCTATGTCGGGCGTGGCGGCCACACTTTCAGGCGTGAAGTTCTGGATAAAGCCAAACATTTTGTCCAGCACAAAAAACTGCACGAACCCAATGCCCACATAGGCCAGCAGGCTGCCGAAGAAGATCAGCGGCAGCGCAAAGTGTTTTTCGTGGCTGTAGAGGCCGGGGGCCACAAAAGCCCAGGCCTGGTACATCAGCCAGGGCAACGCCAACAACAGGCCCGCCATCATCAGCACCTTGAGCGGAATGAAAAACGGCGAAAACACCCCCACCGCAATCAGCTTGGCGTCGGGGGGCATGTGGGCGCGGATGGGCACCGCAATCAGGTCGATCAGGCCCGAGGGGCCGGGCCAGATGGCCAGCAGCACCATGGCCACCGCCACACCGGCCAGGCTGTACACCATGCGGTCGCGCAGCTCGATCAGGTGCTGGACAAAAGGCTGCTCGGTCCCGGCCAGTTCGTCTTGGGGACCATTTGTGTTGTCGGGCATCGGTCAGCTCTGGGTGGAACGGGGTTTGGGCCGGAAACGCGCCACGCGCGCCGCACCGGACTGCACCCGCGTGCGCACCCCGCTGCGGGCCTTGTACCACTGGGGCATGGCCTTTTGCTTGACGCGCCATTTCTTGGCGGGGTTTTTGTATTCGGGCACCCAAGGTGCACCCGAATCGGCCAATGCGTCGTGGTCGGACGTGTGGTGGCCGTGGGTGGCATCGGTCCAGGATTTTTCGAAATCGGCCGCACCGGCATGCAGGGACGACTCCACGTCGCTGGCTGCCGTCTGCACCGAGTCCTTCATTTTCTTGAGCTCTTCCAGCTCGATGGACCGGTTCACTTCGGCTTTCACGTCAGCCACGTAACGCTGCGCCTTGCCCATCAACGCGCCCACGGTGCGGGCCAGTTTGGGCAATTTTTCGGGGCCAATGACGACCAGCGCGACCGCGCCGATCAGCGCGAGTTTGGAGATGCCAAGGTCAATCATGTGTCAGCCCTGGTGGGCTCAGCCTTTGGTTTTGGCTTCGACGTCGATGGTGGTGGACTTGTCGGCCGTGGCGGCCTGGGTCACCTGGGGCTGCTTGGCAGCTGCCGCGTCGTCGGTGGCGGGCTGGCTGCCGTCTTTCATGCCATCTTTGAAGCCTTTCACGGCCCCACCGAGGTCAGAGCCCATGTTCTTCAACTTCTTCGTGCCAAACACCATGACCACGATCAACAGCACGATCACCCAGTGCCAAATGGAAAAACTACCCATGACCAACTCCTTGTGAATGTGACCCACACCCGGGGGTGTGACTGCAACGAATTCTAAACGTCAGCCCTTCAGCCAAGGGCGGGGGCCGCCCATGACATGGATGTGCAAATGGTGTACCTCTTGCCCCCCCTCATCGCCCGTGTTGGCAACGATGCGGAACCCCCCTGCGGGGTAGGGGTTGCAGCCCTGCTGCAGCGCCAATTGAGGCGCCAGCACCAGCATGCGGCCCAACAGGGCTTCGTGCTCGGGCCCCACTTGCGCCAGCGACGGAATGTGCAGCTTGGGCACCATCAGGAAGTGCACCGGCGCCCAAGGGTGGATGTCGTGAAACACGTAAATGTGGTCGTCTTCATAGACCTTGCGGCTGGGAATTTTCCCGGCCACGATTTTGCAAAACAGGCAATTTTCATCAACAGACATGTTCACTCCTCCACCGCCCGACCCGCGTTCATGCGCAGGAACCCTTTGGCGATGCGGTACAAAAACCAAAGGGAAATCAGCCACCAGGCCACCAGGCCCGGCAGCAGAAACAACAGCCACAGCGGCAGGGTGATCACATAGAGCCCGCCCGCCATGAACAGCGTGCGCAACCGCCAGGTGAAGTGGCTTTCGTGCCAGGTGCCGGTGGCGTCACCGCGCTTGACCAGGTCGATCACCAGGGCCACCAGCAGCAGCGACACCCCCATTTGCGCACCCGGAATGAAGGCCGCCACCGCCACCACCAGGTGCAGCAGGTAGCTGACCACACCCAAGGTGTTCAGGCTTTGCAGGTGTTCGGTTTCGGTGCGCATGGCGTGTGCCCTTGGGGCTGTCAGGCTTCGCCCGCGCGGTCTTTGGCTTTGCGCAAGGCCTTTTCTTCCAGGCCGCTCAGGCCTTCGCGGCGCACCAGCTCGGCCACCACGTCGGCGGGGCTGAGGCCGTAGTGGGCCAACGCAATCATGCTGTGGAACCACAGATCGGCGATCTCGCCCACCAGGGGCTGGGTGGAGGCGCCGTGGTCGGCGTCTTTGGCAGCCAGCACCACTTCGGTGGCTTCTTCGCCGATTTTTTTCAGGAACGCGTCAGGGCCTTTGTGCAGCAGGCGCGACACATAACTTTTGTCGGGGTCGCCGCCGTTGGCGGGTTTGCGGCTTTCAATGACCTGGGCCAGGCGGTCCAGCGCGTCGGTGGGGGAAAGGAGAGGGGCTGTCACGGTTTATTTGTATATGTGTTCGGGGTCTTTGAGCACGGGGTCCACCGACACCCATTGGCCGTTTTCGTGCCGCTGGTAGAAGCAGCTGTGGCGGCCGGTGTGGCAGGCAATGCCGGGCTCGTGCCCAAGCTGGGTGACTTTGAGCAGCACCACGTCGTTGTCGCAATCCAGCCGGATGTCGTGCACGGTTTGCACATGGCCGGACTCTTCGCCCTTGAACCACAGCTTGCCGCGCGAGCGGCTGAAGTAGACGGCACGGCCCAGCTCGGCGGTTTGGGCCAACGCCTCGCGGTTCATCCACGCGAACATCAGCACATCGCCGGTGGCGGCCTCCTGGGCGATGACCGGCACCAGGCCTTGGGCATCCCATTTCACATCGTCAAGCCAGTTCATGCGGGGCAAAGGGTAAAAATAATAATAGCTTAAAACCCAATACCAGCAAGCGGTAGAGGCACTTTTTGTTCGAATTTACAGGCGCACGGGTATGCCGCGCTCGGCCATGCGGGCCTTGGCTTGGGCCACGGTGTATTCGCCGTAGTGGAAGATGCTGGCGGCCAGCACCGCGTCGGCACCGCCTTGTTGCACACCGTCGGCCAGGTGGTCGAGGTGGCCCACGCCGCCCGAGGCGATCACGGGCACGCTGACGGCGTCGGACACCGCGCGGGTCAGCGCCAGGTCAAAGCCCGACTTGGTGCCGTCACGGTCCATGCTGGTCAGCAAAATTTCGCCCGCACCGCGCTCGGCCATGTTCACCGCCCACTGCAGCGCGTCCAACCCGGTGTTTTTGCGCCCGCCGTGGCTGAACACGTCCCAACCGGGGCCCACGGGCAAGCCGTTTGCACCGCAACGCAGCTCGTCTTCGGGTTTGCGGCGTTTGGCGTCGATGGCCACCACGATGCACTGCGCACCGTATTTGGCCGATGCGTCGTTGATGACCTGCGGGTTGGCAATGGCTGCTGAGTTGAAGCTGGTTTTGTCGGCGCCGGCGTTGAGCAGGCGGCGCACGTCTTCCACGGTGCGCACGCCACCGCCCACGGTCAGCGGAATGAACACCTGGCTGGCCACGGCTTCGATGATGTGCAGGAGGAGGCCGCGCCCGTCGCTGGTGGCGGTGATGTCGAGGAACGTGAGTTCGTCGGCCCCCTGCTCGTTGTAGCGGGCGGCGATTTCCACCGGGTCGCCCGCGTCGCGCAGCTCGACAAAGTTCACGCCCTTGACCACGCGGCCACCGGTGACGTCCAGGCAGGGGATGATGCGTTTCGCAAGCATGTGAGTCAGGCCACTTTGAATGTCAGAGCACGTTGAGTTGTTGCCAGCCTTGCCACTGCCCGCCCGCAGGCACGGTGATGGGCTGCAACACCTGGGCGGCTTCCACGCACAACATGCGCTGGTGGCTGCCTGGGGCCATGTCGGCCATGGTTGCGGCGTTGGCCGCACCGGGGGTCCACACCACGGTGTGGGCCCAGTCGGGACTTTGGGCAATGGACAGGCGGTGCGCGCCGTCATGCAGGGTCAAGGGTGACGCCGCTGCGCTGTACACGCGATCGAAGCCGCCCTTGAAGTGAAGGGTGTCGGCAGCGGTGCCGTTGGCGTCAGACAGCGCATCCCACTCGGACTGGCCGCCCAGGCCCGTGAGGTGGACTTGGGCGACGTCGTCCACCGCGAAGTAGGTGTGCAAAGCCCCGCTGAACACCAAGGGCTGGGCGTCAGGGTTGTCCACCCCCAGCGCCACACGCATGCCGCCCGGGGTCAGTGCAACGGTGAGCCGTGCCTCGAACGCCTGCGGCCACAGGGCCTGGGTGGCGGGGCTGCTGCCCAGGCGCAAGCTGGCTTGGGCACTGTCGGCCGCCAACACGGGGTGGGCATCAGCCGTCCAAGGCAGGTTGCGCACAAAGCCGTGCTTGGGCAAACGGCCGCGCACATTGAACTGGGGCCAACACACGGGCACGCCGCCGCGAATGGCGTCGCGCCCATTGAACGGGCTGGCGGCGCTCAGGAACAGGCGTTCACGCCCCGCAGCCACCCACGACAGCACGGTGGCCCCGTGGAGGGCCACCAGAGCGGTATCACCACAAGGCAGGCTCAAACGCACGCACGCTTGCCCCTGAAAGGTGTCGGCAATGCAGGTGGCGGCCATGTCAGCCGTTGAGCTCGTCGGCCAGCTTTTGCGCGGCTTCAAAGTCCAGGTCGCCGCTGTAGATGGAGCGGCCACAGATCACGCCGTCCACGCCTTCGGACTCGACGGCACACAGGGCGCGGATGTCTTCGAGGTTGGACAAACCACCGGAGGCGATGACGGGAATGGTGAGCGCCTGCGCCAGCCTGACGGTGGACTCGATGTTGATGCCGCTGAGCATGCCGTCGCGCCCGATGTCGGTGTAGATGATGGATTCCACGCCATAGTCTTCAAACTTTTTGCCCAGGTCCACCACTTCGTGGCCGGTGAGTTTGCTCCAGCCGTCGGTGGCCACCTTGCCGTCTTTGGCATCCAGCCCCACGATGATGTGGCCGCCGAAAGCGGTGCAGGCGTCTTGCAGGAAGCCAGGGTTCTTCACGGCGGCGGTGCCAATGATGACGTAGCGCAGGCCCGCGTCGAGGTAGCGCTCGATGGTGTCCAGGTCGCGGATGCCGCCGCCCAATTGCACGTCCACTTCCGAGCCGATTTCTTTCAGGATTTTGCGGATGGCCGCCTCGTTTTTGGGCTTGCCCGCAAAGGCACCGTTCAAATCGACCAGGTGCACGCGGCGCGCGCCCTTGTCAACCCACATGCGGGCCACGGCCGCTGGGTCTTCACCGAACACGGTGGTCTGGTCCATGTCGCCCTGTTTGAGGCGAACACACTGGCCGTCTTTCATGTCAATGGCGGGAATGAGCAGCATGGCGAGGTGGGGGATGGGTCAAAGAAAGGTTGAGGGACGGGAACGGAAAACAGGGTGAGGGGGCTCGACGGGCACAGGGCCATCAGGGCTGCCAGCCCAGAAAATTGCGGTACAGGCGCAGGCCCTGGTCGGCGCTTTTTTCGGGGTGAAACTGCGTGGCAAACAGGTTGTCGCGGGCGATGGCGGCCGAGAAGCGCTGGCCATAGTCGGTTTCACCCACGCTGTGCACCGCCTGGGCGGGCCGTGCGAAGTAACTGTGCACGAAATAGAAATAGGCGCCGTCGGCCACACCGGCCCACAGGGGGTGCGGCGCACCACGGCCCAGCTGGTGGAACACGCGGTTCCAGCCCATCTGGGGCACTTTGAAGCGGCTGCCGTCGGCTTGCAAACGGCCTTCAAGCTGGAAACGCGCCACCTCGCCACCGATCAGGCCCAGGCCATCGGTGGGGCCTTCTTCGCTGCGGTCGAGCAGCATTTGCATGCCCACACACACACCAAACAGGGGCTTGTGGGCGGCGGCGTGCAGCACCGCGTCTTTCAGGCCCGAGCGGGCCAATTCAGCCATGCAATCGGCCATGTGGCCTTGGCCGGGCAGCACCACACGGTCTGCATCGAACACGTCTTGTGGGGAGGCCGTGACGCGCACCTCGAAATTTTCGGCTGCGGCCACGTGCATCACGGCCTGGGACACGGAGCGGAGGTTGCCGCTGCCGTAGTCCACCACGGCGACCATTTTGCGTGTCATGGCAGGCGGGGCGCGGTCACAGCGAGCCCTTGGTGGAGGGAATGGTATTGCCCATGCGCGGGTCCACTTCCAGCGCCATGCGAACGGCGCGGGCAAAGGCCTTGAACACGGTTTCGGCCTGGTGGTGGGCGTTTTGGCCCTTCAGGTTGTCGATGTGCAGCGACACGCCCGCGTGGTTCACAAAGCCCTGGAAAAACTCGAACGTGAGCTGGGTGTCGAACGCGCCGATCATGCCCGCCGTGAACGGCACGTGCATGTGCAGGCCCGGTCGGCCGGAAAAATCGACCACCACGCGGCTGAGCGCTTCGTCCAGCGGCACATAGGCGTGGCCGTAGCGGCGCAGGCCTTTTTTGTCGCCCACGGCCTTGGCCACGGCCTGGCCCAGGGTGATGCCCACGTCTTCCACGGTGTGGTGGCCGTCGATGTGCAGGTCGCCTTCCACGTCAATGTCAAGATCGATCAGCCCGTGGCGGGCAATCTGGTCGAGCATGTGATCGAAGAAACCAATGCCGGTGTGCAGCTTCGATTGGCCGGTGCCATCGAGGTTGAGCACCACGCGGATGCGGGTTTCGGCGGTTTGGCGCCGCACGTCGGCGCGGCGCCCGGCCACGGACGGGGAAGAATCGCTGTGGGTGGTCATGGGGTGGTTTGGAGTGCGGCCACCATGCGGGCGTTTTCGTCGGGGGTGCCGACTGTCAAACGCACGCAGTTGTGCAGCAAAGGGTGCATTCTAGAAACATTCTTCACCAGCACCCCAGCGCGTTTGAGGTCTTCGAAACACTGTGGCGCATCGGGCACGCGCACCAGCAGCATGTTGGCCTGGCTGGGGAACACGGTAAAGCCGGGCAACCGTGCCAATTCGGCGCTCAGCCACTCGCGCTGCTGGCGGATGGCGTCTGCCTGGGCGGCAAACACCTCGGCATGTTCCAGCGCGAACAGCGCACATTCGGTGTTGAGCACGCTGATGTTGTAGGGCGGGCGCACCTTGTCGATTTCGGCCACCAGCGCCTGGGGCCCCATCATGTAGCCCAGCCGCACCCCCGCCAGACCGAACTTGGACAGCGTGCGCATCAGCAACACATGGCCGTGGCGCCCGGGCGCCTGGCGGATGCGGGTGAGCCAGGTTTTGGAGGCGAAGGGCTGGTAGGCCTCGTCCATCACCACCAGCCCGCCTTGCGCGCCCTGGGCCGAGATGATGGCTTCAATGGCTGCGTCGTCCCACAGGTTGGCGGTGGGGTTGTTGGGGTAGGCCAGGTACACAATGGCCGGGCGGTGCGCGGCGATGGCGGCCAGCATGGCGGGCAGGTCCAGCTCGAAGTCGGCCGTCAAGGGCACGCCATGGAAGGCCAGGCCTTGCAACTGCGCACTCATGGCGTACATCACAAAACCGGGCAGCGGCGCGAGGATGGACGCACCGGGCACGTCGCACGCCAGCGCCAGCAGGCTGATGAGTTCGTCCGACCCATTGCCCAGCATGAGGTCAAAACCTTCTGGTATGTCGGCGTATGCAGCCAGGGCGGTGCGCAGGTCGTTCACGCGGGGGCCGGGGTAGCGGTTCAGGGCCACGGCACCCAGGCGCGCACCCAGGGCGGCCTGCAGTGCGGGTGGCAGGCCGTAGGGGTTCTCCATGGCGTCGAGTTTGACCATGCCCACCGCATCCTGGATGGCGTAGGCGTGCATGGACATCACGTCCTGGCGGATACGCTGACTGAAATTCACGCTCATACACAACCTCTCATGGGGGGCACATCGGCCAGGCGCAGTTCGGCGGCACGGGCGTGGGCTTGCAAGCCTTCGCCGTAGGCCAGCTCAGCAGCCACGGGGCCCAGGGTTTGGGCACCGGCCTGGCTCACTTCGATCAGGCTGCTGCGTTTTTGGAAGTCGTACACGCCCAGCGGGCTGGAAAAACGCGCCGTGCCGCTGGTGGGCAACACGTGGTTGGGGCCGGCGCAGTAGTCGCCCAGGCTTTCGCTGGTGTAGGCGCCCAAAAAGATGGCCCCGGCGTGGCGCAGCAAGGGCTCCCACTGGTGGGGCTCGCGGCTGCTCACCTCCAGGTGCTCGGGCGCGATGCGGTTGCTCAGCTCGCAGGCCTCTTCCATGCTGCGGGTGTGGATGAGGGCACCCCGGTCGGTCAGGCTTTTGGCGATGATGGCCGCACGCGGCAGGGTGGGCAGCAGGCGGTCGATTTCGCGCTGCACGGCGGCGATGTAGCCGGCATCGGGGCACAGCAGGATGCTTTGCGCCAGTTCGTCGTGTTCGGCCTGGCTGAAGAGGTCCATCGCCACCCAATCGGCCGGGGTGGTGCCGTCGGCCAGCACCAGAATTTCGCTGGGACCGGCGATCATGTCGATGCCCACAGTGCCAAACACGCGTTTTTTGGCGCTGGCCACATAGCCGTTGCCGGGGCCGGTGATTTTGTCCACCTTGGGCACGGTGGCGGTGCCGTAAGCCAACGCGGCCACAGCCTGCGCGCCACCGATGGTGAAGGCGCGGCTGACACCGGCCACGTGGGCTGCAGCCAGCACGAGGGGGTTTTTTTCGCCTCTCGGTGTGGGCACCACCATGATGATGTCTGCCACCCCGGCCACATGGGCGGGAATGGCATTCATCAGCACGCTGCTGGGATAGGCGGCTTTGCCGCCGGGCACGTAGATGCCCACGCGGTCCAGCGGCGTGACCTTCTGGCCCAGCAGGGTGCCGTCTTCGTCGCGGTAACTCCAGCTTTCGCCCGACGCTTTTTTCTGCGCTTCGTGGTAGCTGCGCACACGGCGGGCAGCCTGCTCCAGGGCGTGGCGCTGCGCGGCGGGCAGGCTGTCGAAGGCGGCTTTCAGCTCGGCCTGGGTCAACTCCAGTTCGGCCATGCCGGTGGCGCTCAGGCCATCGAAACGGGCGGTGTACGCCAGCACCGCCGCATCGCCCCGGGCTTGTACGTCAGCCAGGATGTCCGCCACGCGTTGTTCGATGGCGGCATCGGTGTCGGCAGACCAGTGCAGGCGCGCCTTGAATTTGGCATCAAAATCGGCCCCGGCGCTTGACAGGTATAGGGGTTTAGCTACAAAACTCATGCTCATCCTGCGGCTTGGGCGAAGGCGTCGATGATGGGGCGCAGCGCAGCCTGTTTCACCTTCAGGGCGCCCTGGTTCACCACCAGGCGCGAGCTGATGTCCATGATGTGCTCCACCTCGACCAGGTGGTTGGCCTTCAAGGTGTTGCCGGTGGACACCAGGTCCACGATGGCATCGGCCAAGCCGGTGAGGGGGGCCAGCTCCATGCTGCCGTAGAGCTTGATGAGGTCCACGTGCACACCTTTGCTGGCAAAAAATTCGCGGGCAATAGCCGTGTATTTGGTGGCCACGGTCAGGCGGGCGCCCTGGCGCACGGCTGACGCATAGTCGAAGTCGGCGCGCACGGCCACGCTCATGCGGCAGCGGGCAATTTTCAGGTCCAGTGGCTGGTACAGGCCCTGGCTGCCCCACTCGGCCTGGTGCTCAATGAGGGTGTCTTTGCCACACACGCCCAGGTCGGCACCGCCGTACTCCACATAGGTGGGCACGTCGGAGGCGCGCACCAGCACCACGTTCACATCGGGGCGGTTGGTGGGCAATATCAGTTTGCGCGACTTGTCGGGGTCTTCCAGCACCTCGATGCCTGCTGCCGCCAGCAGCGGCAGGGTTTCTTCAAAAATGCGTCCTTTGGACAGGGCAAGCGTGATCAAGGTGGGGCTCCGGCAAAAAAGTCAGCGGTGGGGGGCTCAGCGCACGCGCTGTATGTGGGCGCCCAGGGCGCTGAGCTTGGCTTCCATGCGGTCGTAGCCCCGGTCCAGGTGGTAGATGCGGTCCACCAGGGTCTCGCCATCGGCCACCAGGCCGGCAATCACCAGGCTGGCCGAGGCGCGCAGGTCGGTGGCCATCACGGCGGCACCGCTCAGGCGGAGGCCTTCGCCCCCCAAGCCTTCGATAAAAGCCACTTTGCCTTCGGTGTGGATGCGGGCTCCCAGGCGCTGCAACTCCTGCACGTGCATGAAGCGGTTTTCAAAAATGGTTTCGGTGACGGTGCTGGTGCCCTGGGCCACGGCGTTGAGCGCCATGAACTGGGCCTGCATGTCGGTGGGAAAACCGGGGTATTCGGTGGTGCGGAAGGTCTGGGCCTTCAAGGCGGCGGCGCCGGGCGATGCGACGCGGATGCCGTCGGCCAGGGGCTCCAGGGTCACGCCTGCGTCGCGCAGCTTTTCAATGACCACGTCCAGGTGGTCCGCCCTGGCGTGGCGCAGCACGGCGTCGCCGCCCGCTGCGGCCACCGCGCACAGGAAAGTACCGGCTTCAATGCGGTCGGCCACCACGCGGTGGGTGCAGCCGTGCAAGGCGGGCACCCCTTGGATGCGGATGCGGCTGCTGCCGTGGCCCTCGATGCGCGCGCCCATGGCGATCAACATCTCGGCCAGATCGGTGATTTCCGGCTCTTGGGCGGCGTTTTCCAACACGGTTTCACCGTCGGCCAAGGCAGCGGCCATCAGGAAGTTTTCGGTGCCCGTGACCGTGACCATGTCGGTGGTGATGCGGGCCCCCTTCAGGCGGGTTTGCCCGGCAGGCAAAGACGCCTCGATGTAGCCGTGCGTCACCGCGATCACCGCGCCCATGGCCACCAGGCCTTTGATGTGCTGGTCCACCGGGCGCGACCCGATGGCACAACCGCCAGGCAAGGACACGCGGGCTTTGCCGAAACGCGCCAGCAACGGCCCCAGCGCCAGAATGGACGCCCGCATGGTTTTCACCAACTCGTAGGGGGCCTCGGGCGTGAGGGTGTCGGGGGCTTGCAGCACCACGGCGCCGTCGTCCATGCGTTCGGCACGCGTCCCCATGTGGGCCACCAGCTTTTTCATGGTGAGCACGTCTTGCAGGTGCGGCACGTTGTGCAACACCACGGGGTCGGCCGTCAGAAGCGCCGCACACAACTCGGGCAAGGCGGCGTTTTTCGCACCCGAAACGCTCACTTCACCGTACAGGCGTTGGCCGCCTCGAATCAACAATTTGTCCATGCGGTTTACCGAGCCAGGGCGGCCCATTCGGCCGGGGTGTGGGTTTTCATGGACAGGGCGTGCACCTCATCGGTGGCCATGCGCTGGCCCAGCGTGGCGTAGACGCGCTGGTGGCGGGCAATGGGGCGTTTGCCCTCGAATTCGGCCGACACGATCACGGCAGACCAATGGCGGCCATCGCCGCTCACCTCAAGGTGTTCGCACGACAAGCCGGCAGCGATGATGGACTGGAGTTCCTGGGGGGTCATAAACACACACGCAAAAAAGAAAAGGCTCAATGCCGAATTTTGTAGCCCGAGCGCAGCAGGCCCACGGCCACGGCGCTGACCGCGACAAACGCCACCGCGACCACCCCCAGGCTCAACCAGGGCGACACGTCGCTTTGGCCAAAAAAGCCGTGGCGGAAACCATCGATCATGTAGAAAAACGGGTTGAGGTGGCTGACCTGCTGCCAGAACGCGGGCAGGGAATGGATGGAATAGAACACGCCCGACAAAAAGGTCATGGGCATGATGACAAAGTTTTGGAACGCGGCCAACTGGTCGAATTTTTCGGCCCACAGCCCTGCGATCAGCCCCAAAGCGCCCAACATGGCAGCCCCCAGCACGGCAAACACCAGCACCCACAGGGGGGCCACCACACCGGGCTGGCCAAACCAGTACGTCACCAGCATCACGCCCGCACCCACGGCCAGGCCACGCACCACGGAAGACGCCACATAGGCCACATACCAGGCCCAGTGCGACATGGGGGTGAGCAACACAAACACCAGGTTGCCCATGATTTTGCTCTGGATGAGCGACGACGAGCTGTTGGCAAACGCGTTTTGCAGCACGCTCATCATCACCAGCCCGGGCACCAGAAACGCGGTGTAGCTGACGGTGTCGTACACCTTCACGTGGTCTTCGAGCACGTGGCCAAAGATCATCATGTACAGCACCGCGGTCAGCACGGGCGCGGCCACGGTCTGGAAGCCGACCTTCCAGAACCGCAGCACCTCTTTGTAGAACAGCGCCTGCCAGCCGGTCATTGATTTGCCCCCACGCTCGTCGCTGCAGCGCCTTCGCTGCCCCCCGAGGGGGCGCTCGCCAGCTTGGGGCGGCCCGGCGCTGGCTCGTCTGCCCCCATCACGTCCAGGAACACGTCTTCCAGGTCGGCCTTGCGCATTTCCACGTCTTCGGCAACGCCGCCGGCCAGGCGCACGGCGGCCAAAATGTGCTCCACCTCCAGCGCGTTGTGCGCGGGCAGTTGCACCACGCGGCCGGTCACGCGGGCACGGGTGGCGAGTTCGGCGGGCAGGGGCGTGTCGGTTTTGAAGCGCAGCACGTTGGACGACGCGCGGCTGAGCAGCACCGAGGTTTTCTCCAGCGCCACCACTTTGCCGCGCTTGATCATGGCAATGCGGCCACACAGGGCTTCGGCCTCTTCCAGGTAGTGGGTGGTCAACAGCACGGTGCTGCCCTCGCGGTTGAGGCGGGCCACAAACTGCCACAGGGTCTGGCGCAACTCCACGTCCACACCGGCGGTGGGCTCGTCCAGCACGATGACGCGGGGCTTGTGCACCAGCGCCTGCGCCACCATCACGCGGCGCTTCATGCCGCCTGACAGCTGGCGCATGTTGGCGTGGGCTTTGTCGGCCAGGCCCAGGCTGTCGAGCAAATCGTCAATCCACACGTCGTTGTGCTTGATGCCGAAGTAGCCCGATTGCATGCGCAAGGCCTCGCGCACGCTGAAAAACGGGTCGAACACCAGCTCTTGCGGCACCACGCCCAGAGCGCGGCGCGCGGCAGCGCAATCGGTGATGACGTCGTGGCCCAGCACCCGGGCGCTGCCGTGCGTGGGCCGGCTCAACCCGGCCAGGATGCTGATGAGTGTGGTTTTGCCCGCGCCGTTGGGGCCGAGCAAGCCAAAGATTTCACCAGGCTCCACGGACAGGCTCACGCCATCGAGCGCCGTGAACGGTCCTTTGGGGGTGGGGTACACCTTGGCCACGTCGTCAAACGAAATGGCCAGGTCTGCCGCAGAGCGGGCAGAAAGATTGAGTGCGGACATGAACCCGCGATTTTATGCGGCCAGCAACGCATCCACCCCGTACAGGGTGGCCAGCTCGGTCAGGCGTGGGGGCAAAACGGCCAAGGCCAGCGTTTGCCCCTTGTCCGCCAAGTGGCGGCGCAAGGCCAGCACGGCGGACAGCGCAGCGGAATCGAAGCGCTGCAAACCCGAGCCGTCCAGCCGCACCACCTGGCCCTGACCCACGGGCAACTGGGACAACCAATGCGCCACACAAGCGGGCGCATCGGCATGGGTGAGCGTGGCGGGAAACGTGAGCATGGAGGGGGTCTCAGCCGGCTTTGGCGTTGGCTTTGTTGCGTTTGGAGAGGGTGGCAATCAGGCCATCGATGCCTTTGGCGGTGATTTCAGCGGCGAACTGGGTGCGGTAGGTTTCCACCAGCCACACACCCATCACGTTGAGGTCGTGAATTTTCCAGCCGGTGTCGGTTTTTTCCAGGCGGTAGTCCAGCTGGATGGGGTCACCACGGCCGCGCACGTCGCTGCGCACCACCACTTCGGTGTCGGTTGGGGCTGCGCGCAGGGGGCGAAAGCTCAGGGTCTGGTCTTTGACCTGGCCCAGGGCACCCGAGTAGGTGCGCACCAGCAAGGTTTTGAATTCGTCTTGCAGCTGTTTTTGCTGCTCGGGCGTGGCCTGGCGCCAGAAACGGCCCACGGCCGAAGCGGTCATGCGGGCAAAGTTGACACTGGGCATGATCTTGCTGTCCACCAGCGCCATCACCTTGGCCGTGTCACCGGCCTGAATGGCGGCATCGGCCTTCACGGCATCGAGCACCTCGGTGGCGACGCGTTTGATCAGGGCATCGGGGGCCTCGTCAGCGGCATGGACGGGCCAGGCCAGCAGCCCGGCCACGGGCAACAAGGCCGGGGCTCCCAAAGCGGCAAAACGGGCAATCCAGTGGCGGCGGTTCATGGCGGGTCTTTCGGTCATCGGTTGAAGGGTGGGGACGGTCATTCGTCGTCGCGGTTGCGCTGGGCGTCAATCACGCTTTGGCGGCGTTGGAGGAACACCTCGCGGGTGAAGCTGTATTTGTCCAGGGCGGCCTCGTCCAGCACGGCACCTGCCCGCAGCAGGCCCGCGCGGGTTTCAATGGCACGCAGGGTGTACAAGGTGTTGCGGCTGGGCACGTCGCTGACGCCCTGCACCAAATCGCCACGCGCCTCAACGCCCATGCCCACGGTGTCGCGCACCGTCGAGGGCCCGAAAATAGGCAACACCACATAGGGGCCAGGCGGCACGCCCCAATAGCCCAGGGTCTGTCCAAAATCGGCGCTGACGCGGTACAGGCGCATGTCGGTGGCGATGTCGAGCAAGCCCCCCAAGCCAAACGCCGTGTTCACCCCCACACGCAAAAAGCTGGTGGCGGCGTCTTCCCCCCGCAACTGCAACGTGGCGTTGGTCGCCGTCCACACGTCGCGCAGGTTGCCAAAGAAGTTGCCCACAGCGGTGCGCACCGGGTCGGGCGTGACCTCTGCGTAAGCGGTGGCCACGGGCTTGAGCACGGCTTTGTCCATGGCGTCGTTGAACCGTTCCACACCCCGGTTGAACGGTTCGATCGGGTCACGCGGGTCGCGGTTGGGGCCGGTGGCGCAACCGGCCAGCGTGGCCACGACAGCCAAGGCCAGCACCGCACACCTGCGGCGCCAGTGGGAGGGGTGTATCGCTTGGGTCATGGTGCAACGCTTCCGAGGGTCATTCTTTTTTCTCACCCTCGGCCGCTTTGCTGAACAGGAACTGGCTGATCAGGTTTTCCAGCACCACGGCCGACTGGGTTTGGGTGACCACGTCACCGGCCGCCAGGTTCTTGGGGTCCCCCCCGGGCTCGATGCCGATGTATTGCTCGCCCAGCAAACCGCTGGTCAAAATCTTCAGCGAGCTGTCTTTGGGAAAGGCATAACGGGTCTCCAGGTCCAGCGCCACACTGGCCTGAAAGCTTTTGTCGTCAAACGTGATGCCCGCCACGCGCCCCACCACCACGCCCGCGCTTTTCACAGCGGCGCGGGGCTTGAGCCCGCCAATGTTGTCGAACCGTGCCACCACGCGGTAGCTGTTTTCGAAATTCAGCTGCAGCAGGTTGGCCGACTTCAGCGCCAGGAACAGCAACGCCGCCGCGCCCAACAGCACAAACAGGCCCACCCACACGTCATTTTTAGACTTTTTCATGTTCTACCGCTTATCTGTATTGGGTTTTCAGCTATGCATTTTCAAATGCTGAACATCAGGGCTGTGAGCAAGAAGTCCAGCCCCAGCACCAGCAGCGAGGCCATGACCACGGTGCGGGTGGTGGCCCATGAGACGCCCTCGGGCGTGGGGTGTGCCCGGTAGCCCTGGTACAGCGCCACAAAGGTCACGGCCACACCGAACACCAGGCTTTTGAGCACGCCGTTGCCCACGTCACGCCACACGTCCACCCCGCCTTGCATCTGGCTCCAGAACGAGCCTTCGTCCACACCGATCATCACCACGCCCACCAGCCAGCCACCGATGATGCCCACGGCGCTGAACACGGCGGCCAGCAGGGGCATGGCGATCAGCCCACCCCAGAAACGGGGGGCCAGCACGCGGCGCACGGGGTCCACGGCCATCATCTCCATGGCGGCCAGTTGTTCGCCGGCTTTCATCAACCCGATTTCAGCGGTGAGGGCCGTGCCCGCGCGCCCGGCAAACAGCAGCGCCGTGACCACTGGCCCCAGTTCGCGCACCAGGCTGAGGGCCACCAGCAGGCCCAAGGCCTCAGACGAGCCGTAGCGCTGCAAGGTGTAGTAACCCTGCAAACCCAGCACAAAACCCACAAACAGCCCCGACACGGCAATGATGGCCAGCGACAGGTTGCCCAGGAAAAACAACTGGTCGCGCACCAGCCCGAAACGGGCCAGTGCCACAGGCGTGAGTTGCACCAGCCGCGCAAACAGGCGGGCAGCGCCCCCTAAATCTTGCAATTTGCCGCGCACCGCAAGCCCCAAGGTGGACAGCAGGCTCATGGCCGCCCTCCCCGCCCGGCCGCAGGGCCGAAATCGTCGGCCACGCTGGGGCCTGGGTAATGGAAGTGCACCGGGCCTTCGGCTTGCGCCGTCACAAACTGGCGCACCAGCGGGTCGGTGGAATGGCGCACCTCGTCAGGCGTGCCTTGGGCGGCAATGCCGCCGTTGGCCAGAATGATCACTTGGTCAGCAATGCGGAAGGTTTCTTCCAGGTCGTGCGACACGATCAGGCTGGTCATGCCCAGCGCGTCGTTCAGGCGGCGAATGAGCTGCGCCGCCGTGCCCAGGGAAATGGGGTCGAGGCCCGCAAAGGGCTCGTCGTACATGATGAGTTCGGGGTCGAGCGCAATGGCGCGGGCCAGGGCCACGCGGCGGGCCATGCCACCGGAGATTTCGCTGGGCATCAGGTCGCGTGCGCCGCGCAGGCCCACGGCATTGAGCTTCATCAGCACGATGTCGCGCACCATGGCTTCGGGCAGGGGCGTGTGCTCGCGCAACGGAAAAGCCACGTTGTCGAACACGCTCAAGTCGGTGAACAAGGCCCCAAACTGAAACAACATGCCCATGCGACGGCGGGCGGCGTGCAGGCCGTCGCGGCCCAGTTGGCCGACGTTTTGCCCGTCAAACAACACCTGGCCACCCGTGGCCACCTGTTGCCCGCCCACCAGGCGCAGCACCGTGGTTTTGCCACCACCCGACGCGCCCATGAGTGCCACCACCTGCCCACGGGGCACCGAAAAGCTCACCCGGTCCAGGATGCGGCGCTCGCCCTCGCCATAGGCGAAGGAGACATCCACAAATTCAATCAAGGGGGTTGGGGCTGCGGGCATGGTTGGGCGTGAAAAGCGAAACGCCGACGCAAAGGTCGGCGCTTGGCGGGCTGCTGATGATAAAGGGTTTACCCGAGACACCTCAGCGGCACAGGGCCGCACTGGGTGTCTCTTTGTTTCACTTTGTATCAGCGGGGCAGGTCGGAGAAGCCCATCAGGGACTCATCCACCGCGCGCGCGGCCTGGCGGCCTTCGCGGATGGCCCACACCACCAGGCTCTGGCCCCGGCGCATGTCGCCAGCAGCAAACACCTTGTCCACGCTGGTGGCGTAGCCCCCGGTGAACTCGGTGTGGGCTTTGGCGTTGCCACGGGCGTCTTTGTCGATGCCAAAGGCGTCAAGCACGGTGGCGACGGGGTTGACAAAGCCCATGGCCAGCAGCACCAGGTCGGCTTTGTATTCTTTTTCGGTACCGGCCACTTCCACCAGCTTGCCGTCTTTCATCTCGACTTGCACGGTGGTCAGGCCGGTGATCTTGCCGCTGTCCTTGCCTTTGCCGCCGGTGAACGCCTTGGTGGAGATGGCGAACTCGCGCTTCAAAATGCCCTTTTCAGCACTTTCATCGTGGCTGGAGCTGGTGCGCAGCTTCAGTGGCCAGTAAGGCCACACCAGGGGCTTGTTTTCCTGCTCGGGGGGTTGGGGCATCACCTCGAACTGGGTGACGCTGGCCGCGCCGTGGCGGGTGCTGGTGCCCACACAGTCAGAGCCGGTGTCGCCACCGCCGATCACGATGACGTGTTTGCCTTCGGCGCGCAACTGGCCTTTGAGCTTGTCGCCCGCGTTGACCTTGTTTTGCTGGGGCAGGAACTCCATGGCGAAGTGAATGCCGTCCAGCTCACGGCCGGGCACGGGCAAGTCACGGCTTTGTTCGGAGCCGCCGGTCAGCAGCACGGCGTCGAACTCGGCCTTCAACTGCTCGGCGGTGACCACGGTTTTCGCGTCGTTGGTGACCTTGGTGCCCTCGGGCATGGCGCCCACCAGGGTGGAGGTTTTGAACACCACGCCTTCGGCTTCCATCTGGGCCACACGGCGGTCGATGTGCGATTTCTCGAACTTGAAGTCGGGAATGCCGTAGCGCAGCAGGCCGCCGATGCGGCTGTTCTTCTCGAACACGGTCACGTCGTGGCCGGCACGTGCCAACTGCTGGGCAGCGGCCAGGCCCGCCGGGCCGGAGCCCACCACGGCCACTTTTTTGCCCGTCTTGATTTTGGCGGGGCGGGGGATGACCCAGCCGTTTTCCCAGGCCTTGTCGATGATGGCGTGTTCAATGGACTTGATGCCCACCGCATCGCCGTTCACGTTGACCACACAGGCGGCCTCGCAGGGCGCAGGGCAGATGCGGCCGGTGAATTCAGGGAAGTTGTTGGTGCTGTGCAGCACGTGAATGGCGTTTTGCCAGTCACCCGAATACACCAGATCGTTGAAGTCCGGGATGATGTTGTTGACCGGGCAACCGTTGTTGCAAAACGGCGTGCCGCAGTCCATGCAGCGCGCGCCTTGCACTTTGGCTTGTGCATCGGTCAGGCCCACCACAAACTCTTTGTAATGCTTCAGGCGCTCGGGCACGGGCTTGTAGCCCTCTTCGATGCGCTCGTATTCCATGAAGCCAGTGACTTTTCCCATGGTGCTGGTTCCTTTGATCGGTCTGTGTTACTGAGCAGAAACAGCTTTTTTAATAGCTGACTTTGCAGGCTCAGCAAGCGCTTGAGCCATTTTTTTTGTATTGATTTCACCCAAGGCGCGTTTGTACTCGTTGGGGAACACCTTGACGAACTTGGCGCGGGCGTTGGCCCAGTCGTCCAGCAGTTCGCGGGCACGGCGGCTGCCGGTCCAGCGCAGCTGGTCTTCCAGCAGCTTCTTCAGCAGGGCTTCGTCGGTCTGGTCTTTGTGCCACACGGCGCGGGGCACGGTGGCCTCTTGCTCAGACGCAGGCAGCACCTTGTCCAGGCTGACCATGGCGGTGTTGCAGCGCTTGGCAAACAGGCCGTCTTCGTCGTACACGTAAGCCACACCGCCACTCATGCCGGCGGCGAAGTTGCGGCCGGTTTTGCCCAGCACGGCCACGGTGCCGCCGGTCATGTATTCACAACCGTGGTCGCCCGTGCCTTCCACCACCGCGGTGGCGCCCGACAGGCGCACCGCAAAGCGCTCGCCAGCCACACCGGCAAAGAAGGCCTCGCCGCTGGTGGCGCCGATCATCACCGTGTTGCCCACGATGATGTTTTGGGTGGCCACGCCACGGAAGTCCAGGCTGGGGCGCACCACCACGCGGCCGCCCGACAGGCCCTTGCCGGTGTAGTCGTTGGCCTCACCGATCAGGTACAGCGTGATGCCATTGCACAGGAACGCACCGAACGACTGGCCACCCGTGCCTTCGAGCTGGATGTGGATGGTGTCGTCGGGCAAACCTTCGGGGTGCACCTTGGTCACCGCACCCGACAACATGGCGCCCACCGAGCGGTTGACGTTGCGCGCCGCTTCCATGAAACGCACCTTCTCGCCTTTGTCAATGGCGGGGCGGCTCTTGGCGATCAGCACGTTGTCCAGGTTCTTCTCCAGGCCGTGGTTTTGCGTGTCGGTGTGGTAGCGCTGGCTGGGCGACTCGACCTCGGGCACGGCAAACAGGCGGCCGAAGTCCAGGCCCTGGGCTTTCCAGTGGTCCAGGCCTGACTTGGTGTCGAGCAGGTCGGCACGGCCAATCAGGTCGTCGAACTTGGCGATGCCCAGCTGGGCCATGATCTGGCGCGCTTCTTCGGCAATGAAGAAGAAGTAGTTCACCACGTGTTCGGGTTTGCCCGTGAACTTGGCGCGCAGC
>CAYFFJ010000013.1:0-45680 GCA_964342395.1 uncultured Hydrogenophaga sp.
CCGCCAAGGCGCTGATGAAGGCCGGCGGCGTGATCGCCTGCGAGGCCGGGCGCCATCCCTTCCCCCCCCTGCACCCCGAGGTGCGCGCTGGCGTGCTGGACGCGGCCAAACGCCTGGACCCGCTGGTGCTGCGCTGGACGAACTGAATTTTCAACATGAACATGCTTTCTTCTTTCAACGCCCGCACCGGTGAAGTGCTGGGTGAATTGCCTCCAACGCCACCCACCGAAGTCGATGCGGCCTGCGAAGCGGCCGCTGCCGCATTCGAAACATGGCAGTCCACCCGAGGTTTGGAACGCGCCACGCTGCTGCGTGCGCTGGCAACCGCATTGTTGGCCGACCGGGACGGCTTGGTGGCCTTGACCGACGCCGAGACCGCACTGGGTCCAATGCGATTGAACGGCGAGTTGGACCGCACGGTCTTTCAGTTGCGCCGATTTGCCGATATGGCCGAACGCGGTGACCCGTATGCCGTCGTTGATGACCCCGCAGTGCCCGGCGCCCCACCGGTGGGCCATCCGGACATGCAACGCTGGCATCTCCCATTGGGGCCGGTGGCCATGTTTTCGGCCAGCAATTTTCCCTTTGCCTTTTCCGTGCTCGGGGGCGACACGGCTTCAGCACTCGCGGCGGGCTGCCCTGTGGTGGTCAAGGCCCATTCCGGTCACCTGCTGTCGAGCCAGCGTGTGTTCAACCTGGTGCGCCAGGTGCTGTCTGCGCTGAATTTGCCGCAAGGCCTGGTTGGCCTGGTGCAAGGCAGTGGCAACGACGTGGGCGTGCGTCTGATCCGCCACCCAGCCATCGCGGCCGGTGCCTTCACCGGTTCGACCCGAGGCGGTGCCGCGTTGGCGGCCGAAGCTGCGGCACGCCCACGGCCCATTCCGTTCTACGGGGAGTTGGGGTCTACCAATCCGGTGGTGGCTTTGCCGCAGAAGCTCGCAGCCGAAGGCCACACGCTGGCAACTGTTTTGGCCGGATCCATCACATTGGGGTGTGGTCAGTTTTGCACCAGTCCAGGGGTGCTGGTGCTCATCGACCAAGGGCAACCGCAAATCGATGCCAAAGCCGTCAACGACGCTTTCGTGGCGCAGTTGTCACAGGCGCTGCGCGAGCAGCAACCGCATGCCATGCTGACCCAGGGCATGCGCAGTGCCTTTGAAGCTGGAGTGGCGCATTGGGCCGAGGCGGGTGCCCACATGCTGCTCAACGAACCTGCTGGAACATCAACACCCAGGCCTGTGCTGATGCAAGTGATGGCGCACGAGTTCGTGGCGCGTTCGGTGCTGCGCGAGGAGGTTTTCGGTCCGGGCTGTGTGGTGGTGCGGGCCGCCAGCGTGACGCAAGCGCTCCAGGTTCTGGCGGCCGTCGGCGGCAGCTTGACGGTGACGTTGTGGGGGGCCGAAGAGGAAAGTCAAATGTCCCAGGCGCTGGTTCATGCCGCGATGTCGATTGCCGGCAGGGTCTTGTTTTCAGGTGTTCCAACTGGGGTGGCCGTGTCGGTGGCGCAGCAGCACGGAGGCCCTTGGCCCAGCAGCACGCGCCCTGACAGCACTTCGGTGGGGGACGCCGCATTGACGCGCTTCTTGCGCCCGGTGTGTCTGCAGGATCCCCCGCAGTGGTTGCGCGACCGGTCGGGGTGCTGCGTCTGACCCTTTCACACGGTCGGGTCCCGGGAGGGGCTGCTAAGCCCCGAATCACGTCGAGCCACGCAACTCGACACGGTACGGAATGATGACGGTTTCGTTGGGGAACACGTCAGATTGCCTGTGTTTGTGAATGGCCCGCAGCAGCAAATCACCGGTGGCTTGGCCAATCCCGTAGCAATCCACCACCACCGTGCTCAGTTGCGGGTGGCATGTCGCACTCACCTCAAAGCCCCCAAAGCCAGCAATCGCAATCTGATCGGGTACCGACCAGCCGCGCCTCTGGCATTCTGACAATGCGCCGAACGCGGCATGATCCGAGACGCACACCACGGCCTCGAGATCGGGCCATTGGCTCAGCAGTTGGACAATGCCTTGGGCGCCTGCTGCCATGGACACCGGGGCTTTCCCAATGCTCACGGTGCGGGTTGCGTCAAGACCGAGGGTATGCATTGCCTCTTCAAAGCCTCGGCGTCTATCGGCACCTCGTGCGTCGCTTTGTGGGATGCCCCCTAAAAAGCCGATGCGTCGATAGCCCTTCACATGCATGGCTCTGACCATGGCACCCACGGCTTCGGCATTGGAAAAACCGACAAGGTGTTGAATGGGATCAGCCAAAAGGTCCCATGTCTCAACGATGGGCACATGGGCTGTTTTCAGCAGTTCCCGAGCCGTTGGCGAGTGATGCCCCCCAGTTATCACAATCGCTTCAGGACGACGGGTCAACATGGCCTTGAGGAGGCGCTCCTCTCTTTCGATGCTGTAGTTGGTGTCGCCCAGCAACACCTGCAGGCCCGAAGACTCCAACACGTCTGTCAAACCGTGTGCGGTATCGGAAAAGTTCGAGTTGTTGAGTGCAGGGATCAAGGCCGCAACGATTCCCGAACGCTTGGACGCGAAGGTCCTGGCGTTTTGATCCATCACATAGCCCATTTCCTTGCAGGTTTTGAGGATTTTTTGCCTCAAAACCTCGCTGGCTCCTCGCGGACTGGTGTCGCTGCGGTTCAGGGCCCGCGAGACCGTCATTTTTGAAACACCGAGCACAGCGGCCACGTCTGCCATGGTGACGGCGCCCGCAGATGGGGGGGGGGGCAGGGCCTTGGGGCGGCTGAGGTGTGGGTCGGTGGGAACTTTTTTCGGCGCGGATTTTGAGCGTTGCGACGGATTCAATCTGTGTACTCCTGCGCGTGAGTCTGGGGCTGGGCGCTGCCCTCGCGATCAAGTGCACGGGACCGAGGCATTTTAGAGACGCTCACAAGGTGGGTCGGTTTCTTCGCGGCATTGCAAGAAATGATACCGGTATCTGACATTGCTTGGCAAATCTGTTTTTCCGCTCATGATTCCCCGTAATTTTTGAAATTATGCGATTTTCACTAGGGTTTACACCTGTTACCGGTAACCAATTTGATATCAATAATCGACGCATGTTCTCGATACAAGTCTGTGATGCCAGGTTCGGCGCTGGTGCGAGTGGGGTGTTTTTTTTGTGGCCCGGGCCAAGGGCATCGACGCCCAGGCTGGGGCGTCGCGTCTCGGAGTGTCTTGATGCTTGAGTCGCTTTTCAATTGGTTGTTGGCCCCGCTGTCTGGGGCAGCGACGCACAGCATTGCGGGTTGGGCGGCTTGGCATGCCCGGTTGATGGTGTTTGCGTGGGGGGGGCTGATTCCGCTAGGTGCCATCGCAGCCCGTTTTTACAAAGTGACTGGGGACCAAGACTGGCCCGCTCAGCTTGACAACAAAACCTGGTGGCATCTGCACCGGTGGATGCAGGCCATGGGCGTCTTGGCCATGACGGTGGGGGTGGCGCTTGCATTGGGTGCGGGGGCAAGGGGCAGCATGGCTGCGTGGACCCACGTTGGGCTCGGCTGGTGGGTTTGTGCGGCAGGTTGGCTGCAGGTGGCGGCCGGTGTTTTTCGTGGCAGCAAGGGCGGGGCCACCGATGCACAGATGCGTGGCGACCACTACGACATGAGCCGCTGGCGAATCGGGTTTGAACGCTTGCACAAAGGGTTGGGATGGTTGGCCATAGGGGTTGCCGTGCCCACCATCGCCATCGGGTTGATGGTGGCGGACGCGCCGCGTTGGATGGCGGTCGTGCTGACGCTCTGGTGGATGGGGGTGGGCTCCTGGTTTGTTCGCCTGCAGGTGCTGGGTCGCTGCATGGACACCTATCAGGCCATCTGGGGGCCAGGCGATGTGCACCCCGGCAATCGAATGCCCCCTGTCGGGTGGGGTGTTCGGCGCTACACCGCTCAATCCTGGCGCAACCGCTCGGGTGCACAAACCACACAAACACACTAATCACTTGGAGACACGATGTCTGGACTTGAATTGAACAATGTGGTCAAGCGCTTCGGCGACGTGACCGTGGTGCAGCAGATGAACCTTTCGGTCCGCGAGGGCGAGTTCATGGTGCTGCTGGGGGAGTCGGGCTGCGGCAAGAGCACCACGCTGCGGATGATTGCCGGCCTGGAGGACGTCACAGAAGGAGACATCCGCATCGGTGGGCGGGAGGTGACGCACCTCGCCCCGATGGAGCGGGACATTGCCATGGTGTTCCAGAACTATGCGCTCTACCCACATATGAACGTGGGTGAAAACATGTCGTTCTCCTTGCGACTGGCCAAACGGCCTGCCACCGAAATTGATGCCAAGGTGCAGGCTGCAGCCAAAATCCTGAACATCACACACCTGCTCGATCGCAAGCCCAAGGAGCTCTCGGGTGGGCAGCGTCAACGGGTGGCTATCGGGCGCTCCATCGTGCGGGAGCCGCAGGTGTTTCTGTTTGACGAACCCTTGTCCAACCTGGATGCCAAGTTGCGGGGGCACATGCGCGCTGAACTTGCCATCCTGCACGAACGCCTGGGAAAGACCACGGTCTATGTGACCCACGACCAGATCGAGGCCATGACCCTGGCTTCCCGGATCGTCATCTTTGACAAAGGACGCATCCAGCAAGTGGGCACACCCTCGGAGGTTTTCACCCGGCCTGCCAGCCTCTTTGTGGCCGGGTTCATTGGCATGCCCACCATGAACTTCTTCAAGGCACGCGCCAGCGTGGAGAACGGTCAGGTGATTTTGCGTGGGGAGGGGTTCGCATGGGTTGCTCCACAGTGGTTGGCCATGACACCGCCTCGATCGGACCAGTCGCTGACGCTGGGTCTTCGCCCACAAAGCTTGCGTCCAGCCACCGACGGCGCTTCGGCCCCATTGAGCCTGTTGATCGACGTGATCGAGTACCTGGGCACCGAGAGTCAGGTGGTCGGCCACATGAACACACCCGGCGGCCAGCGGGTATCAGCCATGTTGCCAGGCAACGCACAAGCCCAACTCCACCAAACCCTGGCGCTGCAGTTCAGCAGTGACGACCTGCACGTCTTTGACTCTGAGACGGGTCTGAGTCTGCGCGACCGGTCGATCTGATTTCTTCCCCCATTTTTTCACCCACACCAAGGAGACAAGCATGAAGAGACGTGAGTTTGTGAAGAGCAGTGCCATCACCGTGTTTGGCGCTGGCCTGCCGCTGAGCGGCGCCATGGCCCAGAACCGGTATGCCAAGTACGCCGGGCAGACCGTGGTGTTCAGCATCCCGGCACACCCGCACTTCGACGCCATGCTCAAGATCTTGCCCCAGTTCACCAAAGAGACGGGCATCAAGGTCGAGACCGACAAGCTGGCCATGGGCCGCATGAAGGAAAAGCAATTGTTGGAAATGGCCAAGCCTCAAGGCGACTACGACCTGGGCTGCTACGTGGTGATGTGGAAGGGGGAGTACGTGGCCAAGGACTTGATCCGCCCGTTGGACCCGTTCTTCCAGAACGCTGCATTGGCCGACCCCGCCTACGACATGAAAGACATCATTCCCATCTACCTGGAGAACCTGGGCATGGTGGGGGGCCCCAAGGGCTATCTGGCGGGGCCTGGCGCCAAGCTCTATGGGGTGCCCTATGGCGCTGAAACCTCGGTGCTGGCGTATCGACGCGACATTTTCGAGAAGCATCACCTCAAGCCTCCTGCCAATTACGCCGAGTTCCGCGCTTTGCTGCGGGTGCTCAAGGACAAGGAGGGTATCGGTGCGCTGGCCTCACGCGGCCAGGCCGGGCACCAGGCTGTGCATGCCTGGCTGTTGCACCTGAACCCGTTGGGGGGCAGCGTGTTCGATGACCAATGGCGTCCGCGCTTCAATGACAAAGCCGGTGTGGAGGCGCTGAAATTCCTGCAGGAAGTGGTCGCCACCGGACCGGCAGGTATTCCCGGCTACGGTCAGGGCGAAAGCAACACGGCCTTCTTGCAAGGGCAAGCGGCGATGTACCTCGACTCCACCTCGCTGGCAGGCCTGGTCAACGACCCCAGCAAGTCCAAAGTGGTTGGCAATGTGAGCTGGGCGCTGCACCCGATGGGCACACGCCGTGCATCGCAATCGGGTGGCTTGGGATTGGCCATCGCGAAGAATGCCAAAAACGCCGACGCAGCCTTCCTGCTCATGCAGTGGCTCACCTCCAAGGCACAGGACAAGGCAGTGACGGCCGTGGGAGGGGCTCCGATGCGGAACTCCACGCTGAGCGACGTTGACATGGTGCGCAAGTACCCCGAGTTCATCACCTTCAAGGAAGCCCTGAAGCACTCCAACCCCGATTGGCGCCCCATCATTCCGGTCTGGGACAAGATCAATGTCCAAGCGCTCGGTGTGGGCATCTCGGAGGCGTTGACCGGCAAGAAAACAGCGGAGGCGGCCCTCAATGACATGGTGCCGCAGGTCACGCAGATCATGCGCGAAGCCGGCTACAAGATTTAAGAGGACATTCCCATGCGTACTCCCTCTTGGGTGCCCGCCCTGTATCTTGGGCCGGCGGTTTTGATCATGGCAGCTGCCTGCCTGTATCCCGTGCTCTCGGCATTCCACCTGGGGCTCTTTGACTGGAACATGGGCACGCCTTGGAGTGAGGCTCGCTGGGTGGGGGTGGAGAACTTCGTATCGGCCTTTTCCAACGCCCGGGTATGGTCTTCGCTCTGGACCACGCTGCTGTTTGCCGCCGTGTGCGTCAGCGCCGAGATGGTGCTGGGCATCGCGCTGGCACTGGCGTTGGAGAGGCCGGTGCGTGGCACGGCCTTTTTCCGCACGCTCTTCATTCTGCCCATGATGATCGCGCCGATCGCCGTGGGGCTGGTCTGGCGCTACATTTTCGACGCGCAGTTTGGCCTGATCAACGCGGTGCTTGCGTTGTTCAAGATCGCGCCGATGGCTTGGCTGGCAGAGCCGACATTGGCTTTTGTCGCGATCGTCATCGCCGACATCTGGCAGTGGACGCCCTTCGTTTTCATCATGATGGTCGCGGCATTGGCCAACGTGGACGGCGCCGTCATTGAGGCGTCTCGCATCGACGGTGCTCGCTGGTGGCAGATGACTTTCATGGTCAAGCTGCCCATGATTGCGCACGTCATTGCCATCACGCTGATGATGCGGCTCATCGACGCCTTCCGTGTGCTGGAGGTCGTCTACGTGCTCACCTTTGGCGGCCCAGGGGACTCGACCGAAATCCTCGCGTTGCACATTTACAAAACGGCGTTCGTCGGACAGCAACTGGGTGTCGCCGCAGCCATTTCCGTGCTGCTGCTGGTGGTCGTGGCCTTGCTTTCCTGGGGCGCCCTGCGCCTGTCCAATCCCCTGAAAAACGACCGTTGAGATTCGCCATGAACCGATCACCTTTCATCAGCGGTATGCACTATTTGATGCTGATTGCACTTGCCGTGCTGTGCGTCGCACCTATTGCCGTCATCTTCGCCACCAGCTTGCGTCAGCAGGTGAACATCTTTGCTGAGCCCCTGAACTTCATCTTCACGCCAACGTTGGAGAACTACCGCGCTGTGCTTGAAGAAGACAAGTTTGATCGATACCTGATGAACAGTCTGTTCGTCGGTCTGGTGTCAACGGCCATCACCTTGCTGCTGGGCTGCATGGCCGCATATGGCCTGGCGCGCTTTCGGTTCAAAGGCCGAACCACGGTGGCTTACACCACCTTGCTGCTGCGCACGGTGCCGCTGGCGGTGTTGGCCATTCCCGTGTTCATGATCTGGAGCGAATGGCACCTGGTCAACAGCCTTCCAGGACTGGTTCTGCTGTACGTCGCGGTCAATTTGCCCTTCACCATTTGGTTGCTTTACGGGTTTGTTCTGCAGGTGCCGGTGGAGCTGGAAGAGGCTGCAGCGATCGACGGCTGCGGACCCATCCGTGTGTTCACCAAGGTCTTGCTGCCGCTGATGGCGCCAGGCTTGGCTGCGGCGTCCATTTTTACGTTCCGCATTGCCTGGAACGAGTTCATTCTGGCGCTGGTGCTGACGGACCGTGGCACCAGAACCTTGCCGGTGGCTGCATCGCTCTACATTTCAGACATTGGGGTCGATTGGGGGCGCGTGATGGCCATGGGCAGCTTGATCGCAATACCCCCACTGATCTTCACCTTCGTGGCCGCGCGCCAGATCATCACGGGCTTGACGGCAGGCGCTGTCAAGGGGTGAGTGAACATGAACGCACAACCCGTCACAGGCGGGTTTCAACGCTCAGCGCCCACCTCTCACCGTTGCGGCAATCCCCAACACCATTGGGCCGCATATGGGCCGACGCACGTTCGATCCATGAGGGGGCAAGCGGGAGTATCGCCATGAACAGACGGAAGGTGCTTGTCCAAGCGTCAGCGGGCGTTTTCGGCGCTGCTTTTCCGCTCGCATCGGCGCGCGCTCAAGATCGCTTTTCACCGCACCGCGGGCAGACCGTTTCGATCAGCATTCCGGTGCATCCCCATTACGACGCCATGCAATGGCTGCTGCCTTCGTTCACCGAGCAAACCGGCATCCGGGTGGAGGTGGATCGCCAGTCCATTCCCCGCATGAAGCAGTTGCAACTCGAAGCCATGTCCAAGCCGGCCGGCGCCTACGATCTGGTGAGTTACGTGGTGATGTGGAAGGGTGAATACGTCAAGAAGGGATTTATCCGGGAGTTGACCCCCTTGCTCAAGAACGCCACGTTGGCGGACCCTGCCTTTGATCTGGAGGACATATCACCGGACTACCTTGAGAATTTGGGGCTGGTGGGTGGGTGGCGCGGGTACCTCCAGGGGGCGGGTGCCAAGTTGTACGGGTTGCCCTATGGCGCAGAGACGTCGATCCTGGCATACCGGGCAGATCTGTTTGCGCGCCACGACCTCAGGCCACCTGCCACCTATTTTGAGCTTGAACACCTCTTGGGTGCGGTGCGAGAAAAAACAGGGTTGGGCTCGATGTGTACCCGCAGTCAAGCAGGTCACCAATGCGTGCATGCTTGGTTGCTGCACTTCAACCCCATGGGCGGGAAGGTGTTTGACGTGAACTGGAAATCGCGCTTCAACGACTCCGCAGGTGTTCGTGCGCTCAATTTCCTGCGGCGTGTGGTGGACACGGGACCCTTGGGGGGCGGTGACTTCGGACAGAGCGAAATGATGCAGGCCTTCCTGGACGGAGGGGCTGCCATGTATTTGGACTCAACGCTCATTCTGGGCGCGGTTCGAGATCCGAAGCGCTCCAAGGTCAATGGAAAGGTCTCCTTTGCACGACATCCAAAGGCGGTCAGGCACTCTTCACAGTCTGGAGGCCTGGGCCTTGCAATCCCCAGCAATGCTCGGAATCCCGAGGCCGCTTTCCTGTTGATGCAATGGCTCACATCCAAGGCGCAGGACAAGGCCGTGTGCAGGATGGGCGGCACCCCGTTGCGCAAGTCCACCCTTTGGGATGATGCGCTGATCAAGCAGTTTCCGGAGTACCTGGCGCTGAGATCTCAGTTGCAAGATGTCGATCCCGATTGGCGTCCCATCATTCCCGAGTGGGACGAAATCAATACCAAGATATTGGGTGTGGCCATTGATTCGGCGCTCAAGGGAACAATGCCCGCCAAGCAGGCCCTCGACAGTGCGGCCCTTCAAGTCGAAGCCCTGATGCGCCGCAGTGGATACCGATGAGGAGGGGGCGGTGTGAAATATCGGCGTTGTATGCCGATATTTTGAAGTTGACCCGTTTCCACGGACACAAAAGGGCTCTTGGGTTCAGAGCCGTGCGCAGCTCGGCTCGCGGTCGATTGTTACAGAATCGAAGTTGAGAGGTGACACCATTTCCCCCCGCTTGGCGCACCCAGCTCAGGATGCTTGTGGTGTGGCAGCCAAATTCCCTGGACAGCTCGCTGGGCTTGCGACCGCTTCTGACCCGCTCGACCATTTGCTGGCGAAACCCTGGCGCGTACGGTGGTTTGGTTTGGGGCATTTCGGACTCTCTCTTTCGGTTGGAACGTGTCCGTGAAATGGGGTCAACTTCAGTCAATCACGTACTTCAAGGCGATAGCGGAAGAGGTTGGTGTTCCTCCCGGCAATCACAGGCAATTTCATAATAAAAAATGCCTCTAGCGCTTGATGGTATTGGATTCTTAGCTACAAAAAATTCAAGCCTTCGCAGCGGCCTTCACTGCCGCTGCAGTTGAACGTGCCCAGGCAACAGCGCCGGTCTTGCTCGCGGGGGGGCTTGGCGTGAGGAGTCCGGTCAACGCAGTGGCAACGCGCTGGCCAGCGTGTGCAGCGGCACAGCGGTGATGCCCTCTGCCAGTGGCCACGGTGCCGCTTGGTCGGGTGCATGGCACAACACATACAGGTGGTCCAGCGCCAACGCCTGTTGTGCCGTGCGCATGGATGCGGTGACCTTGGGCGAGCGCGTCAGCTTCACCTCAAACCCCAGGCGCTGGTTGCTGCGCGCCAGCAAAAAGTCAAGCTCTGCGCCCGAGTGCAGCGCCCAGAAGTAGCACTCGTCTCGCTGCGCCTGGGTGTGGCGAATGACTTCGCCCAGTGCAAACCCCTCCCACGATGCGCCGCATTTGGGGTGCGAAAGCAAGTTGTGGGCATCGGTGATGCCCAGCAAACTGTGCAGCAGGCCGGTGTCGCTCAGGTACACCTTGGGGGCTTTCACTTCGCGCTTGCCCAGGTTGGCGTGCCAGGGGCGCAGCCGCCAGGCCATGAAAGTGCCTTCCAGGATGTCGAGGTAGCGCGACACGGTTTTGTCGCTCACCCCCAGCGCGCGCGACAGCTCGCTGCCGTTCCAGGTTTGCGCGTGGTAATGGCCCAGCATGGTCCAGAAGCGGCGCAAAGTCAGCGCGGGCAAGTTGATGCCCAGTTGCGGCAAATCACGCTCCAGGTAGGTGCGGATGAAGGCCTCTCGCCAAGCCCGGCTGGCCGCCATGTCGGGGGCCAGAAAAGCACGGGGAAACCCACCGCGCAGCCACAAATCATCCAACGAGCCTGTGGTGGAGGCTTCTTCCAGGTTCAGCCCCCCCAGTTCGTGGAACACCACCCGTCCCGCCAGGCTCTCCGATGTGTTGCGCAGCAGGGCCGGGGCGGCGCTGCCCAGCAGCAGAAAACGCGCGGGTGCATCAGGCCGGTCGGCCAACACCCACAGCAAGGGGAACAGCTGCGGTTGGGTTTGAATTTCATCCAGCACCACCAAGCCGGTGAGGGGGCGCAGCGCAAAAGACGGGTCGCTCAGGCGCGCCAGATCGTCGGGGTCTTCCAGGTCGAAGTGGTGATGCGGCCCAGGCCATTCAGCAGCCAGTTGCCGCGCCAGCGTGGTTTTGCCCACTTGCCTGGGGCCCAGTAGGGCCACGACCGGGAACTGAGCCAGTCCATTGATGATGCTTTGGAGGTGCTGTTCGCGTCGGATCATGGTGCATGATAGTGCGAAATTTCGGAGTTGAATTCCGAAATTTCGTGTTTTATGCGCGAAAGCCTGGACTTCACCAGTGCATTGCCGCTGCGTTTCAGCACCACTTCTTTACCCGTCGACGCAATTCTTCGGTGATTCGATGCTGAATCAGGTATATTTTCTATACCATGAATGTCTTCGAATTTGACGATGCAAAGAGCAAATCCAACCGAACGAAACACGGTATCGATTTTGTTGAAGCGCAGAGTCTCTGGAACGACCCGATGTTGCTGGAGATTCCGGCAAAAACAGAAGATGAACCTCGGTATCTGATGATTGGGGTAATCGATGGGAGGCACTGGTCGGCAGTCATTACCTACCGAGAGGCCAATGTCCGGTTGATATCCGTGCGTCGTGCACGCACAGAAGAGGTGGCACTTTATGAAAGCTGAAAAGTTTGAGCATCAGTTTGATGAGGGCGTCGACATCACTGCTTCTTTGGACTTGTCCAAAGCCAAGCGCGTGCTGCAAGAGCAGAAGCGGGTGAATGTCGATTTCCCCACATGGATGATTGACTCGCTGGATCGCGAAGCCAGCAAACTGGGGGTTACAAGGCAGTCTGTCATCAAGGTCTGGCTGGCCGAGCGTCTTGAGGCGACCGCTTCCAACGTGCCGTTGCAACGGAGGCGAGCCGGTGCCGCGCACCGTTAACGCTACGTTGAACGACCGCTCAACTGTCTGAACAAAGGCCGTTCCTGGCCGCAAGACAAGCTTGACAGCTGCCCCCATCAATCACAGGCCATTTCATAATAAAAAATGCCTCTGACGCTTGATGGGATTGGCTTTCTAGCTACGAAAAATTCAAGCCTTCGCAGCGGCCTTCGCCGCTTTCTTCGCAGCCTTCGCCGCCGCACCACTCGCCTCTTTCACGGCCTCGCGCTGGCGTTTGGCTTCGTCCAGCAGGTAGCGCTGGTAGTCGTCCAGGTCGCCGTCGAAGGGTTCCACGCCGCCGCGTGACACCATCCAGAACTCGTCGCACACGCTGCGCAGCAAGGCGCGGTCGTGGCTGACCAGCATCACGGTGCCTTCGAACTCGTTCAGTGCCATGGCCAGGGCTTCGCGGGTGGCCAAATCGAGGTGGTTGGTGGGCTCGTCCAGCAGCAGCAGGTTGGGGCGCTGCCACACGATCATGCACAGCACCAGGCGGGCTTTTTCGCCGCCGCTCATGCTGCCCACGGCCTGCTTCACCATGTCGCCGCCGAAGTTGAAGGTGCCCAAAAAGCTGCGCAGGTCTTGCTCGCGCGTGGCCTGGCCGGCCAGTTTGCTGGCGGCGCCCAGGTCTTTGGCCAGTTTGATCATGTGCTCCAGCGGGTTGTCGGCGGGGCGCAGCACGTCCAGCTCTTGCTGGGCAAAGTAGCCAATGTTCAGGCCACGGCCCTCGGTCACTTCGCCGCCAATGGCGGCCAGGTCGCGCGCCACGGTTTTCACCAGGGTGGATTTGCCCTGGCCGTTGGCGCCCAAAATGCCAATGCGTTGCCCGGCCAGCACCGATTTGCTCACGTTCTTCACGATGACGGTGGGCGGTGTGCCCTGGGGTGAACCTTCGGGCGCGGGGTAGCCAAAACTCACGCCCTGCATGGCCAGCATGGGGTTGGGCAGGTTGGCGGGTTCTTTGAATTCGAAGGTGAACTCGGCGTCGGCCAGCAGCGGGGCCACCTTTTCCATGCGGTCCAGCGCCTTCACGCGGCTCTGCGCCTGCTTGGCCTTGCTGGCCTTGGCCTTGAAGCGGGCAATGAACTTTTGCAGGTGGGCAATTTTGTCCTGCTGCTTGGAGAAGGCGGTGGCTTGCAGCGCCATTTGCTCGGCCCGCATGTCTTCAAACTTGCTGTAGTTGCCGCCGTAGCGCACCAGCTTGGCCGCGTCGATGTGCAGGGTGACGTTGGTCACGGCGTCCAGAAACTCGCGGTCGTGGCTGATGACCACCATGGTGCCTTCGTACTTTTTCAGCCAGGCCTCCAGCCACACCAGTGCGTCCAGGTCCAAGTGGTTGGTGGGCTCGTCGAGCAGCAGCAAATCGCTGGGGCACATCAGGGCGCGGGCCAGTTGCAGGCGCATGCGCCAGCCGCCTGAAAAGCTGTTGACCGGGTGGTCCAGCTCGGTGGTTTTGAAGCCCAGGCCCAATATCAGGGCTTGCGCGCGAGCGGCGGCATCGTAGGCCCCGGCGTCGTGCAGGGCCATGTAGGCGTGGGCCATGCGGTCGTGGTCGTCAAGCGCTTCGGCTTCGTCCACCTCTTGCTGGGCGGCCAGCAGCACGGTGTCGCCTTGCACCACGAACTCGGTGGCGCTTTGCTCGGTTTCGGGCATGTCCTGGGCCACCTGGCCCATGCGCCACTGGGTGGGAATGTGAAACTCACCCGCATCTTCGTGCAAATTGCCGTTCAACAGCGCAAACAGCGACGATTTGCCTGCGCCGTTGCGGCCCACCAGGGCCACCTTTTCGCCGGGGTTGAGGGTGACGGATGTGCTGTCCAGCAGCACCTTGACGCCACGGCGCAAGACGATGTTTTTGAGTGTGATCACGGAGGGAGAGGTTCAGGTTGCGCGCGCGGCTGCGCGGGGTGCGTGTTAACCCTGATTGGAACATGCGCGGCTTACCCTGGCTGTGCTGCCTCTGCGGTTGGCCACCGGGAAAAACCGTGCAAAAGTCGGTTAAATTGGCCCCGACAATTTGTCGCACCGACTGACTTGGAGCCCTGCATGTCGAATCTCGACGCTTTTTTTGCCACCGTCAAATTGCCCACCATTTCAGAAGTGGGCCAGGGGCTGATCAAAACACTGGACGACGAAGACGCCACCGTGGGCGCCGTTCGTGACCTCATCGGCAAAGACCCCGCCTTGTCGGCCAAGTTGCTGCGCCTGGCCAACAGCGCGCAGTTCGGGCTGGCGCGCTCGGTCAGTTCGTTGGACGAGGCGGTGAGCCTGGTGGGCATGTCCAAGGTGCGCACCTTGGCCTTGGCCGCCTGCCTGGGCGATGCGTTTCCCAAGCTGCCCGGCCTGAATGCCACCGATTTCTGGCGCGGCAGCATGGCCTGCGCGGGCCAGGCGCAATGGCTGGCCGGTGCGGTGGGGGC
Source organism: uncultured Hydrogenophaga sp. (assembly GCA_964342395.1). GTDB lineage: Bacteria > Pseudomonadota > Gammaproteobacteria > Burkholderiales > Burkholderiaceae_C > UBA2334. The sequence goes on from CAYFFJ010000013.1 coordinate 14,483, forward strand.
CGACAGCCCGCAGGCGTGGCTCACCGGCATGATGCTGCGCTTGGGTGAACTGCTCATCGGGCAGGCCGATCCCGCCACGCTGCAAGAAATTGAAAAATTGCCCCAGTTGCCCGGCGTGCGGTGGGAGCGGGAACAACGCCTGATCGGCCACACCGAAGGCCAGATCACTGGCGAACTGGCCCGCCGCTGGAACTTTCCGAAAGACATCGTGCGGGCGCTGCAAGCGTCGGCAGACCCCTTGGCCGAAAAACCTTTTCACCGGTTGGCGGCCATCGTGCACCTGGCGGGCATCCTGGCGGATGCACAGGCCAGCGGCACATCGGTGGCTGACGCGTTGCCGTCTGATGTGGTCCGGGCATTGATGCTGGACCCCCAATGGGTGGCCGAGCACCTGCCCGCTGCCGACACTTTCATCAGTGTGGTCTGATCATGCCCATGACCGACACCACCAGCCGTCCTCCGCTGCCCGACCACCTGTCGCAAGACCCCCGAAGCCCGCATTTCGTGCGCGAGATTTTTGAGCACGACATTGGCATCCGCTTCAACGGCAAAGACCGCTCCGACGTGGCCGAGTACTGCATCAGCGAAGGCTGGGTGAAGGTGCCCGCAGGCAAAACCGTGGACCGCAAAGGCCAGCCTTTGCTGCTGAAGCTCAAGGGCACGGTGGAAGCGTTTTACCTCTGATGTTGCCGCGCATGAACCGATCCCAACGCTTTTTGCCCTGAAGGGATGGCAACGGTGCCCAAGGCCCGGTGGCCGCGCCTGGCGCTCTGGGGTGTCACGGTCAGGGACAGTTTCATCGTCTTGCTGCCACTCACCTTTTTGGGTGTGGCGGCCACCTTGCTCGGCAACCTGCCTTTCGTGGCCATGCATGGCCTGATGGACCGGGTTTTTGGGGCGGGATGGCAGGCCGTTACCCAAAACGTGGTCCATGCGACCTATGGCGTTTTCAGTCTTGCGCTGGCGATGGTGGTCAGCATCCGCCTGGCGCATCGCCTGCCGGTGGCCGAGGGGGATGAGGCACTTCCCACGGCCTGGGTTGGCATCGCCGCGATGGTGAACTTCATGCTCTGCCTGATCAGCGGTGGCCAGCCGACCCTCGCGGCCCTGGGGCATGACTCCATGCTGCTGGGCATCGTGATCGGCCTGGCCACGCCGGAGTTGTTGCGCCCGCTGGCCGCGCTGGCCGTGATGCGCCGCATGGCGCCCGACTACACCAGTGAACCGGCGTTCTACCACGCCGTTCGCATGACGCCGCCCTTGATGGTGGCCAGCCTGGCCGTGATGCTGACAGCCAAGGCCGCCAAGGCCTTGCCTCCGCTGGTGGCGCAGTGGCTGGCCACGCTGGCACCGCTCCCCCCCGGCTGGACCCATGTGGACTGGGTTCTCGACAGCGCGGCAGTCTTGGTCAACCAGTCGTTGTGGTTCGTCGGCATCCATGGCGGCAAGGTACTGGACCAGCACGCACAGGCGTTTTTCGGTGCCACGGGTGCCGCATACGACCCGTCGTTGGCTTGGCGGCCATTGATAGACACCTTCGTGCACCTGGGCGGATCGGGCGCCACCCTCGGCTTGGTTCTGGCGCTGCTCATTGTGGTGCGCGAAGGGCCTTTCCAGCGTGTGGCCCATGCCTCTTTGCTGCCCGCCGTTTTCAACATCAACGAGCTGTTGATTTTCGGACTGCCGATTGCCCTCAACCCGGTCTTCCTGCTGCCCTTTCTGCTGGCGCCGCTGGCGCTGACCTTGCTGGCGCTGGCGGCGGCGCACACCGGCCTGCTGCCGCTGCACAACCTCGTCGTGCCCTGGACGACACCACCGTTGCTGTCTGGCTACCTGCTCAGCGACTCCTGGCGCGGCGTGGCGTTTCAGTTGCTCGGCCTGTTGCTCAGCACGCTGATTTACCTGCCGTTCGCACGCCGGGCCGAGGCGTGGCGTGCGCGTGGACAAAAGGACGCGTTCTACACCGCAACCCGGGCCATTGCCGCCCAAAGTCAGCTGGGCGCGCGGGCGGTGCAGCACGATGACCAGGTGGGCTTGATTGCGCGCGGCCTGTTCGCCGCACTCACGCGCGACATTGGCACGGCAGCGCTCACGCTGGCGTTCCAGCCCAAGCACGGCCGTGACGGGGCGGTGGTCGGGGTCGAGGCGTTGCTGCGATGGACGCACAGGCGCCATGGCCCGATCAGCGCCGATGTTGCCGTGACCCTGGCCGAGGAAGGCGGGCTGATCCGCCGCCTGGGCGTTTGGGTGCTGGAGGAGGCCTGTGCACGCAAGGCGCAATGGAACCGCCTGGGCCTCTCGCACATCACGATGGCGATCAACGTTTCGCCGCTGCAGCTTGGCGACCCGCAGCTGCCAGCACTGCTCGCCCGGTGCCTGGTGCGCCATGGCTTGACGCCAGACCAGATCGAACTGGAAATCACCGAGAGCCACGCCATTCCGGTGCACCAGGTGGTGGACCAGAACCTGGCACAGCTGGTGGACATGGGCGTTTCACTGGCGATGGACGATTTCGGCATGGGACACTCATCGTTGTTGTACATGCGGCGGTTTTCGGTCCACGCCATCAAGATCGATGGCTCGCTCACCCGCGACGTGCTCACCAATCCGGCCGGCCGCGACATCGTCCGCACGATCACGGCACTGGGCCACGCACGGCGGGTTGAGGTGGTGGCGGAGTTTGTGGAAACCGCCGAACAGCGCGATGTGCTGGCCGCGCTGGGTTGCGAGGTGTTTCAGGGGTACCTGTACAGCCCGCCGTTGCCCGCTGCGGACTGCGCCGAATACCTGCGGGCGAACGGCGTGAGCCGTGGCTCGCTGGCGTGTGCGGCTGGGGGGTGAGAGGCCCGGCGGTTATCCTTGCCCTTTGTCTTGCCGTTTGCCCCCCCGCTGCGGCCCCGCGCATGAACCAACTCCAACTCTTTTTGCCCTGCGCCGCTGGCGTGGAAGGCTACCTGGCCACCGAGGTGCAGCGCGTCACCGGCCTGAGCGGCCAGACCGGCCGTGCCGGGCTGATGCTGCTCGCCTCGTGGCGCGATGCCATGAAGCTCAACCTGCACAGCCGCCTGTCCCAGCGCGTGCTGGTGCAGCTGGCCCACGAGCCCTACCGCTCTGAGGCCGACCTGTACGATGCCGCTGCCAGTGTGGCCTGGGAAATCTGGTTCACGCCACGCCAGAGCTTCAAAATTGACATCACCGCCCAGCACAGCCCGTTGCAAAGCCTGAACTTTGCCGCGCTCAAGGTCAAAGACGCGGTGGCCGACCGCTTCCGCCACAAAACCGGCGTGCGCCCCGACGTGGACACCGCCCATCCCGACATGCGCATTTTTGTGCACCTCACCACCGACCACGTCAGCATCTACATCGACACCTCGGGCGAACCATTGTTCAAACGCGGCTGGCGCGAAGACAAGGGCGACGCCCCGCTGAAAGAAACCCTGGCCGCCGCCATGCTGGCCGCCGCCGGGTGGGACGGCAGCCAGGGCGCCGACCTGCCGCTGTACGACCCCTGCTGCGGCAGCGGCACCATTGCCATCGAGGCCGCGCAAATGGCGCTGGGCATCCCGGCCGGTTGGGCGCGCCGCTTTGGCTTTGAGAAACTGCTGCCGTTTCAGTCGCACGTGTGGCAAGGTATCAGAAACGAAGCAGAAGATTCAGTAGCATCAAGCGCTGAAGGTCAAAAAAGCTTCAAAGATGGCGATGCGCCGTTCATCTTCGGCAGCGACGTGTCTCACCGCATGGTGGACTTCGCGCAGCGCAACGCCGAGCGCGCCGGGGTGGCCCACGCCATCGAGTTCCGGGGCGGCGATGCGCTGCAGCGCATGCCCCCGTGCGAGCGCCCAGGCGTGATGCTGCTCAATCCCCCCTACGGCGAGCGCATAGCCGCCGCCGGTGTGGCGGGTCAGCGCGCCGAGTTCCGTGCCGACCCGCGCGGTGGCCGGTTTGGGGAACGCAACGAGCGCGGTGAGCGGGCTGCGCCCCGCGTGCACCGCGTGGCGGCTCCGGCAGAACGCCCAGTGCCTCAAGGCATGGGCCGCGAACAGGCGCAAACCGACGAGGGCGGCAGCGACTTCTTCCCCCGGCTGGCCTCGCACTGGAAAAAACACTTCAGCGGCTGGACCGCCTGGATGCTCACGCCCGACCTGAAGCTGCCCAGCCAGATGCGCCTGAAAGAATCGCGCCGCGTGCCCATGTGGAACGGCCCCATCGAATGCCGCCTGTTCCGCTTCGACCTGGTGGCCGGCAGCGCCCGTGCCAAGCCTGTTGCTGACACTGCCCCGCCTGCACCATGATGGTTTTTGTGTTGGACACCAACGTGGTGCTCGACCTGTGGGTGTTTGCCGACCCCGCCACCGAGCCCCTGCGCGCCGCCCTGGCCCGGCCTGGCACACAAGTGATCGCCACCCCCGTGATGCGCGACGAGCTGGAGCGCGTGCTGGCCTACCCACACCTGGTGCGCCGCCAGGCGCTTGACGGCCAGGCCGCCGCCGCCGTGCTGCAAGCCTGGGATGCCTTGGTCACCCTGCACCCCGTGGCGCCCAAAGCCCGTTTCACCTGCACCGACGGCGATGACCAAAAATTCATTGACCTGGCCGCTTTTCACGCCACCCAGGGCAACGACGGCACCGGGGGGGCGCGTGTGCCCGTGGTGCTGCTGAGCAAAGACAAAGCCGTGCTGCGCCTCAAAAAGCGCCTGGCCACCCTGGGTGTGACCGTGGTGCCGAAATGGCAACCGCCCGCAGTCCCTTCTTCCCTCTGAAAAAACACCGCCATGAACACCACCGCCGCCCTGACCTCTGACGACTTTGACGAGCTCGACACCCTGCTCGACGACCTGCGCACCCGCGACGAAGAAGTGCCCCAGTGGGAATTCTGCGAAGGCTTTCTGGCCGCTGTCGTCTGCACCCGTGAGCCCATTGCCGACGAAGAAGCCGTGGACGCCCTGCTGCCCGAGTTCGAGGGCGAAACCGCCCTGTTCGCCAGCCCCGAGCAAAAAGCCCGCTTCCTGGCCCTGTGGGCCCGCCGCCGCGCCGAAATTGCCGAAAGCCTGCAAGCCAAGGTTGATTCGCTGGACGACGACCGCGCCTTTTCGCCTGAAGTGATGGACGTGCGCGGTGCCGTGGCCGCCTTGCCCGACGACGAACGCGCCGCCTGGGAGGCCGAAAGCACTGAGCTGGAGTTGCCCTCGTTCGCCCAGGTGTGGGCGCTGGGCTTCATGTACGTGGTGGAAAACTGGACCGAGGCCTGGGAAGCCCCCCGCGACCGCGACACCGCCCAGTGGCTGGACGACTCGCTGCAAAAGCTGGTGGCCCTGACCGAAGACGACACCGCCACGCCCGACGTGTCCATGTACGCCGAAGACGGCCCCCCCAGCGTGAGCCAGGTGCGCCTGAACGCCTTTGGCGAAGCCTTGTGGGCCGTGTACGACCTGCACCAGATCTGGCGCAGCCTGGGCCCCCGCGTGGGCACCGTGGTCAAGGGCGACACCCCCGGCCGCAACGACCCGTGTTCGTGCGGCAGCGGCAAAAAATTCAAGAAGTGCTGTGGGGCCTGATGGCTGGCCCGCGCAGGGGCGGCCTCATTGGTAGTGGTAGCGGCAGGCAATGACCACCAGCGCCGCACCGTCCACGGCGTACACCAGTCGGTGCGTGTCGTCGATGCGGCGCGACCAATAGCCTGACAGGTTTTCTCGCAAGGGCTCTGGCTTGCCTATGCCTTCAAACGGGTGCCGCAGGCAGTCTTTGAGCAGCCCGTTGATGCGTCTCAGTGTTTTCTTGTCTTGGCCTTGCCAGTGTTCGTAATCGCTCCATGCTGCCAGCGTCCAAGTGAGTTGGAGCAGCTTGATCTCAGTCTGCATCGACCAACCCCTTGCTCAGGGTTTGGCCTTGGTGGTGTTGAGCCATGGATGCAGCCAGGTGCGCTGCATTGGCGGGCGACTTCAGCAGATAGACCGTTTCCATCAGGCTGTTGAATGTGTCCAGCGACATCACCACCGCATCGGGGGCATCACGCCTTGCAATGACGGTGTAGTCGGCATCGTCTATCACCCGGTCAATCACGGTTTTGAGGCTGTTGCGGGCCTCGGAGAAGTTCACCACATGCATGGCTGCCACCTGTCCAGTTGTCTTGTTTGTTGGACAAGTTTAGGTGATCTTGCAGAAGGCTGCAATGAGGTTTTGAGCTTTAAAGTCCACCCACTTTTAAATTGGGGCGATCTTTCGAGGAGGCGTTGGGTCAACTCGGCAAGCCGACGCTGACCGTGCAGCCCTGGTGGGGCTGGCTGTCGGCCTGAATGGTGCCGCGGTGCAGGGCCACGATGCGTTGGCTGATGGCCAGCCCGGTGCCCGTGCCCTCGAAGTCCATGGAGTGGTGGTGGCGCTGGAACATCACGAACAGGTTGTTGGCCCGCTCGCGGTCAAAACCCACGCCGTTGTCTTTCACCCAGAACACGGTGCGGGTTTCGTCGGGCTGGAAGTCGGACGGCAGGGGGTCTGCCGGGGTGGCGTTGCGCCAGCCCAGTTCGATGCGGGCGTTGGGCGTGTGGCGCGTGTATTTCAGCGCGTTGTCCAGCAGGCAGCCCAGCAGCCGCCCCAGCAGGGGGGCGTCGCCCCTCACCTGTGGCCAGGTGTCGGGCAGCACCCATGCCACGCGGCGGTCTGCCGCCCCTTCTTGCACCTGGCGCATTTGGGCCAGCACCAGCGGCCCCAATTCCACGTCGGTGAGCTCCAGGGTGGTGCGGCCCAGACGGGCGTATTCCAGCACGCTGTCGATCATTCTGGCCAAGCGGCGGTTGGCCTTGTCCACCGCGTCCAGGTGCTGGGCCATGCCGCCCGCCACGGGGGCGGGCAGGGCGGTTTTGTGCTCGGTGAGGTCTTCGCGCAGCAGCGCCACGTAGCCTGAAATGTGGCGCAGCGGGGCGCGCAGGTCGTGCGACACCATGTGCGCGAAGGCGTCGATGTCGCGGTTGGCCAAGGTCAGCTCGCGGGTGCGGTGTTGCACGCGCAGTTCCAGCTCCTGGTTCAGTTCGGCCATCACCGCTTCCAGTTTCTTGGCTGCGGTCATGTCTTTGGTGATGGCACTCAGGCCTTGCAACTCGCCCCGGCCGTTGCGAAGCGCCGTCAAGGTGGTGTGGGCCCAGAACGGGCGCTGGCCCTGGCGCACCTGCCAGCCGTCGGACTCGGCGTGGCCTTGCTCTACCGCCTGGCGCAGCAGCTGCGCCAGCGCGGCCGGTACGCCGCCGGGGTGGCTGGCATCCACCAGCAGGCCCAGGTGCTGGCGCAGCGCCTGGTGTGGAGGCAGGCCGTGCATGCGCTGGGCGCTGTCGGTCCAGTCGGTGATGTGGCCTTCGGCATCCAGAAAATAAATGCAGTAATCCTGCAGGCCGTCGACCATCAGCCGAAAACGCTGCTCGCTTTCAAACAGCTTGGTGGTGCGCTCGTGCACACGTTCTTCCAGATCGTGGTTGGCTTCCAGCACCAGGTCTTCGATGCGCTTGTGGTGGGTGATGTCGTGCAGCTCCACAAACACGCCGTGCACCTGGCCCTGGCGCAGGTCGGGGCGGTATTTCACCTCCACCTGCATGCGCAGCCCTTCGGGGGCTTGGCGCTCGCATTCAAACTCAAACGCCTGGGGTTCTCCGGCCAGGGCGGCTTGCATGCGGGGCAGGATGTCGTCGTGCAGGTGGGGCCGCACCAGCGAGGCAAGCGGTGCCCCGTCCAGCGGGTGGCCCGGCGTTTCAAACACCTGGCGGTAGCTGGTGTTGGCGTAGCGGCACACCAGCCCATGGTCGATGTAGGCAATCATCGTTGGCACGTTGTCCACGATGTTGTGAATCAGGTCGGACGAGGCCGCGTCGAGCGCACCAAACGCGGTGGACAGAGGGGGCTGCGGTTGTGACATGTGGGTGGGGGGCTTGCACGCCAAGGCGCTGGCGGCTGGGGTGTTTCAGCATATCGGGTTTTGCACGGTATTTGACAGCTTCAAAATACTGTATAAAAATACAGGTAAATGCCCTGCCATTTCACCCCATGCCCACCGCTTCGCTCCACGCCGTGATGCCCGACCCCTCGGTTTTGCCCGGGGTCTGGCGCGCCCACGCGCTGCCGATGGCGCCGGGTGCGGCATGGCCCAGCGGCCACCCGGCGCTGGACGCCTTGTTGCCGGGCCAAGGGTGGCCGGTGGGCGCGCTGGTCGAGGTGCTGCAAGCCCAGGCCGTCCACCATGAATGGCAATTGGTGCTGCCCGCCTTGGGGGCCTGGCAGCGCCATGTGCCCGGCCCGGGCTTGCCGCCCCGGCCGGGCGTGGTGCTGGTGGGGCCGCCCCACACCGCGTTCACCCCCGCGTTGAGCGCCCATGGCCTGGGCACGCCCGGGCTGGTGGCGGTGGGGGTGGACGACCCTGCCCAGCGCCTGTGGGCTTGCGAACAGGCCTTGCAGTGCCCCGAGGTGGGGGCCGTGCTGGCCTGGTTGCCCCACGCCCCCATGGCCGCACTGCGGCGGCTGCAACACGCCGCCGCACGCCAGGGCGGGTTGCTGTGGGCGTTTCGCCCGTTGGCCGTGCAGCACCAGGCCAGCCCCGCCGTGTTGCGCTTGGCTGTGCAGGCCGCGCCGGTGGGCGAGGGGGTGCAGGTGCGTGTGCTCAAGCGGCGCGGGCCCCCGGTGCCCACCCCTGTGCCGCTGACCCCTGGCAATGCCGTTTTGCAGGCTGTCTTGGCCGGTGCGCGCTGGCGCCACCGTTTGCGCCAGGCCGGGCTGCCCCCGCGCACACACGAGGTGCCGCATGACACCCCACCCCTTGTGGCTGGCGCTGGCCAACGGCCTGCCGCCATTCCCCAGCCTGCGCACGCCTGAGGCCCTGGCAGGCTTCGACCACACCCGGCCCGCCTGGCTGGGAGCGTGTGCCTTGCACGTCACGCCCCGCGTGACCGGGCTGGACGAGGTGTGGGCCCTGGACGTGACCCCCACCCTGCGCCTGTGGGGCGGCTTGCCCGGGGTGTTGGCGCGTTTGCACGCCGAGGTGCTGGCCTGCGACGGTTTCCGTGCCGGGTCAGGCGCTGCACCGGGGGCCGTGCCCGAGCTGGCCCAAGGCCCCACCGCGCTGGCCGCCCTGGCCCGCTGGCGGGCCGGTCAGCGGGCGCCGCTGTGGGGCGATGGCGCCGGGTTGCCACCCACCGCACCGCCCTTGGCCGACTTGCCGCTGCACACCCTCAGTGCAGCCCGGCCCCATGCACCCGTGCTGGCCCGGTTGGGTTTGCGCACCTGGGGCCACCTGCGCCGCTTGCCCCGCGACGGCGTGGCCCGGCGCTGGGGCGGGCCTTTGCTGGCCGCGTTGGACCAGGCCTTGGGCCTGCGCCCGCAAACCCACCCGTGGCTGGCCTTGCCGCCCGACTTTGACCAGGCCGTGGAGCTGCCCCACGCGCTGGACAGCGCACCCGCCTTGCTGCCCCACGCCCAGGCGCTGTTGCAGGCCTTGCTGGCCTGGCTGCGCCCGCGCCAGCGCGGTGTGTGGGCCCTGCGCTGGCAATGGGCGCACGACACCCGCCGCGACGTGCCCAGCCACGGCGGCTTTGAGCTGCGCACCGCCCAAGCCACCCAGGCGCTGGACCACTTGTTGCGCCTCACCCGCGAACACCTGGCCCACCAGCCCCTGGCCGCCCCGGTGGTGGCCTTGCGTTTGTCCACGGTGGCCCACGCCCCCTGGGCCCCGGGCAGCACCGATTGGCTGCAAGCCCGCCCGGCCCATGGCCCCCAGCCCCTGACCTGGACCGCACTGACCGAGCGCCTGGCCGCCCGTTTGGGGGCCGCCGCGTTGACCCAGTGGCAGCCCCACAACGACCACCGGGCTGAACACCTGCAGCAGGTGATTGCTTCGCCATGTGTAGCTGAAAATGCATATCCATCAAGCGCTGGAGGCATTTTTAACTTAAAAAATATCGGCACGGCCAACGCCCCCCCGCGCAGCGGCAGCCTGTGGCCCACCTGGCTGTTGGCCACGCCTCAGCCCCTGGCCCTGCGCGGCCACCGCCCCTGTTTTCAGGGCGAGCTGCAACTGCTGGCCGGGCCGCAGCGGCTGGAGTTGACGCAGTGGCCGGGGGCCGACGCCCCTGGTGCCGCCCGTGTGCCCGAAAACGGCGGGGCCACCGTGCGCGATTACTTCGTGGCCCGCAGCCCCCGTGTGGGTTTGCTGTGGGTGTACCGCGTGCCACCCGGTGCGCGCTGGTTTTTGCACGGGGTGTTTGCATGAGCCCCGCCGCGCCACAAGCGCCTCAAGCCCCGCTGGCTGGTTACGCCGAGCTGTGCGCCCTGTCCCACTTCAGCTTCCAGCACGGCGCATCACACCCCGAAGAGCTGGTGGCCCGTGCCCATGCTTTGGGTTACCAGGCACTGGCACTCACCGACGATTGCTCGGTGGCCGGTGTGGTGCGCGCCCACACCGAGGCGCTGAAATGCGGGCTGGCCTTCATGCCAGGGGCCCGCTTCACCCTCACCGACCCGGCCCACCCCGGCTGGCGCATGGTGGTGTTGCCCCGCCACTTGGCCGGTTGGGGCCACCTGTGCCAATACATCACCGCCTGCCGCGCCCACAGCCCCAAGGGCCAGTACCGCGCCGCCTGGCCCACACCCGGCTCGGGCGCGCTGGCGGGCTGCGAGGTGTTGCTGCTGCCTCCCCGCCTGGGGCCACACCAGTTCGCTGAAACAGAAGCAATAAAGTCAATACTGGAAAGCGCTGGGGCCTGTTTTGATGCCGAAAACGACGGCCTGTGGCTGGGGGCCGTGTTGCACCACCACATGGACGATGACTGGTGGTTGATGCAACTGCACACCTGGTCGGCCGCCAGTGGTTTGCCGCTGGTGGCCGCCGGGGAGGTGCTCATGCACGCGCGCTCGCGCAAGCCCCTGCACGATGTGTTGACCGCCGTCCGCTTGGGTGCCCCGGTGGCCGCCTGCGGCCAGGCGCTGCTGCCCAACGCGCAGGCGCACCTGCGCACGCGCCTGCAACTGGGGCGGCTGTACCCGCCCGCGTTGCTGCAAGCCACCTTGCGGGTGGCCGAGCGTTGCCGCTTCAGCCTGGCAGAGCTGCGCTACCAATACCCCCTGGAAACCGTGGGCCCCGGCGAAACCCCAACGCAAACCTTGGCGCGGTTGACCTGGGCGGGGGCTGAATGGCGGTATGGGATTGCCTCTGCCGCTGCGCCGCCAAGGGGCGGGCCGCCCTCCGCACACTGCGAGCAGAGATTGTCGGACGGCCCACCCCTTGCCGGCGCGGACCACGGCACACCAACAGGGAAGTCCGAACCCGCTCCCGAATCCGGCGCGGCCGCGCCAACCCGCAGCGCAGCGGGACGGTCGGGGGTGGGGGGTGACGATTTCTGCTTGCAGCATGAGGAGCCCCCCACACCCGATCGGCACGCCCCCACCCATGCCAGCCCAGGCGAAGCCAACCCTGCCACGACCTTGGCAAGCACCCCAAACATCCCCGAAAAAGTCAAAGCCCAGCTGGAACACGAACTGGCCCTCATTGCCGAGCTGGGCTACGAGATGTATTTCCTGACGGTGCACGACCTGGTGCGGTTTGCCCGTGAGCGCGACATCCTGTGCCAGGGCCGCGGCTCGGCTGCCAACTCGGCCGTGTGTTTTTGCCTGGGCGTGACCGAGGTGGACCCCGCGCAGTCCACCCTGCTGTTCGAACGCTTCATCAGCCGCGAGCGCCGCGAACCGCCCGACATCGACGTGGACTTCGAGCACCAGCGGCGCGAAGAGGTCATCCAATACATCTACGCCAAATACGGGCGCGACCGCGCAGCCCTGACGGCCACCGTCATCAGCTACCGCCCCCGCAGCGCCCTGCGCGACGTGGGCCGAGCGCTGGGGGTGGACGAAGCGCTCATCCGCTCGCTCGCCAAAGAACACCCCGGCATGTACAGCCGCCAGTTGCTGCCCGAGCGCCTGGCCGAAGCCCTCACCCAGGTGCCGCCCGGCACCCCTGTGGCCGACGAGCGCACCCTGGCGCTGTGGCTGGAGCTGTCGCAGCAGCTCATGGGGTTTGCGCGCCACCTCAGCCAGCACGTGGGCGGGTTTGTGCTGACGCAGGGGCCGCTCACCCAGCTGGTGCCGGTGGAGCCCGCCAGCATGGCCGGGCGCAGCATCATCCAGTGGGACAAAGACGACCTCGACGCCATGGGCCTGCTGAAGGTGGACGTGCTGGCGCTGGGCATGTTGTCGTGCCTGCGCCGTGCCCTGGACACCCTGGCCCAGGTGCCCGGGTTTGTGCCCGCCCAGGGCCCGGCAGCGGGCCGCCGCCTCACGCTGGCCGACATTCCCGCCGACGACGACGCCACCTACCGCATGGTGGCCGATGCCGACACCGTGGGTGTGTTCCAAGTGGAAAGCCGGGCGCAAATGAGCATGTTGCCCCGCCTGCGGCCCAAGGTGTTTTACGACCTGGTGGTGCAGGTCGCCATCGTGCGGCCCGGGCCCATACAGGGCGGCATGGTGCACCCCTATTTGCGCCGCCGCCATGGGCTGGAGCCGGTGGAATACCCCAGCCCTGCGCTGGAACAGGCGCTGGGGCGCACCCTGGGTGTGCCCATTTTTCAGGAGCAGGTGATGCAGGTGGCCATGCTGTGCGCCGGGTTCAGTGCCGACGAGGCCGACAGCCTGCGCCGCTCAATGGCCGCCTGGAAACGCAAGGGCGGGGTGCAGGTGTTTCACGACCGCATCGTCAGTGGCATGACCCAGCGGGGCTACACGGCCGAGTTCGCGCAGGCCATCTTTTCGCAGATCGAGGGGTTTGGTGAATACGGTTTCCCTGAAAGCCACGCCGCCAGTTTTGCCGTGCTGGTGTACGCCAGTGCCTGGATCAAGCGCCACCACCCAGGCGTGTTTCTGGCCACCTTGCTCAACAGCCAGCCCATGGGTTTTTACGCCCCTTCGCAACTGGTGCAAGACGCCCGGCGGCACGGGGTGCGGGTGCTGCCGGTGGATGTGGCGGTGAGTGGGTGGGATTGCGGGTTGGCCAGCACCGATGGCCGGGCCGTCAGGCTGGGGCTGCGTTTGGTGGGGGGGCTCAGCGAAGACGCGGCCCAGCGCATCGGGTCTGCCCGCGCTCGCTTGGCCGCCCACGGCCAAACGTTCACCTGTGTGTCGCACCTGGCGCAGGTTGCGGCACTCACGCAACCCGAGCTGGACGCCCTGGCCGCTGCCGATGCCCTGAGCGCGCTGGCCGGGCACCGGCGCGAACAGGTGTGGGCCGCTGCGGGCGCCAAGGCCCATGCCCACCTGCTGGCCCCCGTGGCCCCGCCACACGACCCGCTGGCCCCCGGGCTGGTGCCAGCCCCCAGCCTGGCACAAGATGTGGTGGGCGATTACGCGGCCACGGGCCTGAGCCTGCGCGCCCACCCCGTGGGCTTGCTGCGCCCCCGGCTTGGCGCTCTCAAGCTGCTGTCAGCGGCTGAGCTGGCCCAGTGTCCCGGCGGGCGGCTGGTGCGGGCCTGCGGCATCGTCACCGTGCGCCAGCAGCCGGGCACGGCCAAAGGTGTGGTGTTCGTCACGCTGGAAGACGAAACCGGTTCGGTCAATGTGGTGGTGTGGCAAAGCGTGAAAGAAGCCCAGCGCCGCGAACTGATGCGGGCCCGCTTGTTGGCGGTGTACGGCGTGTGGCAGCGCGATGACAGCCCAGACCCTGACACCGGCGGGCAGGTGTGCCACCTGGTGGCCAAGCGGTTGAAAGACCTGTCTCCCTGGCTGGGCGACCTGGATGCGCCCAGCCGGGACTTTCACTGAGCGGCTGGGCGGTGTGGGCGTCTCAGCCCTTGATGACCATGACCGGCACTTTGGCGTGCGCCAGCACTTTTTGCGTCACGCTGCCCAGGATGAGCGCTTCCATGCCTTTGCGGCCGTGCGAGCCCATCACGATCACATCGCAGCCTTCGGCCCTGGCAGTTTCCAGAATGCCGTCATGGGGGCTGCCGCGTTCGATGGTGTCACCGGCAAACGCCACACCACGGGCTTCGCACAGCTTGCGCACATCGGCCAGCGCCTGGCTTGCGGTGTTTTGCACTTCGGACATATAGGCCTGCAGGCCGATGGCCGACGCGTCGCCCACGCCGATGAACGGGAAGGGATCGATCACGTACACGCCAATCACCTGGGCGCCTTGGTTTTGGGCCAGTTCAGCCGCGATGCGGGCGGCCTTGTGGGCCAGCGATGAACCGTCGGTGGGGATGAGGATTTTTTTGAACATGGGGTCTCCTGTGCCACAAAACCCCCATGGTAGACGGCTGTGGCAGGCCGCGCTTGCTGTGCGGCGTCAAAAAATCGCGTGAAACCCGGGGCAGGGCAGGGGGCGGAGTGGTTATATTGTTGTCGCACAAGTGATCAATTTGTGACTCCCCTTTGCCCTGCCATGAACCCTTCTTTTCCCCTTGACCAGACGTCGGTGTTGAGCGTGGGCGCGCGGCTGTCCGAGCAACTGGCCGATGCCCTGGTGGTCAGCATCCGCGACGGGCAATTGCCCGAAGGCCAACGCCTGCCCACCGAGGCCGCGCTGGTGCAGCGCTTTGGCGTGAGCCGCACCGTGGTGCGCGAGGCCTTGTCGCGCCTGAAAACCATGGGGCTGGTGGAGTCGCGCCAGGGCTCTGGCGCGTTCGTGAAAAAGCTGCCCGACCCCAGCACCGAACACCTGGTGCTGGCCCCCGATGGCTCGATGAACGCGGTGCTGCAAATGGTGGAGGTGCGCCGCGCGCTGGAAGCCGAGTCGGCCGCGCTGGCCGCAGCCCGGCGCACGCCACAAAACCTGAAGCAGATCAAGGCCGCCCTGCTGGCGCTGGAGCGCACCGTGGCCGCCGGGGGCGACGGTGTGGCGGAAGACGTGGCTTTTCACGTCGCCATTGCCACCGCCGCCAACAACCCGTTTTTGCTGGCCACACTGGCCTACCTGAACCACTTTCTGTTCGACGGCACCCGCGTGACCCGCGCCAACGAGGCCACCCGCGCCGACTTCGCCCAGCAGGTGCGCGACGAGCACGCCACCATTGTTCAGGCCATTGACGCAGGCGATGTGACCGCTGCCCGCGAGGCCGGTGCCGCCCACATGAAAAACGCCGCCGAGCGCATTGGCCGGGCCGACCCGGCTTTCTGGGCGCAGCAGGGGCGGCAGTTGGCAGACCGCCTTCGTGCGGAACTGGGCACGCCCCAAGCCTGACACGGCCTTTGGGGGGGGGGCCGGGCGCTCAGGGTAAACACTGAATTTCAAAACGCTTTCGCGCCCTAAAATTTGTCGTACAACATTACGACCTGACAATAAGTCAGAAAACCAACCCTCTGTGAGGAGACTTTGATGATGATCCGTTCCATTGCCCTGGCCGCTGCCGTGCTGCTGTCAACTGCCACCACCGTGCAGGCCCAAACGGTGTTGAAAATCGGCCACGTGCTGGCCAAAGGCTCGCACTACGACATGGGCGCCCATGCGTTTTGCGACGAGGTCGACAAGGGCACCGGTGGCCGCTACAAGTGCCAAATTTTCCCTGCCAGTGCGCTGGGGGGCGAGCGTGAGCAAATCGAAGCCGTGCAATTGGGCACGCAAGACTTTGTGGTCACGTCCACCGGCCCGGTGGGCAACTTTGTGCCTGAAATCAAGATCGTGGACGTGCCTTTTCTGTTCCGCGATTACGAGCACGCCCGCAAAACCCTGGACGGCGCCATCGGTCAGGACATGCTGGCCAAGTTCCAGTCGCACGGGCTGGTGGCCCTGGCGTGGAGCGAAAACGGCTTTCGCCACATGACCAACAACAAACGGCCCATCGTCAACGCGTCCGATGCCTCGGGTTTGAAGATGCGCACCATGGAAAACAAGGTGCACATGGAGGGCTACCGCACGTTCGGCATCCTGCCCACACCCATGGCGTTTCCCGAGGTGTTCGGTGCGTTGCAGCAAGGGGTGGTTGATGGGCAGGAGAACCCCATTCCCGTGATTCTGGCATCCAAGTTCTCGCAGGTTCAAAAGCACCTGTCACTGACCGGCCACGTGTATTCCCCCGCGTTGCTGATCACGTCGCCCCGGGTGTGGAACAAGCTCAACGATGCCGACAAAAAGGTGTTTGCCGCCGCCGCCAAAAGCAGTGTGGCCGCCACACGCAAGAAGGTGAACGACGACGAGGCCAATGGCATTGCCCAGCTTGAAAAAGACGGCATGCAGGTGGTGCGCCAGGTGAATGGCAACACCTTCCGCGAAGCCACCAAGCCCGCCTATGCGAACTACGCCAAAGAATTTGGCGCAGACAAGATCGCGGCTATCCAGGCCATCAAATAACTTTCGGGTCCTGAGCGGGAAGTCCCCATGGAAAAATTTGAAACCGTGTTCATGCAGATCAACAAAGCCGTGTTGATGGTTCTGCTGGGCGTCATGGCCGTGGTCATTTTTGCCAACGTGGTGCTGCGCTACGCCACCCGCGAGTCCATCGAGTGGGCGGAAGAAGTGGCCCGGTACCTCATGGTCTGGCTGACGTTCGTGGGGGCAGGGCCGGTGCTGCGGTACGGCGGCCACATCGCCATCGACAACCTGCAAGACAGCCTGCCGCCCAAGGCCGCCCGTGCCGTCCGCGTGTTCATCGCGCTGGTGCTGTTCGCCTTCTTTGCGTGCCTGGTCTGGTTTGGTGTGCTGTATGTGGAGCGCTCGCAGTTCCAGATGACCCCCACCACCCAAATTTCCATGGGCTGGGTGTATGCCGCCATTCCCGTGGGAGGGGCGTTGCTGGCCGTGCATTTCGCCTTGATTTTGAAACCGTACCTGGCCGATCGGCGCTTTGCCAGTGACGAACACTTTGACGCCAACGCGAGTGCATCCCTATGAGCCTGAGCCTGATCCTGTTGCTGAGCACCTGCGGCTTTCTGGCGCTGGGCATGCCCGTGGCGTTTGCCCTGGGGGTGTCCACCTTCACGGCGGTGTGGCTGGGAAGCGATTTCCCGCTGATCGTGATGCTCAAGCAAACCTATGAAGGGGTGGACAGTTTCCCTTTGATGGCGGTGCCGTTTTTCATACTGGCGGCCGAATTGATGAGCGGGGGCTCTTTGACCGAGGTGCTGTTGAAGTTTGCCGCCCAGTTCGTGGGCCACCGCCGGGGAGGCCTGGGCTACACCAACGTGGTGTCGCTCACGTTTTTCTCGGGCATTTCCGGGTCGGCGCTGGCCGATGCTGCGGGGCCCGGCTCCATGATGATCCGCATGATGGACAAGGCCGGTTACGACCGGCCGTATGCGGCGGCGTTGACGGCGGCCACCGCCATTGTGGGGCCCATCATCCCGCCGTCGATCATCATGATCATCTACGCGCTGCAAGACGAAAGTGTGTCGGTGGGGGCGCTGTTCATCGCGGGGTTTGTGCCCGGCATCCTGATTGCCGTGGGCATGTGCGCGGTGAATTGGCGCGTGTCGATGGTGCGCAACTACCGGGGGGCAGACGACACCACCAGTTGGCCAGACAAGCTGGAAACCTGCTGGAAAGCCTTGCCCGCGCTGATGCTGCCGGTGTTGATTCTGGGGGGCATGCGCGCGGGCTGGTTCACGCCCACCGAGGCCTCGGTGGTGGCGGTGTTTTATGCCCTGGTGTGCGGCAAATTTGTGTACCGCACCCTGAAGTGGCAGGCCCTGCCCGACATCCTGTCCCGCTCTGCGCTGCTCACGGCTTCGGTGCTGATCATCATCGGCATGTCCAACGCGTTTGCCTGGGTGCTGACCATTGACGGCTTGCCCATTCAGCTGGCGGAGTGGATGTCCACGCAGCAGTTCAGCCAGGTGGGTTTTTTGATTGCCGTGAACATTTTTCTGCTGATTTTCGGCATCTTCATCGAGCCCCTGCCGGGCGTGATGATTTTGGTGCCCATCCTGGCGCCTGTGGCGGCCAAGCTGGGGGTGGACCCCATTCAGTTCGCCATGATCGTTATTTACAACCTGACGCTGGGCATGGTCACGCCGCCTGTCGGCGGGCTGCTGTTCGTCACCTCGAACGTGGCCAAGGTGTCCATGTCAGCCCTCACCCGAGAGCTGAAACCTTTTTTGTGGGCGCACGGTGTCATTTTGATGCTGCTGACGTTTGTGCCCGCCATCAGCACCTGGGCACCCCACGCCCTGGGCTTCAAGTAACCGACAGGGGTTGTTCAAATGCAAAAAAACATTGGTGTGATTGGCCTGGGAGCCATGGGCCGGGGCATGGCCAGTTCGCTGCGCCGCGCGGGCTACCAGGTGCACGTGTGTGACGTTCGCCGCGAGGCGGCCGACGAGTTCGCGGCCGAAGGCGGGGTGGCCTGCGCCAACCCGGCAGAAGTGGCCGCCCAGTGCCAGGTGGTGGTGAGTGTGGTGGTGAACGCCGCACAAACCGAGGCCGTGCTGTTTGGCGAAGGCGGGGCCGCCGCCCACCTGCAACCCGGCAGCGTGTTTGTGATGTGCTCCACCGTGGACCCCAACTGGTCCATTGCACTGGAAGCCCGCCTGGCCGAGTTGGGCGTGTTGTACCTGGATGCCCCCATTTCCGGCGGGGCGGCCAAAGCCGCCAACGGGCAAATGACCATGATGACCGCCGGCACCCCGGCCGCCTACGACAAGGTGGGCCCTGCGCTGGACGCCATGGCCGCCAAGGTGTACCGGCTGGGCGCACAGGCCGGCGCGGGCAGCAAAGTCAAAATCATCAACCAGCTGCTGGCGGGCGTGCACATTGCCGCCGCGGCCGAGGCCATGGCCTTGGGGCTGCGCGAGGGCGTGGACGCCGCTGCCATTTACGAGGTCATCACCCACAGCGCGGGCAACAGCTGGATGTTTGAAAACCGCATGGCCCACGTGCTGGCGGGCGACTACACCCCCTTGTCGGCCGTGGACATTTTTGTGAAAGACCTGGGCCTGGTGCTGGACACCGCCCGCGCCAGCAAATTCCCGCTGCCGCTGTCGGCCACCGCGCACCAGATGTTCATGCAGGCCTCCACCGCCGGACATGGCCGCGAGGACGACGCCGCCGTCATCAAAATCTTCCCGGGCATCGAACTGCCCGCTGTCCGCTGAAAGCGTACCCATGCAAGTGCTGATCACCGGAGGCGCCGGTTTTCTGGGCCAACGCATGGCCCAGGCCTTGCTGGCGTTGAACGCCCTGGCGCTGGCAGGGGCCGAGGCCCAGCCCATCGCCTCGCTGGTGCTGACCGACCGGGTGGCACCCCCGCCCTGCGCGCTGGCCGACCCCCGGGTGCGGTTTGTGGGGGGCGAGTTGAATGAAGTGCTGGTGGCCCACCCAGGTTTGCTGGCCCAGGCCGACCTGGTGGTGCACCTGGCCGCCGCCGTCAGCGGCGACTGCGAACAAGACCTGGAGCTGGGCCTGCACAGCAACATCGACGCCACCCTGGCCCTGCTGCGCGCCGCCCGCGACGGCGGGCGCAACCCTGTGTTTGTGTACGCCAGCTCGGTGGCCGTGTTCGGCGGCATGCCGGGCCTGCCTTTGCCCGCCGTCATTGAAGACGACACCTTGCCCACGCCGCAAAGCAGCTACGGCATCCAGAAGTTCGTGGGCGAACAGCTGGTGGCCGACTTCACCCGGCGCGGGCTGGTGCGGGGCCGCAACGTCAGGCTCATGACCGTGGCCGTGCGTCCCGGCAAACCCAACGGCGCGGCCTCGGGGTTTTTGAGCGGCATGGTGCGCGAGCCCCTGGCGGGCCTGCGCACCGTGGTGCCGGTGGCGCCAGATACCCCCGTGGCGCTGGCCTCTCCCACCCACACCGTGGCCGGGTTGTTGTGTGCTTGCCAAACCAGCGACCAGCGCTGGGGGGCACGCACTGCCGTCAACCTGCCCGCCCTCTGCACCACCGTGGGCGACATGGCCCAGGCCCTGGCGCGCGTGGGCGGCCCGGCTGCCGCCAGTTTGCTGGACTGGCAACCCGATGCCCGCGTGGCCGCCATCGTGGGCGGCTGGCCCAGCCGCTTCAACGCGCAACGCGCACAACAACTTGGTTTGCAGCCCGACGCTTCGGTGGACGCGCTGCTGCAAGACTATTTGATGACTATGCAAGGAATTTCCGCATGAGCCACCGCCCCGTTCTGGGCTGCATTGCCGACGACTTCACCGGCGCCACCGACCTGGCCAACAACCTGGTGCGCTGCGGCATGCGCACCGTGCAAACCATTGGTGTGCCCACCGATGCCCAACTGCCCGTGGAGGCCGACGCCATCGTGGTGGCCCTCAAATCGCGCACCATTGACCCGGCCCAAGCTGTGGCCCAGTCGCTGGCCGCTTTGCGGTGGCTGCAGGCTCAAGGGGTGCAGCAAATCTATTTCAAATACTGCTCCACCTTCGACTCCACCTCCCAGGGCAACATCGGCCCCGTGACCGATGCACTGCTCGATGCCTTGCACGGCCCCGGCCAGGGCTTCACCATCGCCTGCCCCGCGTTCCCGGAAAACCAGCGCACCGTGTTCAAAGGCCATTTGTTTGTGGGCGACGTGTTGCTGAGCGACAGCGGCATGCGCCAGCACCCGCTCACCCCCATGACCGACGCCAACCTGGTGCGCGTGATGCAGGCACAAACCCGCCGCAAAGTGGGGCTGGTGGCGCACGAAGTGGTCAGCCAGGGCCGTGCGGCCATCGCCGAGCGCTTTGCCGCCTTGCAGGCCCAAGGCGTGGGGGTGGCCGTGGTCGATGCCGTGGACAATGCCGACCTGCTGACCATTGGCCGTGCACTGGCAGGCATGCCACTGGTCACGGCTGGCTCGGGTATTGCCATTGGTTTGCCGTCCAACTGGGCCAAAGCCGCTTCGCACACCGACGGGGGCCGTGCCGATGCGCTGCCCCCTGCCACTGGCTGGCGTGCCGTGGTGTCGGGCAGCTGTTCACAGGCCACCAACGCGCAGGTGCTGCACTGTCGGCAACAGGGGTTGCCGGCCTTTGGCATCGACCCCATCGCCATTGCGGCGGGTGAAGACGTGGTGGCCCAAGCCCTGGCCTGGGCGCAGCCCCTGCTGGCCCAAGGTCCGGTGCTGGTGTACGCCACCGCCGAATCGTCGGCGGTGCAAGCGGTGCAAGCCCAACTGGGCGTGGCCCGTGCGGGCGAGCTGGTGGAACACGCGCTGTCCCGCATCGCCGTGGGCCTGGTGGACCTGGGCGTGCGCCAAATGGTCGTGGCCGGGGGCGAGACCTCGGGCGCGGTGGTGCAAGCGCTGGGTGTGGCCCAGATGGCCATCGGCCCGCAAATCGACCCCGGTGTGCCCTGGACGGCGGTGCAGTCAGCCCGGTGGCCCGGCGCGCATTTGCACGTGGCCCTGAAGTCGGGCAACTTCGGCACCACCGACATTTTCACCAAGGCATTCCAGATGCTGGAAACCCAGGCATGACCACCGCACTGCGCGACGAGATATGCCGCGTGGGGGCCTCGCTGTTCGCGCGGGGCTACGTGCACGCCACGGCGGGCAACATCAGCGTGCGCACCGGCGACGGCTTCCTCATCACCCCCACCGATGCCTGCCTGGGCCACCTGGACCCAGCCCGCCTGGCGGCGGTGAATGCACAAGGCGAGCAAACCGGGGGCGACAAAGCCTCCAAAACACTGGCCTTGCACCGCCACATTTACGCCGCCGACCCCGAGGCCCGCTGCGTCATCCACACCCACTCCACCCATTTGGTGGCCCTCACGCTGGCGGGCGTGTGGAGCCCCGACGACACCGTGCCGCCCATCACGCCCTACTTCGTGATGAAGGTGGGCCATGTGCCGCTCATCCCGTACCACCGCCCCGGCGACCCCGCCGTGGGCCACCTGGTGGCGGCGCGCATGGCTGCCATGCAGCAGGCGGGCACACCCATCCTGGCGGTGATGCTGGACCGCCTGGGCCCCAACGTGTGGCACCGCAGCCCGGCCGAGGCCAGCGCCGTGCTGGAAGAACTGGAAGAAACCGCCCGCCTGTACCTGCTGACCCGCCCCCGGCCACTGACCGCCGAACACATTGACGACCTGCGCACGCACTTTGGTGCGCGTTGGTGAACCCGCTGCCCCTTTTCACACAGGACAAATCCGTGCCCCGCTTTGCCGCCAACCTCACCCTGCTCTACAACGAGCATGCCTTTCTGGACCGTTTTGCCGCCGCTGCCGCCGACGGGTTCAAGGCCGTTGAATACCTGTTTCCCTACGCCTTCCCGGCCCCCGAACTGGCCCGGCGCCTGGCCGACCACGGCCTGCAGCAGGTGCTGTTCAACGCCCCCCCGGGCGACTGGGACGCGGGCGAACGCGGCCTGGCCTGCCTGCCGGGCCGCGAGACCGAGTTTCGTGAAGGTTTTGCCCAGGCGCTGGCCTATGCCGACGCCCTGAGCTGCCCCCGCATCCACGTGATGGCGGGCCTGGCCCCGCAGGGCATCGAGCACGCACGCCTGCAAGCCACCTACGAAGCGAACATCGGCTGGGCGGCTGAGCAGGCGGCCCAGGCGGGCCGCAACGTGCTGATCGAGCCCATCAACACCCGCGACATTCCCGGCTTCTTTCTGAACCGGCAGGACGAGGCGCACCGCACCGTCCTGGCCATCGGCGCGCCCAATGTCAAGGTGCAATTTGACCTGTACCACTGCCAGATCATGGAGGGCGACGTGGCCAGCAAAATCCGCGCGTACCTGCCCACGGGCCGCGTGGGGCATTTTCAGGTGGCAGGCGTGCCCGAAAGGCACGAACCCGACGTGGGTGAGCTGAACTGTGCCTACCTGTTCCAGGTGATTGACGAGGTGTCAGCCGCCTGCGGTTGGGACGGCTGGGTGGGCTGCGAATACCGCCCGGCGCGGGGGGCCGTGGCGGGTGCCACCTCTCAGGGCTTGGGCTGGATGGCCTGAGGCCGAATGAGGCCGAGCGTTCCGGGGGGGCTCAGCCCAAGCGGCTGACGCCCACTTTCACGTTGGCCACGCCGTGCCAGCCGGGGCCGTCAAACCACGTGTCGCCTTGCAGGCAGGCGCGCAGCAGGGGCAGGCCATCCACGCCCCAGAACAGCTTGCCGTCCACCACGAAAGACGGCACGCCGAATGCCCCGGCGGCGATGGCTTCGTCGGTGTTGGCGCGCAGCTGCTGCTTCACCGCTTCGCTGCCGGGGTCGGCCAGGGTGCGGCCGCATTGGGCCATGTGCTGCGCCAGCGTGGCCTGCAGCGCCGCCAGGCGCTCGGGGGCCAGCGCGTCGGCACCGCCTTCCCAGACGTGGCGCAGCACCTGTTCGGTGGTGTAGCGGTTGGTTTCACCCGGGGCTTGGGGTGTGGTGCAGGCCAGGGCCAGGCGCAGCAACGGCAGGGGGTTGAACGGGTGGGCCGTGGGCATGGCCAGGGGCACGCCCAGGCTGTGGCCCAGCCATTGCACATGCCGGTAGGTCCAGTCGCGTTTGGCCGGAATTTCGGCCGGGCCCAATTGGCCGTGGTGCTTCAGCAGGGCGGCAAACAACACGGGTTTGTAGGCCACGCGGTGGGTCAGGCTGGTGCTGTTGCCGTCGCCCATCAGGGCTTCGGGCAAGCGCTGGAAGGCCAGCCAGGCGAAGGGGGAAATGGGGTCGTAATAAAAAGTGATGGTCTTCATTCAAAGCCCCTGGCGTTGTTCCACCCGCGCCCACACCGCCAGTTTGGTGGCGTCGGGGGCCTGGCCCCAGTCACGCAGTTCTTCGAGGGTGCGAAAGCACCCGTTGCACCAGCCGTTGTCAGCGTCCATTTTGCACACGCCCACACAGGGGGAGGGCACGGTGTGTCCGGGCTTGCGCGCGCGGGTCCGGGCCAGGGTCAGGGGCAGGGCGGTCATGGCGTGGATTGTGGCGGGGCTTCCAAAACCACATCGGCCACGGTTGTACCGCCCCAGTTCGCCAGGTCTTGCGGGGTGAGGGCAAACACCGCGTGCGGATGCCCGGCGGCGGCCCAGATCTGGTCGAAGCGGAACAACTCGCGGTCGATCAGCGTGACCGGCGGTGTGGCGTGCGCCAGCGGCGATACCCCGCCGATGGAAAAACCAGTGGCGGCCTTCACAAACTCGGCGTTTGCCCGGCCCAGTTGGGTGCCTCCCTCGCCCGGTGTGCACACCAGCGCGGCCACTTTGGCCTCGTCCACCCGGCGGTCGCCCGATGCCACCACCAGCACGGCCACGCCGTCGGGTTTGCGCCGAAAAATGATGCTTTTGGCGATTTGCCCCAGCGCCACGCCCAGGGCATCAGCCGCCTGTTGGGCGGTGCGGGCGGCGTCGTCCAGCATCACCGGGGGGTGGGCGTGGCCCAGGCGGGCCAGCTCGGCGGCCACGCGTTGCACGCCGTCAGGCAAGGGTTTCAATTCAGCGCCACACATGGTTTATTTCAATAGCTGAGTTGTTATATGTATCAAGCGGTATGGGCATATTTTATGTAAAAAATGAGCGGCTTGTGCTGGGCCCGCTGGGGGCGGCGGAAAGAGGGGGCAGGGTTTTCACCAGTGTGTCACACCGGCGCGGTGAAATGGGTGCTCCGTCGGTCTGCCGAACCCTGACCTTGCCTGACACATGAACGCCTACGCCAACGAATCCAGCCTGTGGGAACTGATCCGAGGGGAGCGGTTTGACATCCGCTACCAGCCCATTCTGGACCTGGGCACCCACCGGGTGATTGGCCACGAGGCGCTGATGATGCCCCACGCGCACACGGGTTTTCAAAACCCGTTGACCGTGTTCCAGCACGCCCGTGCCCTGGCGCTGGACACCGAGCTTGACCTGGCCTGCGTGCGCAAAATCCTGCGCGACTTTGCGGCGCGGCGTTTGCACTCCAAACTCTTTCTGAACGTCAACAGCGCCACCCTGGCCCGCCCCGACATGTGCGCTTTGCTGGCCGAGCAACTGGACGTGGCCGAAACGCTGTTGGGGCGCAACCGCTTGGTTGTGGAGTTGACCGAATTTGATTCGCTCAACCACGCCGGGGTGTCTGCGTTTTTGAACAGCTGCCGCCGCACCGGCGCGGCCATTGCGCTGGACGACTTCGGTGTGGGCCACAGCAACCTGGACGCCTGGCTGCAATACACCCCGGAAAAAGTGAAGATTGACCGCTACTTTTTGGCGGATCTGGAGACCGACCCCACCCGCCAGCAACTGCTGCGGGGCTTGCGCCAAATGGCCGAACTCACCGGCACCCGCCTGCTGGCCGAGGGCATTGAAACGCTCGAACAGTTGCAGGTGGTCCGCGCGCTGGGCATAGAACTGGGGCAGGGGTATTTGTTGGGCAGGCCCCAGGCCACGCCCGTGTTTGAGGTGTCCGACGTCGCCAAAACCGCGTTTGCCGACAAAAAAATGGTGGTGCTGACGCAGGGGGGGCGCAGGCATGCCCGTGCGGGCACGTTAAAGCCCTTGGTCACGCCCAGCGACACCTTGAACGCCAAAGCCTCCACCAAAGCGGTGATGGCCTTTTTTGCCGACCATCCCGAGCAGCCGTCGGTGGTGTTTGTGAGCGATGCGCACCGGCCAGTGGCCATTCTGGCCCGCTCCACGTTCATGGACCAGATGGCGCACCCCTACCGCATGGAGGTGTTTGGCGCCAAATCCGCGATGCAATTTGCCAACCACACCCCCGTGGTGCTGGAGCAAGAGGCCACGGTGGACGAACTGACCGCCGTGCTGACCCTGGCCGACCAACGTTACCTGACCGACGGCGTGGTGACCACCCACGAGGGGCGTTACACCGGCACTTGCACCGCCCATCAGCTGGTGCGCCTGGTGGCCGAAAGCCGCATTGAAGCGGCCCGCCACGCCAACCCGCTGACCTTGCTGCCGGGCAACTTCCCCATTACCCAGCACCTGGAACGCATGCTCATGGGCGATGCCCCTTTTGTGCTGGCCTACGCCGACCTGAACCATTTCAAGCCCTTCAACGACCGGTTCGGCTTCTGGAAGGGCGACGACATCATCCTCAAGACGGCCGCCTGCATCCGCGACCACATGGACTTGCTGCACGATTTTCTGGGCCACGTGGGGGGCGACGATTTTGTGCTGGTGATGCAAAGCACCGACTGGTATTCGCGGCTGGAGCGCATGGCCCACCACGCCAACGAGGCCATGGCGGCCATGTACCCCGAGGCCGACCGGGCTGCCGGCGGCATTGAGGCCGAAGACCGGTTTGGCGTGAAACGGTTCTTTCCGCTGGTGACCTTGAGCTTTGGGGTCATGAACATGCCTGCAGGCAGCGGCATGGACCTGAGCGAGCTGACCAGCGCGGTGGCCGACGCCAAAAAACAATCCAAGGAGCCGGGCCGGTCCATTGTGGTGCACCACCACGCGGCCTTGTTTGGCTCTTGCGGACAGGAAGGGGTCAGCGCGCCCGCGCCACCGGCGCACAGGCCGCTCGCCGCCATGGATCAATAAAGGAGTAAGCCATGTTTTATTTCAACCGCTTCACCATCCGCACCCGGCTCATTGCCATGGTGTGCCTGGCCTTGTCCATCATGGCCTTGCTCATTGGGATTGCATGGGTCAAAAACCACCAGAACGCCAACAGCGTGGCGCACCTGACTCAGGTCATCTACCAACGCATGGACGCCATCAAGTCCGTGGACGTGCTGACCAAGGAAAACGGCAGCAACGCGCTGGAGCTGTTCGTGGTGGCCAGCAACCACCGCCCCGCCATACGCGAGCGCATGAACCAAAACAAGCAACGCATTGACGAGTTGCTGCTGTTCCTGGCGCAAAACGCCACCCAGGAAGAAGAGCGGGCGTACCTCGCTGACATCCAGCTGCGCCGGCAGGCGTTTGTGGCCGCCTTCACCGATGTCATGGCCTTCATTGACGGCGGGCAGGAAGATGAGGGCGCCATGGTGCTCACCCTCAAGGTGTTGCCCGCCTTGCACGCCCTGCGCGAACCCATTGAGGCCATGGTGACGTATTACGAGGTGGCGGTGCAGACCGAAACGGCCAGTGTGGGGTCCAATGTGGCCAACATGCAATGGCAGCTGTTGAGCGTGGGACTGATGGCTGCCGTGGTGTTGGTGTTGGCGGGATGGACCCTGGTGAGGTCAATCGTTCGGGCGTTGCACACCGCGATGGCCGTGACAGCCACGGTGGCCCAGGGTGACCTGACGGTGCAGGTGCCCGTTGACGGGCGCGACGAGCTCGCCAGCCTGATGCTGTCGTTGCACCACATGAAGGAGTCCCTCAGCCACATCCTGTCCCGGGTGCAGGACAGTGCCATGTCGGTCGCGTCGGCCTCGCAGCAAATTGCCCAGTCCAACGCCGATTTGAGCGCACGCACGGAAACCCAGGCCTCGGCCCTGCAACAAACCGCTGCATCCATGGACCAGCTCAACGTCACCGTTCAAACCAACACCCAAAGCACCCTGGCGGCGCACCGCCTGGCCGAACATGCCACGCAGTCGGCCAATGAGGTGGGGGTGTTGGTGCAAGACCTGGTGGTCACCATGGACGAGCTGAGCCGTTCGTCGAAAACCATCACCGACATCGTGGCCGTGATCGACAGCATTGCGTTTCAAACCAACATCCTGGCGCTGAATGCCGCCGTCGAGGCGGCCCGTGCCGGTGATCAGGGACGTGGTTTTGCGGTGGTGGCGGCCGAGGTGCGGGCACTGGCCAAACGTTCGGCCGCTGCGGCGCGTGAAATCAAAGACATCATCCAGGTCAACGTCACCAAAATGGACGCGGGCAATGCCGCCGTGCAGCAAGCCGGTCAGACGGTGCAGCTGGCGGTACACGCCATTCGCCAGGTGGGGGAGTCGATGGTGGTGATCGAGGCGTCTTCGCGTGAGCAGTCCAGCGGCATTGCGCAGATTGGCTCGGCCGTGAGCAGCATGGACACCGCCACCCAACAAAACGCCGCGCTGGTGGAAGAAACCGCCGCAGCCTCGTCCAGCCTGGACGACCAGGTGCAAACCTTGAAAGAGCAGATCAGCCGCTTCAAAACGGTCGCCGTGTCTCTGCCGGCCTTGCCCGCCTGAGCTGCCAGATCGTTTGGTCAGCGGCGGAACCTGCCGCTGGCGTCAATGATGGCCAGGTCGGCAAAGTCCAACCCGCTGTGGTCCGTGGGGCTGTAGCTCAGGCGCATGCCACCCAGGTCCAGGTTGGTGATGCCCTCCAGTGCGTCTCGCAGCCTGGGGCCGGTGGGGTTGGGGCCCGCGCGTCGCAGCCCTTCCACCAGCACCTTGGCGGCGGCAAAGCCTTCCATCATGGCGGGCGACACGCCGGGCATGCCTTTGGCTCTGGCCAGGTCCATGGCCTCTTTGCTCAGTGGGTGGGCCACCGAGCGCTCGTTGGGGAACACCTGCGTCACCACCACGCCCCGGGCGTGGGGGCCCAGCAGTTTGATGAACCCGTCCGATGCGTTGTTGGACAGGGTCATGATTTGCGCGCTCGACCCCGCCGCTCGAATGGCTTGGGTGCCGGCCGCCACGTTGCCGGCCGAACCGATGAACACCACCGCCTGTGCTTCCGTTGCCAATACCTTTTTGGCCAGCGCGGTGAAGTCAGGCTTTTCCCGGGGGAAGGTTTCCAGCCAGTGGGGCTTGAGGCCGGCTTTGTCAAACCCGGCGTTGGCGCCGATGGCCGAGTCGGCCCCGAACGAATCGTCGGTCTGCAACACGGCAATGCGGGTCACACCCTGGCTTGCCAGGTGCTCCACGGCGCGGGCCGCCTCGCGCTGGTAGGTGGCCCGCACGTTGAACACCCAGGGGTTCACCGGCTTGTGCAACGCCATGGCCCCGGTGCTGGGGGCCACCAAGGGCACCTTGCGCTCGGCCAGCAGCGGCAGCAGCGCCTGCGCGTGGGGCGTGCCCCGGTTCAGAAACAGGGCGATCACGCGTTGCGTGCTGATCAATTCGGTGGCCTGGGCCAGGGTTTTGGCCGGGTCAAATTGATCGTCCACTGACACCAGTTCGATTTTTTGCCCGTTCACACCGCCCTGGGCGTTGACGGCATCGAGGTAGAGCTTGGCGCCGTCGGTGTTTTCTTTCACGCCTGCCGCCACCGACCCGGTGAAACCCGACGGTTGGCCGATGCGTATTTGTGCGCTGGCCGGTGTGGCCGACAGGGTGGCCAGAGTCAACGCGCAGAGCCAGCTGTGCCAGCCCAAACGATGGAGATGCATGCTGAGGTTCCCAACGAAAAAACAAATGTGACCGGTGTGCCGGGCCTGTCCGTGAGGGGCCACAAGGTTTTGCACACCCCCCAGTTTGCACCGGTTTTGCGCAAAGCACACGGCATAAGCCCTTGGAGTCGGTGGGCCAAAGCTGCTCCGTAGAATGTTCGCCTCCTTCTTTGGGGCTCCCTGCCATGCCTTCCACGCCTTCCGCTTCCTCCCACGCCCACCCGGCAGACGACGGCCTCATCCGCATCCGCGGGGCTCGCCAGCACAACCTGAAAGGCGTGGACCTGGACATCCGCACCGGCGAGTTGACCGTGGTCACCGGCCCCAGCGGTTCGGGCAAGTCCAGCCTGGTGTTCGACACCCTGTTTGCCGAAGGCCAGCGCCGCTACGTGGAAACCTTCAGCGCCTACGCCCGCCAGTTTCTGGACCGCATGGACAAACCGGCGGTGGACCGTGTGGACGGTGTGCCCCCCGCCATCGCCATCGACCAGACCAACCCCGTGCGCAGCTCGCGTTCCACCGTGGGCACCATGACCGAGCTGAACGACCACCTGAAGTTGCTGTTCGCGCGCGGTGCCCACCTGTTCGACCGCGCCACCGCACAAGCGGTGCGCCAGGACAGCGCCGACACCATCCTGGCCGAACTGCGCCAGCGCGTGGCCGCTGCCACGGTGGGCGGTGTGGAGCCTCGGCTGGTGCTCACCTTCCCGGTGGGCCTGCCCGCCGACACCTCGGCCCAGGACGTGGAAACCTGGCTGGCCGCCAGCGGCTACACCCGCGTGCAGGCCGAACGTGTGGTGGCGGTGGAAGCCGAGCCCGAGGCCGAAACTCCGAAGAAACAGGTCAAAAAAACCGCAGCTAAGAAATCAATACCATCAAGCGCTGAAGGCCAAAAAAGCATAAAAATTCTGGACGTGGTGGCCGATCGCTTCCGGCTGGGCAACGTGGAGCACGCCCGCGCCATGGAAGCGCTGGAGGTGTGCCTGCGCCGGGGCCACGGCCAGGTGCGCGTGTATGCCTTGCCGGTGGAAGCGGAGGGCGCCGAGCCCGCTGTTCCGTCTGTCACAGAGCCAGAGGTGTGGGCCTTTTCCGCCAGCCTGCATTGCCCCGAAAGCGGCCTGGGCTACGCCGCGCCCACGCCCTCGCTGTTCAGCTTCAACTCGGCCCTGGGCGCGTGCGAGGCGTGCCGGGGCTTTGGCCGCGTGATTGGGGTGGACTACGGGCTTGTCATTCCCAACGACAAACTCACCCTGCGCGCCGGGGCCATCAAACCCCTGCAAACCCCCGCCTGGAAAGAGTGCCAGGACGACCTGATGCGCCACGCCGAGGCCGAAGGCATCCCGCGCGACACCGCCTGGGGCCACCTGACGCCCGAGCAGCAGCGCTGGGTGATCGACGGCAGCCCGAACTGGAACGGCAAGTGGAACCAGACCTGGTACGGCGTGGCCCGCTTCTTCGAGTACCTGGAAACCAAGGCCTACAAGATGCACATCCGGGTGCTGCTGTCCAAGTACCGCAGCTACACCGAATGTCCGTCGTGCCACGGGGCACGGTTGAAGACCGAGAGCCTGCTGTGGCGCATGGGCAGCAAAGCCCAGGCCGATGCGGTGTTGTCGCCGGGTTTGCGTTTCATGCCCGCAGGGGTGCAATGGAGCCGGGCGCAACTGGAAGCCTTGCCGGGTTTGGGGCTGCACGATTTGATGCAGTTGCCGATTGCGCGGTTGCGGTTGTTTTTCGAATCGTTGCAGGGGGCTTTGGGTGATGCTTCTGCGCTTGCTGCGCCGACAAGGGGTGGGCCGCCCTCCGCACACTGCGAGCAGAGATTGTCGGACGGCCCACCCCTTGCCGACGCGGACCTGGGCTCACCAACAGGGAAGCCCTCCACACGTGAAACAAAACCAACCGGCGAAGCCCGCGCCCTCGACCTGCTGTTCGACGAAATCAACACCCGCCTCAAATACCTGTGCGACGTGGGCCTGCACTACCTCACGCTCGACCGCCAAAGCCGCACCTTGAGCGGCGGCGAGGTGCAGCGCATCAACCTCACCACTGCTTTGGGCACCAGCCTGGTCAACACCCTGTTTGTGCTGGACGAGCCCAGCATCGGCCTGCACCCGCGCGACATG
>CAYFFJ010000014.1:0-606 GCA_964342395.1 uncultured Hydrogenophaga sp.
TACAAAATGGTGGCCGACCCCGTGGCCTGCGCCGCCACCCCCCACATCGATTACGTGCGCGAAGCGGGCAGCGAAGGCATTGAGCTGGTGATGTGGTTGATTGCCCGTGGAGCTATGGCAGATGTAGCAGACAACTCACGACAGGTAAGCGTTAAGCACCGTTTTTACCATGTACCCGCCTCCAACACGGCGGTGGGCCACCTCATTCTGGAGAACTGAAACATGAGCAAAACCATCAAAGTCGCCCTGGCGGGCGCGGGTGCCTTCGGCATCAAACACCTGGACGGCATCAAAAACATCGACGGCGTTGAGGTGGTCAGCCTGATCAGCCGCGACCTGGAAAAAACCCGTGAAGTGGCCGACAAATACGGCATCCAACACGTCACCACCGAGCTGGCCGACAGCCTGGCCCTGCCCGAAGTGGACGCCGTCATTCTGTGCACCCCCACCCAAATGCACGCCGACCAGACCCTGGCCTGCCTGAAGGCGGGCAAACACGTGCAGGTGGAAATTCCGCTGTGCGACGTGTTGGCCGAAGGCGAAGAAGTGGTGCGCGTGGCCCAGGCCAGCGGCCTGGTGGCCATGTGTGGCCACACCCGCCGCTTC
>CAYFFJ010000014.1:616-28673 GCA_964342395.1 uncultured Hydrogenophaga sp.
CGCGCTGGGCCAGGCCCGCAGCTGGACCGACCACCTGCTGTGGCACCACGCCGCGCACACCGTGGACCTGTTCGCCTACCAGTGCGGCAGCCCGGTGGTGAAGGCCAATGCCGTGCAAGGCCCCATCCACCCCACGCTGGGCATTGCCATGGACATGAGCATTCAGCTCAAGGCCGCCAACGGCGCGGTGTGCACGCTGAGCCTGAGCTTCAACAACGACGGCCCGCTGGGCACCTTCTTCCGCTACATCGGCGACACGGCCACCTACATTGCCCGTTACGACGATTTGTTCACCGGCAAAGAAGAAAAAATCGACGTGAGCCAGGTGGCCGTCAGCATGAACGGTATCGAGCTGCAAGATCGCGAATTTTTTGCTGCCATCAAGGAAGGCCGCCAGCCCAATTCATCGGTGGCTGGCGTGTTGGCCTGCTACCAGGTGTTGCACGATCTGGAGCAGCAATTGAATGATTGATTGTTGCCTTTGGACGCCTGTTCAATAACCGGATGAAACCTCCGAAAAAGCGCCCACCTTGCCACATAGAATCAGTTGGCACAGGTGGGCGTTTTGAGTCCATGGTCGGTGGACACGGGAGTATTGAATGAACAACGAGGAACAACAATTTCTCAACAACCTTGACAAACAGCTGTGGGATGCCGCAGACCGCAAGAACATGGCAGGGTCGGGCTTTTATGGCATCTAAACCCCAGAAGCCCGTCCCGATCAAGGCCATTGCGGATCAGGCCCCACGCGCTCAGCGTGGCCGGACCGACCGCAGCGCCATGTTTCCGGTGGCAGCGCAAGCCAGTGACATGCCGGCAGACTAGGCCGCTTGGCTGGCCGAGATCAAAGGCCGCATCCACGGCGAGCGCCTGCGTTTGGTGCTGGCCAGCAACAGCGTCATGGTGCTGCTGTATTGAGACATTGGCCAGCGCATCCTGCACAAGCAGGCAGAGCAGGGCTACGGCACCAAGTTGGTGGACCGGCTGGCGGCTGATCTTCGAGATGCCTTTCCTGACATGAAGGGTTTTTCGCCCCGCAATCTGAAATACATGCGCGCTTTTGCTGCCGCATGGCCGGATCGGGAGCTTGTGCAGCAGACTGCTGCACAAGTGCCTTGGTTTCACAACTGCCTGCTGCTGGATCGCGTCTCAGACCCCGCCACCCGCCAGTGGTACATCCAGACTGCGCGGCGCGAAGGCTGGTCACGCAACGTACTGGGAATCCAAATTCAGGGCCAAGCCCACCTGCGACAAGGCCCAGCGCAAACCAACTTCCCCGTCACGCTGCCCACCGCCGACTCCGACATGGCGGTGCAAATCTTCAAAGACCCCTACCTGTTTGACTTTTTGGGCACCGATGCCCCACGCCGAGAAGCGGAATATGCACTGGCGGGCAGCACCCAGCCCATCAGCGTGGCCGAGTGGGAAACCCAACTCACCCGCGCACTGCCGCAAGAGCTGGAAGGCAGCCTGCCGACCATTGAGCAGATTGAGGCGGAGTTGAGCGGGGATATTGGGGGCGGTGATGAGTGAGTGGCCAGCGTGTTGGCCTGTTATCAGGTGCTGCATGATCTGGAACAGCAGCTCACGGCTTGAGCTTCGGTCCAGCACGATGGGGTAGCCGTCCGCTACAGATATGCGGTGTCTGGTCATGCATGGGGTGAATGGATTGACGGAATTTTATAGCTAAATAATGCCTCTAGCGCTTTATGTATATGCATTCGGCGCTATATTTTTGGAACCTCCATGGCCCACTCGGCATGGATCTGAGGGCCAATGTGTGATGTCCCGCGTAGACTCCATACCGCCGTTGCTTATGGATAAGCCGGGGCGTAAAAATCCATGGACACACACAGATGAACCCCACACGCCCTAGGCCCCCCGGTTTGTTGCCCCTGCTGGTCCTGCTGCTGATGGCCATGGGCCCTGCGCGGGCGCAAGACTCTCCGACGCTGCGAAAAATCCAGGGTACCGGTGTGGTGGTGGTGGGCTACCGGGTGGGGTCTGTGCCTTTTTCGTATCTCGATGGCCATTTCAAGCCCATTGGTTACACCATGGACCTGTGTCACCGGGTGGTGACGGCCATTGCAGGGGTGTTGAAGCAAGGCCACCTCACCACCAAACTGATTGCTGTCACACCCGCCACACGCATTCCACTGGTGGCCAATGGCACGGTGGATCTGGAGTGTGGCGTGACCACCAATACCCTCAGCCGCCAAAAAAGCGAAGCCTTCACGGTCACCACGTTTGTGGCGCAAAGCCGGCTGCTGGGGAAAAAGCACTCCCAAATCCAGTCGCTCGGCGATTTGCGTAGCAAGACGGTGGTCTCCACAGCGGGCACCACCAGTATCAGCTACCTTAACGATGTGAACATCGCGCGCAACCTGAAGATGAAAATCCTGGCGGGCAAAGACGATGCCGAATCGTTTCAGATGGTGGAGACCGACCGCGCCGTGGCCTACGCCATGGATGATGTGCTGCTGTACAGCTTGGTGGCGAATGCACGCAACCCTGACAATTTCCTCATTTCCAGCGAAGCCTTGACGGTAGAGCCCTATGCCATTGCGCTGACCCGAAACGATCCCGCATTCAAAAAACTGGTGGACGGCGTGTTGAGGGGCTTGTTTAAAAGCGGTGAAATCCACGCCATTTACAACAAATGGTTTCTCTCTCCCATACCGCCCAAGGGCATCAACCTGCAATTGCCCATGAGTGCAGCCCTGAAGCGGGCCATCACCTCACCCACCGATTCAGCCGATCCGGCGCTGTACCAGTAGAAGACGCGAGCGGTTAACGATAGGTTTTGATGTCGATCAGGTGGCGGCGCAGTTTTTCATAAAAGGTTTTTTTCCCTATGCCCAAGGCCTCCACGGCCAACAGGGGGCTGCCTTTGAATTGCTTCAAGGTCTGTTCGATCAGGGTTTTTTCTACCCTGTCCATTTGCTGCGGCAGTGTGAGCAGCAGCGTTGGTGACGCAGCCGTCAGTGCGTCGGCCCCGCTTGGCTGCAAGCCCAGCACAAAGCGGTCGGCGGCGTTGCGCACTTCGCGCACATTGCCTGGCCAGTCGTAGGCCAGCAGTGCGCGCATGTGGTCACCCGTCAGCGCGGGCGCCTCGCGCTCATAGCGGGTAACGGCGTGCCCCACAAAGTGCTCAAACAAAATGGGTACATCTTCTTTGCGCTCTCGCAGCGGGGGCAGCTCCAGCACGGCCACATTCAGCCGGTAATAGAGATCGCTGCGGAATTGGTGCTGTTGGCTCAGCGCCAGCAAATCACACTTCGTGGCGGCAACGATGCGCACGTCTACCCGCGTCTCCTCATTGGCGCCCAGCCGCGCAACCCGGCGCTCTTGCAGCACGCGCAGCAGCTTGACCTGAAATGACAGCGGCATGCTTTCAATCTCGTCGAGCAGCAGGGTGCCGCCGTTGGCGTGCTCAATTTTGCCTATGCGCCGTTTGTTCGCGGTGGTGAATGCACCCATTTCGTGGCCGAAGAGTTCGCTCTCCAGCAGCGTATCGGGCAGGCCACCACAGTTGATTGCCACAAAGTGCCGGTCGCGCCGCTTGCTGTGGTCGTGCAGGCAGCGGGCAACCAGCTCCTTGCCGGTGCCGGTTTCTCCTTTGATCATGACATCTGCACTGGTGCCCGCCAGCAGCAGCACCTGGCGACGCACCTGGTCCATGGCGGCCGAATTGCCCAGCAGGGCGGCGGCAATGCCGGTTTTTTCATGCAACTGTCCGCGCAGGTCATTCACCGCCAGGCGCAGCACGCGTTTTTCCATCGCCCGCAGGGTGGCCTCCAGAAAACGCTCGGGCGCGAACGGCTTTTCGACAAAATCATAGGCACCCAGGCGCATGGCTTGCACCGCCATCGATATGTCGCCATGTGCGGTGACCAGGATCACCGGAATGTCTGCGTCCATCGCAACCAGCAGGCGCAACAGGCTCAGGCCGTCCATCCCGGGTAGCCGTATGTCGCTGATCACAATGCCGTGAAACCCCGCGGCCACCTGTTTCAGCGCCGCTTCGGCCGAGGCCACAGCGCACACCTGCAAACCGGCCAGTTCCAGCGTTTGCGCCAGGCTGGTGCGCACCGATGGATCGTCTTCAACGAACACCACCTTGAATCCCTCAAACATGGCGACCTCCTTGCCCCAGTTCCACATCAAACTCAAACACCAGCCCGACATCACCCCGGCGCACCCGCAGGTCGCTGCCAAATTCCCTGACGATGTTGGATGAAATAACCAGCCCCAATCCCAGTCCTGCACCGGCCGATTTGGTGGAAAAAAAGGGTTCAAACAAGTGCTGCATCACCTCGTCGGGGATCGCCGGCCCGGTGTCCGCCACGCCGATCAGCATGCGTCCGTTGTGCGGCCACGCCCGGATGCGCAGCACTTTGTCGGTTACCAATGCCATGGCATCCAGCGCGTTGGTGCATAAATTGATCAGCACCTGCTCCAGCCGAACGCCATCGCAATACAGCTGCGGCAGCGTGTCAGTGCCAATGTCGATCACCATGCGAACCTGCTCGGCGCGTGTGCGGTGTTCCAGCAGCAGTTGCACATTGCTGATGGCCTGCTCCAGCACCACCGTGCGCCTGACCACCTGGCCTTTGCGGGCGAAAGACTTCAATTGTTCGGTGATGCGCCCCATGCGCTTGGCCACCTCGCTGATGGCCTTGAGGTTGGACAAGGCCTCGGGCAAACGGCCTTTGTGCAGCAAGATGGCCGTGTTTTCCGACAAGGCCCTCAGTGCGGTGAGGGGCTGGTTGATTTCGTGGGCGACCCCTGCAGACATTTGGCCCAAGACGGCGAGCTTGCCGGTTTGTACCAGCTCCTGCTCGGCCAAATGCCGCACCTTCATTTCATCCAGCAAATTTTGGTTGACCTGGCGCAACTCGCCCGTGCGTTGTTCCACCATGGCTTCCAGGTGGCCGTTGATCGCTTGCAACGCATTGCGTGCCAAAAACAGCTGTTGCATCGCGCGCCGCCGCTGCAACAGGTGCATGGCCAGCAAACAAATGAATGCGGTAATGGCGCCGCCGCCCCAGGCGGCATACCAGGCATTGCGCCAGACCTCTCCAGGGTCTGAAACAATCACCAGGCGCCAGCCCAGCTGGGCCATGGGGCGCTCCTGTATCACCCGGCTCACGGTTTGGGGCAGGCCTTGCGTTGCCGGCAGGCGAACCAGGCTGGCCCCGCGAGCGATGATTTTTTCAACGGTCATGCTCAAGGGCCTGACCGATTGCGCCGGGTATTGGGGCAACTCATCGACCTCCTGGAGCTCTTGGGGGGACAGCAGGGCCAGCGTCCGGAATTTCCAGCCCGGGACAGACGACATGATCACAACCCCGTTGCCATCCACCACCAGCACGGCGTCGCTGTCGGAGCGAACGCCCAAATCGATCCAGGTTGCCTCCAGCGGATCCAGGCTGATCTTGACCAAAATGGTCCCCAGCGGCACTCGGCTGCGCGAGAACGGCTGAGCAAAATAGTATTCCGACGCACCGCTTTCGGGGTGTGCGACAAAAAATTGGCTTTGTTGTTGTTGCTGCGGTCCTGTCAGGCGGGGAAGAAACGCAGGTGGCAAAGGGGGTTGCAGCGCCGACGCCTGTGCGGATTTGTACCCGTCGCTTGAGGCCAACACACGGCCGTCAAGGCCCATCAAGGCAATGGCTATCGAGCCAGCCCTCACGTTCAGGCTGGACAGTTTTCGATTGACCCGTTCGCGGGTTTGTTCGTCGCCAGGGCGGTCAAACACCGCGGCGACATCGCGGTCGATCTCGATCAGGCTGGGCAGATACGCGTGTTTACCCAGCTCATTTTCCAGCGTCGACGCGTACAAATCGAGCTGGCGGTAAGCCATGTCATCGATCTGTGCCAAGCCGTCGCGTTCGCTGGCCAGGTATGCCGCTGCCATGGCCGCCAGCGTCAACAGTGCGATACCCAACCAGATGGCCGGTAAGGCCATGGCTCGCAGGCTCCGGGGCAGTCGATTCAGGCTGTAGGTATCCATTGACGCGACAGGGTTCGGGAGAAATAGGAGCGGCAAAAAATGGGCATTTTCAGGCGAGTATGCATGCAATGGGCAGGCTGTGGCGCGCGCAATTCATGGGCAAATGAAGACCGCGTCAACCCAAATGGTCTGCTTGGTGTGGAAAGGCAGCCATGGTTTGGTGATAAATGTGGATTTCCACATTCATGAATTGAATGGATGGTAAATAAAAATATTTTTTTGTTTAAAATCAACAACTTATATTATTCATTTTTGAATTTATATCTGGCACGAACTCTGCTGATATGTTGAAGACCATAGGCAATATGGTTGTTTAAACATCAGGAGACAATGTGAAAATCAAACATCCCGCGCAATGTTTTGCGCTCAGCTCGGCGCTGCTGGCAGCGCTCGTGGTATCGGTATCGGGCTGCGGTGGTGGCGACGCCGCCGTGGTCCGCACGCCCGGCGTGCCGCAAAGCGGCACTGGTTATGCCAACGGTGTGGTTGCGGTGTCGCACCCGCTGGCGGCCAAGGTGGGATCGGATGTCCTGGCAGCAGGCGGCAACGCAGTTGACGCCGCAGCCGCCATTCAATTTGCGCTGAATGTGGTCGAGCCCCAAAGCTCAGGCATCGGTGGCGGTGGGTTCATGATGATCCATCTGGCCAAAGAGGGGAAAACCTTTTACATCGACTCGCGGGAAAAGGCGCCCGCAGCCGCCACGCCCACCATGTTTGGCAGTCTCAGTTTTGAAGACGCGTCCACAACCGGTATTTCGGTGGGCGTGCCCGGCACCTTGCGGGGCGTGTCTACCGCGTTGAAAAACTGGGGCAGTATTTCGCTGGCAACGGCCATTGCACCGGCCGTTACCCTGGCCGAATCCGGCTTCAAGATCAATGCGCTGCTGGCCGCCGACATTGTCAACACCAGCGATCGCGGTTTTGTCATGACCAACCTCCAGCCTGAAACGGCAGCTGTGTTTCAACCTGGAGGGGTGCCGTTGCACACCGGTGATGTGCTCAAACAGCCCGATCTGGCCAAAACCCTCAGGCTGATTGCCGCACAAGGCCCGGATGTGTTTTACAAAGGTGAGATTGGTGCGGCCATTGTGGCTGCGCAAAACCGCAGTGCCACCACGGGTGCGGCGGGCTCCGCGCTGACCACCGGTACCGCAGGAAAAATGACGCTGGCCGACCTGACCAGCTACGACGTGGCCCTGCGCCAGCCCCTGACCGCCACTTATCGGGGCTACACCGTGGCGACCATGCCATCCCCCTCGGGCGGCGGCATAACGGCGTTGCAGCAGCTCAAAATGCTGGAGCAGTTCCCGATTGGCGACAAAACCAAGGGCTACGGGTTTGGTGAAAAAAATACCTTGCACGTCATGATTGAAGCCATGCGCCTGTCGTTTGTCGACCGCAACTATTGGGAGGGCGACGGCGACTTTGTGAACGTGCCCACCACCGGGCTGCTCAGCAGCGCATACCTCACGGCACGTGGCGCTTTGATCAAGGTGGCCTCGGCGCTGGGCGTGTCCGCCATCGTGCCGGGCAACCCGTTGCCCTACGAAATTGCCACTGGCGCTACACGCGTTGCAGCGGCCAGTGCCAGTGACCCCAGAGAGGGCACACACACCACCCATTTTGTGGTGGCTGACAAAGACAACAACATTGTGAGTTACACCACAACGGTCGAATCCTTGTTTGGCTCCGGCATCATGGTGCCGGGGTATGGTTTCCTGCTCAACAACCAGTTGACCGACTTCAACTGGCCCGCCACCGTCAACGCGGCCACCGGCGACATTGGTGCCAACGATGTTGCTCCCTACAAGCGCCCGCGCAGCAGCATGGCACCCACCATGATCTTCCGGGACAACAAGCCGTTTGCCGCCATGGGTTCTGCCGGAGGATCAAAAATCATCAACGCCCTTGTGCAAATCACCTCCAACCTGCTCGACCACGGCATGACGG
The DNA here is from genome assembly GCA_964342395.1 of uncultured Hydrogenophaga sp. Taxonomy (GTDB): domain Bacteria; phylum Pseudomonadota; class Gammaproteobacteria; order Burkholderiales; family Burkholderiaceae_C; genus UBA2334. The sequence goes on from CAYFFJ010000014.1 coordinate 8,583, forward strand.
TGGAGCAGGCCATCGATGCTCCGCGCATCTCGGCCAGGGCTGGCGGAAGTGTGTTCTGCGAAACGGGGCCGTTTACCCCCACCGGGTTTGTGCCGACGCCTGCATTCTCCAGCAGCGTGATGAGCGCACTCAATGCCATGCGCGAGCCTGCCATTGGTGTGCCCGCGTGCAGCGGCAACGAGGCCAACGGAGCCAATCTGGCCGCACAAGCCCTGGTGATTGACCTCAACACCGGCCTGAAATACGGGGCTGCTGACAAACGCCGCGAAGGCACGGTGCTGGGTATCAAGTAAGCCAGGCAGCCGGGGTGCTTGGCCACCCCACTGCTGACCCATCCCCACCGATGCATGGCTGAGTGGGTGGGTGGGCAGTGATTATTTTTAGGTGAATAGTGCCTCTAGCGCTTGATGTATATGCATCAGGCGCTATTTTTTTTGAAAATCGATTGTTGACCCTGGCTTTTTTCTACAATGCCCGCCATGCCGTCGCTATTCTGTTCAACACCACCAACCCGCTGACCATGACACTGGTGCCTACCGGATGGGATTGGGGCGTGGTAGCCACCTTTGTGCTGGTGTATCTGGGCATGTTTCTGGGTGGGCTCCCGACGCTCAAGCTGGACAGGGCGGGCGTGGCGTTGCTGGGCGCCATTGCCATGATTGGCATGGGTGCGGTGACGGTGGAGCAAGCCGCCCGGTCTATCGATCTGCCCACGATTTTGCTGCTGTTTTCGTTCATGGTGATGTCGGCGCAGATGCGTCTGGGCGGGTTTTATGCCGCCGTGACGCAAGGAGTGGGTGGTTTGCCGTGGCCGCCTTCCCTGGTGCTGGGTGCGTTGGCGGCGGCGGCGGCAGCGCTGTCGGCGGTGTTTTCCAACGATGTGATCTGCCTGGCCATGACCCCTGTGGTGGCCCGCCTGTGCCTGGCGCGGGGATGGCCGCCCGTGCCTTTTCTGGTGGGGCTGGCGTGTGCGGCCAACATTGGCTCTGCCGCCACGCTGATCGGCAACCCGCAAAACATGCTTATAGGCTCGGTGCTGCACCTGAACTTTGCCGGTTATTTTCGCCAGGCAGTGGTGCCGGTGGTGTTGAGTGTGTGGGTGTTGTGGTTGTGGCTGGTCAAAGGGCCGGGGTCCCGCGCTGTGGCGAGCGCGGGCCGGGCGCCTGCGCTGGCCGTGCCGGTGGCGCAGAGGGTTGCCGCTGCTGTTTCCACCCATGAGCCACCCCTGGACCGTGTGCAAACCGCCAAAGGCCTGGTGGTGGCCACGGCCGTGTTGGCGGCATTCTTGTTCACCACTTGGCCGCACGACGTGGTTGCGCTGGTGGCGGCGGGCGTGCTGCTGCTGAGCCGGCGTTTCCATTCCTCACAGGTCATGGGCTTTGTGGACTGGGAGTTGCTCATTCTTTTTATGGGACTGTTTGTGGTCAACCATGCGTTTGAGCAAACCGGCCTGGCTGCCCAGGCTGTGGCAGCCCTGGCCGCTCAGGGCATTCACCTGGGGGACACCGGTGCGCTGATGGCGGCGACGCTGGTGCTGTCCAACCTGGTGAGCAATGTGCCCGCCGTCATGCTGCTGCTGCCCCATGTGGCGGGGCAAGACCCGGCGGCGGCCGGGCTGGCCCTGGCGCTGGTGAGCACGCTGGCGGGCAATCTGCTGCTGGTGGGGTCGATTGCCAACCTCATCGTGGCCGACCTTGCCCAGCAGCAAGGTATTGCGATCAGCTGGCGAGACCATGCCCGCATTGGGGCCCCCGTGACCCTGCTCACGCTGGGTGTGGTGGCGGGCTGGTTGCGCTGGGGCTTATGAGCGGCTGCGCATAAACAAGCCCGCGCAGGTGCTGCGCAGCCAGCGGCTGGTGCTGTCCTGATGAAAGCGCTCGTGCCAATATTGTTTGACCGTGAAGCCCGGCACCGCCACGGGACAGGGTAGCACCTGCAGGCCCGAGACCCGGGCCAGGGTTTCGCCAATGTGGCGGGGCAGGGTGGCCACCAGATCGGTGGTGGAGAGCAGGGCTGGCAATCCCAGAAAGCCGGGCAACGACACCACCACCCGGCGCGCAACGCCCTGGGCCAGCAGCGCCTGATCCAGCAGCTGCTGGCCGGTGCCCGAGCTCACGCTCACATGGTGCTCGGCCTCATAGGCGGCGCGGCCCCAGCCGCTGGCGGTGTGTGGGTGTGGGTGTGGGCGTGGTTGTCGATCCGCGCCTGGGTGGGCGCCGATGGGGATGCGGGGGTGCTGCCCATTGGCCAGGCACACCCAGTCCTGGTCGTACAAGGCCTGCTGGTAGCAGCCCGCATCCAGCCAGGGCAGGTAGCCCAGCGCCAAATCGACCTCGCCCGATTGCAGGGCCTGGGCCAGCTGGCCGTCGATGCGGGTGGCCTCCAGCGTGATGCCCGGCGCCGCCGCGCGCACATGGGCCAGCAGCCCGGGCAGCAGCGTGACATGACTGGCATCGGTCATGCAAATGCGCACATGCCGCTGCGCCTGCGCGGGCTCGAATGCCAGTGCCGGAGCGGCCAGCTGCTCCAGCCCGTCCAGCACGGCCTTGACCGTAGCGAGCAATGCATCGGCCCGGGGCGTGGGGAGCATGCCCCCGCCTGTGCGTATAAAAAGGGCATCGCCCCAGCAGGCGCGCAGACGCGCCAGACCAATGCTCACCGTGGGCTGGCTCAGGCCCAGTGCTTCGGCGGTGCGGGTCACGCTGCGGGTGGCGTGCAACCGGGCAAACAGCTGGAGCAAACGCAGCTCTGGCACAGGGGCTGGGGTCATGATATTAAATATTCCAATGAATATTATTGAGCATATTGCATTTACGAAATGATTTGAGCTTTTCACAATGGCGGCATGAGCAACAAGGAGCTGCCGTGAAATGGGCTGTATTGGGCGCAGGTGCCCTGGGATGTGCGATAGGCGGGGTGTTGACTGAAGCCGGCCACGAGGTCTGGCTGATCAACCGCCATGCCGATCAGGTGCAGCGGCTCAACCAGCAGGGTTTGGTGCTGCGCGCGGGCGGCCTGGACCGCACGGTGCGTGTGCGGGCAGCCACTCACGCGGCGGCGGTGGGGGCGGTGGATGTGGTGATCGTGCTGGTCAAATCGTTTCACACCCGGGAGGCCATGGCCTCGGCCACCGCCCTGGTGGGACCACAGACCGTGGTGATCTCGCTGCAAAACGGCCTGGGGCATGAGGCCGTGCTGGCCGAGGTGGTCGGGCCTGGGCCGGTGATGGCGGGCAAGACGTATGTGGGCGGTACCCTGCTGGGTCCTGCCCATGTGCTGGCCGGCACCGCCGGCAAAGAAACCCTGATCGGTGAACTCGATGGCACCCTGAGCGATCGCGCGCTGCGCATAGGCCGAGCCCTTAACGAAGCCGGACTGATCACCACCGTGAGCGACCGCATTGTGGGCGTGATGTGGGACAAACTGCTGGTCAATGTGGCCACGGGTGCCCTCAGTGGCATTACCCGGCTTACCTATGGCGATTTGTACCAGGTGCCCGAAATTGCGGCCACTGCGCAGGCGGCCGTGGCCGAAGCCATGGCCGTGGCCAGCGCGTTGGGCATTGCGCTCAATGTGGACCAACCCCACCAGCCGTGGGACAAGGCGGCGCAAGGGCTGCCGCCTGCATTCAAGGCGTCGCTGCTGCAAAGCCTGGAAAAAGGCTCGGTTACCGAGATCGATTTCATCAACGGCGCGGTGTGCCGTTATGGCCGCCAGTGCGGTGTGCCCACGCCGGTCAATGACACCCTGGTTGCCGCCGTCAAAGGCCTGGAGCGCGGCCTGCGCCCCGCCTCATAACCGATTCTGGAGACGCTTTCATCATGACCGTAGCGATTCGCGGTGCGACCACCGCTTATGTGGAACACGTGGCTATCCGCGTGCGCGACATCCACTGGCACATCCGGTTTTTCTATGAAGTGCTGGGCATGGACGTGCGCGAAATCGACGGCCCCACCGACGACCCGCGCCAGTACTGGACGCTGGGCGGCCTGCAACTCATGGCCACGCCCGGTTTTGAGGCGCAGCCCAGCAACCAAGCGGGCTGGCTGGCCCACCTGGGCGTGATGGTGGACGACCTGGCGGCTGCGCTGGCCGCCGCCCAGTCCTGGGGCGTGACACCGCTGCCCCAAGGCCGCAACTGGCTGCAACTGCCCGATGGCCTGGCGGTGGAACTGATCCAGGCCGCCCCCGGCAGTGTGGCCCAGGCACTGGCCGTGAAGCCACGCGGTTGAACCCCATTTGAAGCCCGCCCATGAAACCCACCCCGCCCACCCCCCGCTTCACCACGCCCGAAAAACACTGGGACGACGCCACCGAGGGTGACGTGTGCACCAGCCCCACTTACCTGGTGACCGAGGCCCGCATCAACGCCTATGCCGAATTGACCGGCGATTTCACCCCCGTGCACATCGACGAGGACTACGCCAAAACCACCCCCTTTGGCACCCGCGTGGCGCATGGCCTGCTGGGCCTGAGCATTGCCGATGGCCTGAAAACCCAGAGCGAATACCGTTTTCTGCCCGGCATGTCGCTGGGCTGGACCTGGGACTTTTTGCTGCCCATTCGAATCAACGACACCCTGCACGTGCGCTTCACCGTGACTGGGCTGCGCGCCTCCAAAAGCCGGCCGGGCTGGGGCATCGTGGTCTTGCCGTCAGAGCTGATCAACCAGCACGGCCAGGTGGTGCACCGGGGCGAACACCGGCTGATGGTTCCACGCCGCCCAGGGTGTTTTTAATTCAATAGCAAACAAATTAATACAGTAAAGCGCTGGGTGCCAATTTCATGCAAAAAACTCATTTCTCTGCCCAAGCCCTGCCGCTGGCGGGCATCCGTGTGGTGGACTACAGCCACTTTCTGGCTGGCCCCTACGTGGGCCGCTGCCTGGCGGCGCTGGGGGCCGAGGTCATCAAAGTCGAGCGCCCCACCACCGGCGACGCAGGCCGCCAGCATGCCTGGATGGTGGGCGACGCGGGCCAGCACAGCGGCTACTTTTTGCAGTTGAACATGGGCAAAAAAGGCGTGTGCGTCAACATCAAAGACCCGCGCGGCAAAGCCCTGCTGCAAAAGCTCACCGACAGCGCCGACGTGTTTGTGGAGAACTACCGCCCCGGAGCACTCGACAAACTGGGCCTGGGCTACGCCGAGCTGGCGGCCCGCAACCCCGCTCTGGTGTATTGCTCCATTTCGGCCTACGGCCACACCGGCCCCGACTCGCACCGCGCCGGGTTTGGCCTGATTGCCGAGGCCAAGAGCGGCATCATGCAATTGGTGGGCAACCCCGGCGAGGCACCGCCGCTGCTGCGCATCTCGCTGGGCGACATGTACACCGGCATCCACGCCGTGGCGGCCATCAACGCCGCGCTGTTGGGCCGCGTGAAAAGCGGCAAGGGTCAGCACATCGACCTGGCGCTGTACGACACGCTGGTCTCCATGCACGAGTACGCGGTGCAGTGCTACACGCTGTCGGGCGGCACCGAGGTGCCGGTGCAAACCGGGCACGACATGCCCAACAGCACCCTGTACGGTGTGTTCCGCGCGGCAGACGGCGACCTGGTCATTGCCGCCCAGGTGGACGACGCCTGGAAGCGCTTTGCCGCGCGGGTAGAAGCCAGTGGCGGCCCGGCGGGTTTTGGCAGCGATGCGCGGTTCCATACCTCCACCGGCCGCAACGCCCACCGGCAAGCCATCTTGCCCGTGGTCAAAACCTGGGTGGCCGCACAGCCCGTGGCCCAGGTGCTGGCCGCGCTGGACGGCATTGACGTGCCTTGCGCCAAGGTGCAGCGCATCGACGAGGTGCTGGCCGATCCGCAAATCCAGGCCCGTGGCATGGTGCTGGAGCAAGACCACCCGGTGCTGGGCAAAATCAAACTGCCCAACCTGCCGTTCAGGTTTTCGGGGTGCGACACCACCCTCACCCAGGTGGCCCCCGAGCTGGGCGAACACAACGCCGAAGTGGCCCGCAGCCTGGGGCTGGGTGAGGCCGACATTGCTTCCATGCTGGCAGACGGTGTGCTCTACACCGCCTGATTTCGCCATTCCCTTTTTTCTCAGCAAGGCCCTCTCCATGACCGACCGCTACGCCGTCATTGGCAACCCCATCGGTCAGAGCAAATCGCCGCTCATCCACACCGCATTTGCACAAGCCACGGGGCAAGACCTGGCCTACACCAAGATCGAGGGGCAGCCGGGCCAGTTTGCCGCAGCCGTGGATGCCTTCCGCGCCGAAGGCGGGCGGGGCCTGAACGTCACCGCCCCTTTCAAGCTGGACGCCTTTGCCTGCGCCACCCACAAGTCTCCCCGCGCCGAACTGGCGGGGGCCGCCAACGCCCTGAAATTTGAAGGCGACCAGGTGTGGGCCGACAACTTCGACGGCGTGGGCCTGGTGCGCGACGTGGTGCACAACCTGGGCGTGCCCCTGGCGGGCAAACGCGTGTTGATGCTGGGTGCGGGCGGTGCGGCACGCGGCGCGTTGCTGCCGTTCCTGGCCGAACAACCGGCCCTGCTGGTGGTGGCCAACCGCACGGTGGACAAAGCCCTTGCCCTGGCCCGCATCGGCGCAGACCATGGCGTGGTGCGCGGTTGCGGCTATGCCGAGCTGGACGGCCAGGCGTTTGACGTGGTGTTCAACGCCACCTCTGCCAGCCTGAGCGCCGAGCTGCCGCCCGTGCCCGCCAGCGTGTTTGCCCCCGGAGCGCTGGCGTATGAGCTGGCCTATGGCAAGGGGCTGACCCCGTTTTTGCGACTCGCGCAGAGCGCCAGTGCCGGGCAGCTGGCCGATGGTGTGGGCATGCTGGCCGAGCAGGCAGCCGAGGCCTTTGCCTGGTGGCGCGGCGTGCGGCCCGGCACCCAGGCCGTGATCGAGCAGTTGCGTGTGCCCCTCGTCTGATCGAAAACCCTGGGTCGTGCCAGCACTCCTATACTGGTGGAATGAACGAACCAGTACAAAACACCGAGACAACGCCTCCCACCGCCAGCACTTCGAGTGCCAAGGGGCGCACCAACGACCCGGCACGCACCATGGCTGAAATTCTCCAGGTGGCCACCCATGAGTTTGCCGACAAAGGACTGGCAGGCGCGCGCATCGACGAGATTGCCGCCGCCACCCGCACCAGCAAACGCATGATTTACTACTATTTTGGTAGCAAAGAGGGTTTGTATATTGCTGTGCTGGAAGAGGCCTACCGCCGGGTGCGCCACATCGAAAGCGGTCTGCACCTGGAAGATTTGCCCCCTGAAGAGGCTTTGCGCCGCTTGGCCGGGTTTACCTTTGACCACCACCATGGCAACCAGGACTACATCCGGTTGGTCATGTCCGAAAACATGTTGCGGGGGCAGTACCTGGCGCAGAGCAAAAGCATCCAGGCCCTGAACGTGCCGGCCATCCAGGCCATTCGGCAGCTGTACGACCGGGGTGTGGCCAGTGGTGTGTTTCGCCCCGGAATGGACCCCATTGACATCCACGCAAGCATTTCCGCCCTCACGTTTTTCAATGTGTCCAACCAATACACCTTCAGCCTGATTTTCAAACACCCGGTGCAAGACCCTGATGTGGTGGCCCAGCGCCGACGCAACGTGATTGACATGGTGGAGCGTTACGTGCGTGCTTGAGCCCGCCGGGCGGTGATCGAGGCGGGGTGCTTATCTAGGGTAAACACCAATATTGAAAAACTAACCAGTTAGTACATTAAGCGCATCCCGTTGTTTGGAGACATTGCGTGGTTCAAAGTTTTATCAACCGCTACTGCAAGGTGCTGGCCTTGCTGATGGTGTTCAGCCTGGCGCTCATGGTGGTCATGGTGTATGGCAACGTGGTCATGCGCTACGGCTTCAATTCAGGCATCACCCTGTCTGAAGAGCTGTCGCGCTGGTGTTTTGTGTGGATGACGTTTCTGGGGGGGGTCATTGCCCTCAACGAACGTGCCCATCTGGGCACCGATTCCCTCATTGCCCGTTTGCCGGTGGCCGGCCAGAAGCTGTGCCTGGGCGGCACCTACGTGGTGATGCTCTACATGAGCTGGCTGATTTTTGAAGGCTCTTGGGCCCAAACCGTCATCAACTGGGATTCCACCAGCGCGGTGATGGAAACCTCCATGGGCTACCTCTATGCCAGCGGCGTGGTGTTTGCGGTGTTGGGCGCCCCCATCCTGCTGCTGAACCTGTGGCTGCTGGTGAGTGGCCAGATGGCCGACAAAGACCTGATTGGCATCCGCGAGTCAGACGACATGCCCCACGGCGACCCACACGCCTGAGCCCCCTCCCGGAGACACCCATGACGATTGCTGTTTTTCTGGGAACCCTGATGGCCGCCATGGCCATTGGTGTGCCCATTTCTTTTGCGCTGCTGGCCAGCGGTGCTGCCCTGATGTGGCACCTGGGCATGTTTGACGCGCAAATCCTGGCACAAAACCTGATTGAAGGCTCCAACAGCTTTCCGCTGCTGGCCGTGCCGTTTTTCATGCTGGCGGGCGAAATCATGAACGCGGGTGGTCTGTCCAAGCGCATCGTGCTGTTTGCCATGTCGCTGGTGGGGCACATCCGGGGCGGTCTGGGTTACGTGGCCATCATGGCCGCCGTGATCATGGCGGCGCTGTCGGGCTCAGCCGTGGCCGATGCGGCAGCGCTGTCGGCCTTGCTGTTGCCCATGATGGTGCACGCCGGGCATGACAAGGCCCGCTCGGCCGGGCTGTTGTCGGCGGCCAGCATCATCGCGCCCATCATCCCGCCTTCCATTGGCTTCGTGATTTTTGGCGTGGCCGCCAACGTGTCCATTTCCAAGCTGTTCATGGCAGGCATTGCACCCGGTGTGATGTTGGGCGTGGCCCTGTGCTTCACCTGGTGGTATGTGGCCCGCAAAGAGGCGGTCACCCCCCCACCCAGGGCCAACAAGGCCGACGTGGCCAAGGCCTTGCGTGAAGCGGTGTTTGCCTTGGGGTTGCCCGTGATCGTGGTGGTGGGCCTGAAGTTTGGTGTGTTCACCCCCACCGAAGCGGCGGTGGTGGCCGCTGTGTACGCGCTGCTGATTTCGGTGTTGGTGTATGGCGAGCTGAAATGGAACCAGCTGTATGGCTTGTTCCTGGCGGCTGGCAAAACCACCTCGGTCATCATGTTCCTGGTGGCCGCCGCCATGGTATCGGCGTGGCTCATCACGGTGGCGCAATTGCCCGACCAGCTGGTGGCTTTGCTGCAACCCCTGCTGGACAGCCCCAAGCTGCTGATGTTCGCCATCATGGTTCTGGTGATTGTGGTGGGCACGGCCATGGACATGACGCCCACCATCCTGATCCTGACCCCCGTGTTGATGCCCATCGTCAAGGCCGCAGGCATCGACCCCGTGTACTTTGGTGTGCTGTTCATCATGAACAACGCCATTGGTCTCATCACCCCGCCCGTGGGCACCGTGCTCAACACCGTGGCCGGTGTGGGCAAGGTCAGCATGGACGACGTGACCAAGGGCGTGTGGCCCTTCATGCTGGCCCAGTTTGCGCTGATGTTCCTGATGGTGCTGTTCCCTGACCTGGTGATGGCGCCCGCCCGCTGGTTCTACAACTGAGTGTGTGTTTCAACGCCCCCTGCGCCTGGTACGCCGCAGGGGGTTTCCCCGGCTTTGCGTACTGCCTTTTCACCCTGGAGACAACATGAAACGTTTGATGATGAAAACCCTGCTGGCCGCTGTGGCAGCCACTGCGTTCACCACTGCCTTTGCGCAGGAACGCGTGATCAAGTTTGCCAACCAGAACAACAAAGGCCATCCCATTGTGATGGGCATGGAAAAGTTCGCCGAAATCGTGGCGGCCAAGTCTGGCGGCAAGATCAAGGTCAACATTTTTCCCGGCGGCGCGCTGGGCAGCGACCAGGCCAACGTGTCTGCCCTGCAAGGCGGCACACTGGAAATGGCCTCCATGAACTCGGGCATCTTCGCTTCGCAAGTGAAAGAGTTCGCCATTTTTGACTTCCCCTTCATGTTCGGCAACACCAAAGAAGCCGATGCCGTGATGGACAGCGCCTTCGGCAAAGGCTTGCACAAGAAGCTGGAAGAAAAAGGCCTGATTGGCCTGGGTTACTACGAGCTGGGCTTTCGCAACATCACCAACGGCAAACGCGCCATCAACACCCTGGCCGACCTGGAAGGGCTGAAGCTGCGCGTCATTCCCAACCCCATCAACGTGGACTGGGTGAAAGCCCTGGGCGCCAACCCCACACCCCTGCCATGGCCCGAGGTGTATGCCGCGCTGGAGCAAAAAGCCGTTGACGGCCAGGAAAACCCCGTGGCCACCATCAACTCGGCCAAGCTGTACGAGGTGCAAAAGCACATGGTGCTCTCCAACCACCAGTACAACCCGCAATCGGTGGTCATCAGCAAGAAGTTTTGGGAAAAGCTGACCCCTGCCGAGCAAAAAATCCTGCAAGACGCGGCCACCGAATCGGCCAAGTACCAGCGTGACCAGTCGCGCAGCCAGGCCGCCGGCATTCTGGACAACCTGAAGAAAAACGGCATGCAGGTCACCCAGTTGTCGGCCGCCGATATGGACAAGCTGCGCGACAAAATGCGCCCTGTCACCGCCAAATACGCCGTTTCCGTGGGCCAGGACACCGTGAAAGAAGTACAGGCCGAGCTGGCCAAAGTCCGCAAGTAAGCTGCAAGTTCCCCGGCCCCACTGCCGCCCGGTATGTTGGGGCCTGTGTTCAACCGCCTTGTCTGGTCTGTTTCATGAAAAAAGTTCTGCTTCTCAACGGCCCCAACCTCAACTTGCTGGGCACCCGCGAGCCCACCCAATACGGCCACACCACGCTGGCCGATGTGGAGGCCCTGTTCACCCAGGCCGCCCAGCGGCTGGGCTTTGAGGCGGAGTGCTTTCAAAGCAACTGGGAGGGGGCGCTGATCGACAAAATCCACGAATACGGCCGCCTGTACAAAGCAGGCGAGGCCGTGGGCGCGGTGTTCAACCCCGGCGCTTTCACCCACACCAGCATTGCCCTGCACGATGCCATCAAGGGGGTTGACGGCTTGCCGGTGTATGAAATCCACATTTCCAACGTGCACGCCCGCGAAGAATTCCGCCACCACTCGTGGGTGTCGCCCGCTGCGGCCGGCATCGTCATTGGTTTTGGGGTAGATGGCTACCTCATTGCCCTGGACGGCCTGGCCCGCAAACACCCACCTGCGGCTTGACCGGTACCGCCCCGGTGAATCCCCTCCACGGGGCGAGGGGCTCCTGGGTTTACCCCTAATTCGTTCGTTTATTGATCTTTGATGTGCGAATGTCGATTGTGTGTGTGGCGCTGTGGCCCGGTTTTTGACCCGTTTGCCCCACAGTGCTGCCTGCTTGTTCGCGCACCCCACACTTTGTAAGAGCCCTCCATGATCAACGGCAACACCGAACTCATTGCCCACATCGGCTACCCCACGCACAGCTTCAAGTCCCCGCAGATTTACAACCCGTACTTTGCGCAGGCGGGCATCAATGCGGTGGTGGTGCCCATGGGCTGCCAGGCGGCGGATTACCCCGCTTACCTGAAGGCGGTGTTCAGCCTCACCAACATCCGGGGTGCACTCATCACCATGCCCCACAAAGTGGTGACCGTGGGCCTGCTGGACGAGGTGACCGCCACCGTGCGCGTGGCCGGGGCTTGCAACGCCGTCAAGCGCCTGCCCGATGGTCGCTTGGTGGGCGACATGTTCGACGGTGCCGGGTTTGTGCGCGGCGTGTTGCGCAAAGGCTTGAAGCTCGAAGGGGCCCGTGTGCTGGTGGTGGGCAGCGGTGGCGTGGGCTGCGCCATTGCCGCTTCGCTGGCCGGTGCTGGCATTGCGGCCATTGCCCTGTTTGACGTGAACGCCGCCGCCGCCGAAGGCCTGGGCCAGCGCCTGAAGCAAAACTACCCTGACATCGATGTGCACACCGGCAGCAACGACCCGGCGGGGTTTGACCTGGTGGTCAACGCCACCCCCATGGGCATGAACGAGGGCGACCCCTTGCCCATGGACATGTCCCGCATCGCGCCCACCACGTTTGTGGGCGAGGTCGTCATGCGCACCGAAATGACCGCTTTTTTGCAAGCCGCCCAAGCCAGGGGTTGCCAGGTGCAGGTGGGCTCTGACATGCTGTTTGAGCAAATTCCCGCTTACCTGGAGTTTTTTGACCTGCCCACCACCACCGCCGAGCACCTGCGTTCGGTGGCACGCCTCTGAGTTTTCATTGTTTGACCCCGTTTCAGCCCCGGAGCCCCGCCATGCACCCACTTGCCCCCGCCATTGACCGCGAAGCCGTGCCCCAACTGCCCAACCGCCTGGGGCTGGAGGGCATTGAATTCATCGAATACGCCACCAGCCGCCCGCAGGCCCTCGGCCAGGTGCTGGAGGCCATGGGTTTTCGCCCGGTGGCACGCCACCGCTCGCGCGAAGTGACGCTGTACCGCCAGGGCCAGATGAACCTGGTGGTCAACGCCCACCCCGACGACGCCCGCGTGAGCGCCACCGTGGGTGGCCACCCGGTCATTTCGGCCGTGGCCTTTCGGGTGCGCGATGCGTTGAAAGCCCTGCGCGCCTGCACCGACCTGGGCGCATGGGACGTGCCCAGCCACGCCCAGGCCATGGAGCTGCACATTCCCGCCATCCACGGCCCCGGTGGCAGCCGCTTTTACTTTGTGGACCGCTGGAAAGAGTTCAGCATTTACGACGTGGACTTTGTGCCCATTCCCACCGTCGATGCCCACCCGCCCGCGCTGGGCGGCATGGGTTACTTTGGCGTGGTGCAGTACATCGGCCCCGCCCGCAGCGCCGATTGGACGGCTTACTTTGAAACCATGTTTGGCTTTGCCACCATCCCCGACGACCAGCGCTTTGGCATCCTGCCCAAAGGCACTTTGCTGCGCAGTCCTTGCAACACCTTTCTGTGGCAACTGGTCGAACCCGATCCGCGCATGGACGAAGACGCCGGCCCCGAGTGCCTGCAGCGCATCGGCCTGGGCACGCCCGACGTGGCGCACGCCGTGGCCTTGTTGACCGCACACGGGGTGGAGTTTGTGCATTCCGCCCAGTTGCACCCCGAAGACCGGGGGGCGCTCACGCGCAACGCGCTGGAATCGGTGTCGTTCGAGCTGGTGCACCAGCCCGCCAGCCTGAAGGCCTGAGGGCACCACCATGAACAAGCTCAACGGATTTGGCATGGACACCATCACCCTGGCGGGTCCGCTGGAGGCCAAGTTGGCGGCCATGCGGGCGGCGGGGTTTGAGCAAGTCATGCTCAGTGCCCGCGATGTGGTGGGCCACCCCGGTGGTGTGAATGCCGCCGTGGCCGCCGTGCAGGCCAGTGGGTTGCGGCCCACCGGGTTTCAGGTGCTGCGCGACTTTGAAGGCCTGTCGGGCCACCTGCACGGCTACAAGGTGGACATTGCCAAGGCCATGCTGGAGATGTGCGCGGCCACCGGCAGCAAAGTGCTGCTGGCGTGTTCGTCCACCTCGCGCCACGCCTCGCAAGACCTGGATGCCATCGCCAGCGACCTGCGCAAACTCGCCATGCTGGCTTTGCCCCTGGGCATCCGCGTGGCCTACGAGGCCTTGAGCTGGGGCCGCACGGTCAATGAATACCCCACCTCGTGGGACGTGGTGTGCCGCGCCGACTTCCCCAACCTCGGCGTGGGGCTGGATTCGTTCCACATTTTTGCCGCCAAAACCCCGTTGGCCGCCATCGACGACATCGACCCCAGCCGCATTTTCCTGGTGCAGCTGTCCGATTTCATGTGGCACGAAACCCCCAGCTTCGAAGAGCGCATGAGCACAGCCCGCACCTTCCGCGTGTTCCCCGGCGAGGGGGTGCACAGCGAACAGCTGGCCGAGCTGGTCATCCAGCTCGACCGCATGGGCTATGCGGGCGACTACAGCTACGAGGTGTTCAACGACGACTACCAGCAACTGCCGCTGGACGTGGTGGCCGAACGCGCCCGCCAGAGCACCCTGTGGCTGGCCAACGACGTGTTGCACCGCCCCTTGCCGCTGCCCGCGTGGGTGAGCCGCCAGCCGCTGCCGCTTTGACCGACCGGCGCGGCACAATGTGCCGCCATGGCCGCTGCGACACCCTCCGCCTCACTGACCGTTCGCCACTACGGTGCTGCCCCAGGCACACACGTGCACGACCACTTCCAGGTGCTGTGGGCGCTGGAGGGCGTGCTGGAGCTGGAGGTGGAGGGACGGGGTTTGGCTCTGTCCCGTGGCCAAGGCTGGGTGCTGTGTCCGGGCGAGCGCCACGATTTTGAGTCGCCCACAGGCAGCCGTTGCCTGGTGCTTGACACGCACGATCCCTCCTGGGGCACGGACTGGCAACTTCCTCGGCCCCAGCGCGGCATTGACTGGGCGTCGCTGATGGTCTGGGCCGATCAACGCCTGGCACAGCCCCTGTCGGTGGCCGATCTGGCCGCACGTGTGCACCTGAGTGAGAGCCAGTTCCGCGCCCGCTGCGCGGCGGCCTTGGGGTGTGCCCCCATGGCGTGGGTGCGCCAGTTGCGCATGGCCCGCGCTCAGGTGTTACGCCAAGGGGGCATGGCGGTGGCCGATGTGGCATCGGCGGTGGGGTATGACTCACCCTCGGCTCTCACGGCGGCCTTGCGCCGCCAGACAGGCGTTTTGCGACGATTCACCGGCGGTGCGGGCACCTGAGCGCCGGTAAGCTGCGCGCCATGAAATCTCCTCTGTATGCCGACGGCCTGGCGCTGGCCGCCATTGCGCTGTGGGGCACGCTGGCGAGCCTGGGCGTGTCCCTGGCCCATGTGCCCCCGTTTTTGTTGACCGGGCTGTCGCTGCTGGTGGGCAGCCTCATTGCGCTGCCCCTGTCGCGTTTCAAACTGGCCGCCTGGCGCGTGCCCCCGCGCACCCTGGCCCTGGGGGTGTACGGCCTGTTCATGTTCCACTTTTTGCTGTTTCTGGCGCTGCGCCATGCGCCGCCCGTGGAGGCCAACCTGATCAACTACCTGTGGCCCCTGGGCATGGTGGTGATGGCCCCGCTGTTTTTGCCGGGCCTGCGCCTCCACTGGTCACACGTGGGCGCAGCGGTGCTGGGGTTTGTGGGCGCGGCCATTGCCATCGTGGGGCGCAGCGGGGGCGGGGCAGGGCTGCAGCTGGGTTTTGAGCCCGGCTACCTGTTGGCCTTGGGTGCCGCGTTTGTCTGGGCCAGTTATTCGCTGCTGACGCGGCGGGTGCCCGCCTTTCCCACCGCGGCGGTGGGCAGTTTTGCGGCAGTATCGGGCGTGTTGTCTTTGCTGTGCCACTGGGCGCTGGAGCCAGCCACCCCCTTGGCCACGCAAGACGGGCTGTTGATTGTGGCCATGGGCCTGGGGCCGTTGGGCGGGGCGTTTTTTCTGTGGGACGCGGCCATCAAGGCCGGTGACCCGCGCCGCATCGGGCTCATGGCTTTTCTCACGCCCCTGTTGTCCACCGCGTTGCTGGTGACGGTGCGGGGCGATGCGTTGCAGTGGAACGTGCTGCTGGCCGCCGTGCTCATCATCGGCGCGGCCTGGTGGGGCAGCCGTGTGCCGCAGTGAGGTGTGGGCTCACACCCCAAACCGCGCTGGCAGGTAGGGCGTGGGGTCTACCACCGTGGGCTGGCCGGTGATTTGCTCCGCCAGCAGGCGGCCCGACACCGGGCCCAGCGTGAAGCCCTGGTGCCCATGCCCGAAGTTGAACCACAGGCCCGGCTGGCGCGCAACGGGGCCAATGGCCGGCAGCATGTCCACCATGCAGGGGCGGTTGCCCAGCCAGGGTGTGGCATCGACGGCAGGGCCCAGGTCCAGCAACTGTTGTGCGCAGGCCTGGGCACGGCCCAGTTGCACGGGGGTGGGGGGGGAGTCCAGCCGGGCCAGCTCGGCCCCGGTGGTCAGGCGCAGGCCCTGGCGCATGGGGGCCAGCACGTAGCCACGCTCGGCGTCGAGCAGTGGCAGGTTCAGCGGCAACGGGGCGGTGTGGTGCTGGTGGTAGCCGCGCTTCACAAACAGCGGCACGGCGCAGCCCAGGCGCTGCACCAGTGCGCCCGACCAAGGCCCCAGCGCCACCACCGCGTGCGTGGCGTCCAGCCAGCCGCTGTCGCTGCGCACGCGCCAACCCCCGGCGTGTGGCTTCAAGGTGTGGGCATCGCCTTGCACAAAAGTGCCGCCGCGCTGCACAAACAGGCGCGCATAACGTGCCACCAGCTCGCCCGGGTCGCTCACGCTCCAGGGGCTGGTGCAGTGCAGGGCCCCGGCCAGGTGGCCGGGGCGCAGGGCGGGTTCGGCCAGGGCCAGCGTGGGGGCGTCCAGCACGTCAAAGGGCACGCCGTGGGCGGTGTGCACCGCTTGGGCGTTGGCCACCGCTTGCGCCAGGGCGCGTGGTGTGCGGTAGGCAAACCGAAAACCCTGGCGCGTCACCAGGTGCTGCGCCCCTGCGGCGTCGATCCAGGGTTGGTGCTCGCCGGTGGCGTGGGCAATCAGGCGGCTGTAGGCCTGGGCAATGGCTGCGTGGTGGTGCGGCAGCGAATGCCAGGCGTAGCGCAGCAAGTGGGGCAACAGCCGGGGCAGGGCGCTGGCGTGCCAGTGGATGTCTGCGCCCCGGCGCAGCGCCGCGTTCAGCAGCGTGGCGGTGTCGAACGGAAAAGGGTAGGGCGCCACCGCCTCTTGCTGAATGATGCCGGCGTTGCCGTGCGAGGTTTCTTGCCCAGGCCCGCGCCGGTCCACCAGCGCCACCTGCACGCCTTTGGTTTGCAAATGCAGCGCGGTGCACACCCCCACCATCCCGGCACCCAGCACCAGTGCCTCGGTGGGTGGGCGGTGCGTTGCGGGTGAATTTTTATGCATTTTTTGCCTGTAGCGCTTGATGGGTATGGGTTTTAAGCTCTGCTTTATTTTGCCATTGACGGCGTTTGGACGGTGACAACTGCCACCTGAAACAAAACGAAAAAAACCGCGACAGCGCCGACACCCGGCCCGAGCACCCCCTGGGCACCATCACGGCCATGTTCAACAGCTTCCCGAAAGGAGCACCCCCATGAAAACCTGGATCCAACGCAGCCTCATTGGCCTGGCCACCGCCACCGTCGTGTTGGGAGGGCTGACCGCCTGTGGCACCCGGGGCGACCACGCCCGGGGCTGGAGCGACGAGCGCATCACCGAGATGCGCGGCAAAGCGGTGGACAAAATCAGCGACAAGCTGGCCCTGAACGACACGCAAAAGCAAAAGCTGGGCGTGCTGGCCGATGAAATGATCGCCTCGCGCAAAGCCCTCAAAGGCGGCTCAACCGACCCCCGCGCCGACCTGAAAGCCCTGATTGCCGGTGACAAGTTCGACCGCACCCAGGCCCAAACCCTGCTCGACCAGAAAACCCAGGCCGTGCAAGGCCATGGCCCCAAAGTGCTGGCCGCCTTCGGCGATTTTTACGACAGCCTGACCCCCGGGCAGCAACAGCAGGTGCGCGACAAGCTGGACAAGCGCGGCCACGGCTGGTGGGGCCGGGGCTGAGCGGGGCAGGGCCGTGTCACCCGCCCTTTCTGCCCTTCCTGCCCCTTCTGTCCGTGCACCCCTGCACGAGCTGACGCGCCAGAGCCGGGCGCATGCCCCGGCCTTGCTCAACGGCAGCGATGACCCCCACGCCGAACTGCTGGCCCTGGTGTGGGGCCCGCGTTTTGACCGCGAACACGCGCTGGGCCTGTGGGTGGGCCTGTCGCAGCGGCAACCCGTCCATGCCGCACCGGTGCTGCCCTTGCTGTTGGCCGCTGCCGACCGGTTTGACGCACTGACCTCGCCCGTGCAGCACCGTTTGCGCCGCCTCATCGTGCGCCACCGGCACCTGGTGCAGGGGCCGGGACTGTCAGAATCCCCGCCATGAACCGCATCTTGCTGATCGACGACGACGAGCAATTGGGCCCGCCGCTGGCCGTGTATTTCCAGCGCTTCGAGCTGCAACTGGTGCACGCCACCCGGCCCAGCGCCGGGTTGGCGCACCTGCAAACGGGCGGTTTTGACGCGGCCATTCTGGATGTGATGCTGCCCGAAATGGACGGCTTCGCGCTGTGCCGCACCATCCGCAAAAGCAGCGACATTCCCCTGGTCATGCTCACAGCGCGCGGCGACGTGATGGACCGCGTGGTGGGCCTGGAGCTGGGAGCTGACGACTATTTGCCCAAACCGTTCGAGCCCCGCGAACTGGTGGCCCGGCTGCAAACCGTGTTGCGCCGCCGCAAGCCGCCGGGTGCGCCCCCCACCGCCGTGGCGGGCGACGAGCTGCGTTTCGACGGCCTCACGCTCGACCCCCCCCGCCGCAGCACGGCCCGCCTGGGTGCGGAAGTGGAACTCACCGGCACTGAGTTCGAATTGCTGCTGTTGTTGGCGCGCGAGCCCGGCAAGGTGTTCAGCCGCGACGACATCCTGAACCACCTGCGCGGTCACGAGGCCGAGCTGTACACCCGCGCGGTGGACATCGTGGTCAGCCGCCTGCGCCGCAAGCTGGAGCCGCTGGAGTGCATCAAAACCCTGCGCAACGCGGGTTACTCGCTGGCGCTGCGCCCGGTCATGCCATGAGCCAGCCTGTGCCACAGGCCCCCGCACCCACCCCCCCTTGGCGGCGGGCCAAACACCGGTTGACCCACTCCATCAAATTGCGCTTGGTGGTGGCGTTTTTGCTGCTGGCCGTGGCCATGGCCTTTGTGTTTGTCACCGGGGCGCAAAAAGCGTTTTCGCTGGGCTGGCGCGAGGCCGCACGCCCCCTGCTGATGGACTATGTGGACCGCCTGGCCGCCGAGGTCAGCCCCGACGCGGCTGCCCCGCCCCGCCCCGAGCGGGCGCTGGCCATCACCCAGCGGCTGCCCATCACCATCGACCTGGCCGGGCCGGTGGTCAACTGGCAGTCCCATCCCGGCCACCGGCTTGCCCCCTGGCAACGCGACGGCGGGCCGCACGACCGCTGGGGCGACGGCAGCCGGTGGGAAACGCTGCTGACCCGCACCACCGTCGATGGCCACACGCTCACTTTTGGCATCAACGACGAGGCCTTCGAGCGCCGCCCCCGGCTGGTGGGCTATGCGCTGGCCGCCTTGCTGCTGCTGACACTGGCGGCGTGGCTGTATGTGCGCCGCCTGCTCAAACCCCTGGACGCCATTGGCGAAGGCGCGCGCCGCTTTGGTGCGGGCGATTTCAGCCAGCCCATTTCCCAGCGCTGCGTGCACGGCCCCGACGAGTTGGGCGAACTGGCCGCCACGCTGAACACCATGGGGGAAGACATCCGCCAGATGCTCGACGCCAAACGCGCGTTGCTGCTGGCCATCAGCCACGAGCTGCGCAGCCCCATCACCCGCGCTCGGCTCCACACCGAGCTGCTGCCTGAAACCCCCGACGTGGCCCCCCAGCGCGACGCGCTGCTGCACGATTTGCAGGAAATGGCCCACCTGATCGCCGATTTGCTGGAAAGCGAGCGCCTGGCCGGCCGCCACGCCGCCTTGCAGCGCGAGCCCGTGGCGCTGCCCGCCCTGGCCCGCGAGGTGCTGGCCGAACTGCAAGCCCGCCACCCCAGGGCGGCCCATGTGCACCTGCACGCCGACCCCGCCCTGCCCACGCTGGCGCTGGACGCCGCGCGCCTGCGCCTGCTGCTGCGCAACCTGCTGGACAACGCCCTGCGCCACAGCGCCGAAGCCCCCTTGCCCCCCGAGGTGCACCTGGCCGTGGCGGGGCAGGGCATCTGCCTCACCGTGCGCGACCACGGCCCCGGTGTGGCCGAGGCCGATCTGTCCCGCCTGGCCGAGCCGTTTTTCCGGCCCGACACGGCCCGCACCCGTGCCCAAGGCGGTGTGGGCCTGGGGCTGCACCTGTGCAAGCTGGTGGCACTGGCCCACGGTGGCACGTTTGCCGTGCGCAACGCAGCGCCTGGGCTGGCGGTGACCGTTTGCCTCAAGTCACCGGCGCGGGGTTGAACAGCACCAGCGCGTTGTGCAGTTTCCAGTGTTCGGCCCAGGTTTTCTGGCGGCCGCTGGCCACCTCCAGCATCAGGCGAAACAGCGCCCAGCCCACGTCTTCAATGGTGGCCGTGCCGTCGGCAATCGTGCCCGCGTTCACGTCCATCAGGTCGTGCCAGCGGCGGG
>CAYFFJ010000014.1:28683-41656 GCA_964342395.1 uncultured Hydrogenophaga sp.
TGCAGGTTCATGCCTGCGGCCAATTGCAGCGTGCCGCAAATGAAGTCGCTGGCCGGGGTGGCGGCGTACACCAGTCCCTGCGTCAGCCCCTTGTGCCGCAGGCTCTCGCCCGGTGACAGCACGCCCGAAATGGGCGCAGTACCCGATTTGACGATGGAGCCCATGGCCTTTTCCACGATGTTGGACAGTCCGCCCTTTTTGTTGCCCGGCGTGGTGTTGGCGCTGCGGTCGGCGCTGCCGCGTTTCAGGTAGGGGTCGTACCAGGCCATTTCGCGCACCATGGCGTCGGCCACCTCGGGCGTGGTGGCGCGCGAGGTGAGCTGGTCAATGCCGTCGCGCACCTCGGTGGTTTCAGAAAACATCACCGTGGCCCCGGCGCGCACCAGCAAATCGGTGCAAAAACCCACCGCCGGGTTGGCGGTGGCGCCCGAAAACGCGTCGCTGCCGCCGCACTGCACCCCCACCACCAGTGCGCTGGCGGGCACGGTTTCGCGGCGGCGGGCGTTCAGGCGTTGCAAATGGGTTTCGGCCTGGCGCACGATGTGGTCCACCATGGACATGAAGCCCACGTGTGCGTCGTCTTGCAAACACACCACGTCCAAGGCGTTGGCCGGGTCTGTGGCCGCTTGGCGTTCGTCCACCAGCGGGATGCTGCCGGGTGGCAGCAGGCGCTCGGGCTGCAGCTTTTCGCAGCCCAGGCTGACCACCATCACCTCGCCACCGAAGTTGGGGTTTTGGCTGATGTGGCGCAGCGTGCGGATGGGCACCACCGCATCGGGCGCGTCAATGGCCACGCCGCAGCCATAGCCGTGCTCCAGCGCGACCACGTCGTCCACCTGGGGAAAGCGGGGCAGCAGCTCGGCCTTGATGCGCTGCAGGGCAAAGTCGGTCACGCCCGCCACGCACTGCACGGTTTGGGTGATGGCCAGTATGTTGCGCGTGCCCACGCTGCCATCGGCGTTGCGGTAGCCCTCGAAGGTGAAGCCGTCGAGCGGGGGCAGGGGGGCGGGCTGCACGGTGCAGCGGGGCAGGCCGTCCAGCCCCCGGGCGTCGGGCATGTGCAGCAGGCGCTCATGCACCCAGCTGCCCGCCGCGATGTCAGCCACGGCGTGGCCAATTGGGATGCCATAGCGCAACACCGCACCACCTGCGGGCACGTCCACCAGCGCTACCTTGTGGCCCTGGGGCACGCGCTCGCGCAGCACCAGGCCGCTGGGCAGTGTGGTGCCCGGGGGCAAGCCGCCGTCGTTGGCCACAATGGCCACGTTGTCCCGCTCGTGCATGCGGATGGTGTGTGGGGGGCGGGGGGCGGCAGGGCAGGGCGTGGCGTTCATGGGCCGTCTCCTATCATTGGGCGGTGCAGGGTTGCACCCGTTGCATTTCGGGGCGATTGTAGGTTCAATGGTAGCGGTACCACAAGCGGGCATTTCATGGCAACAGACAAAGACGGGGCAAAACGATCACGGCGCGGCAGCGGGGCCATCACCCTGCGGGACGTGGCCAAGCTGGCCGGGGTCGCGCCCATCACCGCTTCGCGGGCGATCAACACCCCCGACCAGGTGTCGCCCGACGTGCTGCAAAAGGTCACCGATGCCGTGGCCCGCACCGGCTACGTGCCCAACCGCATGGCGGGCGGGCTGGCCTCGTCGCGCAGCCGCTTGATTGCGGCGGTGGTGCCCAGCACGGTGGTGTCGGTGTTCATGGAGACCATCGAGTCGCTCAATGGCACGCTGTTTGAAGCGGGCTACCAGCTCATGCTGGGGCAGTCGGGCTACTCGGCTGCGCGTGAAGAGCTGCTGCTGGAGGCCATCATCGGCCGCCGCCCCGATGGCATTTTCCTGACCGGCATCCTGCCCCCCGGCAAGGGGCGCACACGGCTGCTGGCGTCGGGCATTCCGGTGGTGGAAACCTGGGACCTGACGCCCACCCCCATTGACATGCTGGTGGGGTTTTCGCACACCGAAATTGGCCGGGAAGTGGCACGCTACCTGATGGACAAAGGCCACCAGCGCCTGGCCCTGGTGCGCGCCGAAGACGACCGCGCCGCCCGGCGTGCCACAGCGTTCAAAGAGGCGGTGGCCCAGCGCGGCCTGCCACCCGTGCTCGAGGTGAATGTGGGCCGGGAGCGCACCCTGAAAAGCGGGCGCAACGCCTGTGCCCGCCTGTTGGCGCAAGCGCCCGATGTGCAGGCCGTGTTTTGCAGCTCAGACCTGTTGGCCCTGGGCGTGATGACCGAGGCGCGTGCGTGTGGGCTTGAGGTGCCGGACCAATTGGCGGTGGTGGGGTTTGGTGACGTGCCTTTTGTGTCGGACATGGTGCCTGCGCTGACCACCGTGCGCATCAACGGGGCTGACATCGGGGTCCGTGCCGCCCGTTGCCTGATGGACCGGGCCGAGGGCCGCCCTGTTGACCCGCGCATTGTGGATGTGGGTTTTTCCATGGTTGAACGCGACAGCGCCTGAGTGGGCCGTTTTCAGCGAACACCCCCGTAAAAACCCCTAGTTCACCCGCTTGATTTGCTGTAATGGTATCGCTACCATTCAATTGGTACCGCTACCAAATTGAGTTTGGATCAATTCCCGCACCGGAGATGCACCATGAAGAAACTGTTCACCACCCTGGCCGCTGCCCTGGCCATGACCAGCGCATTGGCCTGGCCCGACAAAAACGTGACCCTGGTGGTGCCGTTTCCGCCCGGAGGGGCGTCTGACCAGATTGGCCGCACGCTGCAAACCAAGTTTCAGGAAAAGCTGGGCGGCACCTTTATCGTGGAGAACAAGGCCGGTGCCACGGGCACCATCGGCGCTGGTTTTGTGGCCAAGGCTGCGCCTGACGGCCACACACTGCTGGTGGCCTCGCTGGGCCCCTACGTGATTGCGCCGCACTTCATCAAAACCAACTACGACGCCACCAAAGACTTCGACTACATCTCGGTGGCCGTGCAAGCGCCCAATGTGCTGGTGGTGCCCGCCAGTTCGCCTCACAAAACCCTGGCCGACGTGATTGCTTTCACCAAAGCCAACCCCAACAAAATGGCGTTTGCCTCGTCGGGTAACGGCAGCAGCGACCACCTGACGGCCGAGCTGTTCTGGCAACAAACCGGCACCAGCGGCATTCACGTGCCCTACAAAGGCGGTGGCCCTGTGATGGCCGATTTGCTGGGTGCGCAGGTGGACTCGTCGTTCATGAACATCAACACCGCGCTGCCGCAAATCAAGGCCGGCAAGTTGCGCCCCCTGGTCATCACCAGCGCCAAACGTTCACCCGTGTTGCCCGACGTGGCCACGCTGGAAGAAAACGGCATCAAAGAGGCCAACGTACAGTCCTGGCAAGCCATTGCCGGCCCCAAAGGCCTGCCCGCTGACCTGAAGAAAAAGCTGCACACCGCCGTGGTGGACACCTTCAACGACCCCGCCATCAAAACCCGCCTGACCGACCTGGGCTATGAAATTGTGGCCAACACGCCCGAGCAATTCACAGCCTTCCAGGCTGCGGAATTCGCGCGTTGGAAGAAGCTGATCGAAGCCCGCAACATCAAAGCCGACTGACCCTGGCCCGCCTCAACATGACTTTGCCCCGCATCCAATCCATGAAAGTTGTCCCGGTCGCTGGCCGGGACGGCATGTTGCTCAACCTGTCCGGCGCTCACGCGCCTTTCTTCACCCGCAACCTGGTCATCCTGACCGACAGCGCGGGCAACCAAGGCGTGGGCGAAGTGCCCGGCGGCGAAAAAATCCGCCAGACGCTGGAAGACGCTCGCCCCTTGGTCGAAGGCCAGACCCTGGGCAACCTGCACGCGGTGCTGAACGCCATGCGCACCCGGTTTGCCGACCGCGATGCCGGTGGCCGTGGCCTGCAAACCTTCGATTTGCGCACCACCATCCACGCGGTGGCCGCCGTTGAGTCGGCCATGCTCGACTTGCAAGGCCAGCACTTCGGGGTGCCGGTGGCAGCCCTGCTGGGCGAAGGCCAGCAGCGCGACAAGGTGCAGATGCTGGGTTATTTGTTCTTTGTGGGCGACCGCACCAAAACCGATTTGCCGTATGCGAGTCCGGCCTCTGAGTCCGACAACGCCGACGACTGGTGCCGCCTGCGCCACGAAGCCGCCATGACCCCCGAGGCCGTGGTGCGCCTGGCCGAAGCCGCGCAAGCCCGCTACGGCTTCCAAGACTTCAAGCTCAAAGGCGGTGTGCTGAGCGGCGAAGCCGAGGTGGAGGCCGTTACCGCATTGGCCCAACGTTTTCCCGACGCCCGCGTCACCCTCGACCCCAACGGCGGCTGGTTGCTGAAAGACGCCATCCGCCTCATGCGCGACATGCACGGTGTGCTGGCCTACGCTGAAGACCCCTGCGGTGCGGAAGACGGCTTTTCGGGCCGCGAGGTGATGGCCGAATTCAAACGCGCCACCGGCCTGCCCACCGCCACCAACATGGTGGCCACCGACTGGCGGCAGTTGACCCACGCCCTCAGCCTGCAAGCCGTGGACATTCCGCTGGCCGACCCCCATTTCTGGACCATGGCCGGCAGCGTGCGCGTGGCGCAAACCTGCCGTGACTGGGGGTTGACCTGGGGCAGCCATTCCAACAACCACTTCGACGTGTCGCTGGCCATGTTCACCCACGTGGGCGCAGCCGCACCCGGCAAAGTGACCGCCATCGACACCCACTGGATCTGGCAAGACGGCCAACGCCTCACCAAAGAACCCTTTGAAATCAAAGACGGCTGCGTGGCCGTGCCCGACAAACCCGGTTTGGGCGTGGAGCTGGACATGGCCGAGGTGGAAAAAGCCCACCAGCTGTACCTGCAACACGGTTTGGGCGCGCGTGACGACGCCACCGCGATGCAATACCTGATACCCGGCTGGACCTTCGATCCCAAGCGCCCCTGCATGGTGCGTTGATTCCCGCCACCTTTCACACGTGATCCCCGCCATGACCTTTCCGCTGAAAACCCACCACCGAATTCTGCTGACCGGGGCCGCTGGCGGCCTGGGCACTGCGCTGCGCAGCCGGCTGAAAGCCAATTGCGATGTTTTGCGTCTGTCCGACCGGCAATCGTTTGGTGAGGGCCAACCCGGTGAAGAGATAGAGCTTGCCGATTTGGCCGATGCCGCTGCTGTGGACCGTGCCGTGGCCGGGTGTGATGCCATCGTGCACTTGGGCGGTATTTCGGTGGAGGCCCCGTTCGAAGCCATTTTGCAGGCCAACATCCTGGGGGTTTATCACCTGTATGAAGCCGCCCGCAAACACGGCTGCAAGCGGGTTGTGTTCGCCAGCTCCAACCACGTGGTGGGTTTTTACCGCCAAGACGAAACCATCACCGCAGACCACCCCCCACGCCCTGACAGCTTTTATGGCGTGAGCAAGGCGTTTGGCGAGGACTTGTCCCGCTTCTACTTTGACCGTTATGGCATCGAGACCGCCTGCGTGCGCATCGGCTCGTCGTTTGCCGAGCCGCGCGACCGCCGCATGCTGGCCACCTGGCTGAGCCACGGTGATTTGCACCGCCTGGTGTCGGCCTGCCTGTCCACCCCCGTGTTGGGCCACAGCATTGTGTTTGGCATGTCCAACAACGCCGTGACCTGGTGGGACAACAGCCGTGCCCGGCACATTGGCTACGTGCCGCAAGACAGCTCTGATGTGTTCCGCGAAGCCGTGTTTGCCCGCACCTCTGCCCCTGATTTGAACGACCCCGTGGCCGTCCACCAGGGCGGTGCTTTCGTCACCGCCAAACCGAACCCGGCGGCGTGAGACCGTGATGCCCCTGCAAGCTGAGTTGACCGTGGACGCACGCTGCAGCGTGGGTGAGAGCCCCGTGTGGGACCCCGTGCGCCAGTGTTTGTGGTGGGTGGACATTGCGGGCCAATCGTTGTGGTGCTGGCACAGCCGCGCTGGCCGCACCCAGCAATGGCCCACGCCCGAACAAACGGGTTGCATCGCCTTGTTGGCGGGCAGTGAGGGCCATGCCCACGGCCAATGGGTGGCCGCCATGGAAACCGGTGTGGCGCGGTGGACGCCCATGCCTGACGGCACGCTGCACAGCGAATGGCTCAGCCGTCTGCGGCAGCCCGAACCTGGCATGCGTTTCAACGACGGGCGTTGCGACCGGCAAGGGCGCTTTCGGGCGGGCACCATGGTGATGGACATGTCGCTGGCCCGCGCGGCCGGGCGGCTGTATGCGCTGGATGCCCCCACACCGCGTGAGCTGTTGGCCGGGTTTCTCACCCCCAACGGCATGGCCTTCAGCCCCGACGGGCGCACCATTTATGTGTCTGATTCCCACCATAGCGCTCAGCTGGTATGGTCTTACAGCTACGACATCGATAGCGGAACGCCCCACACCCCACGCGTGTTCATCGATTTCAACACCTTGCCGGGCCGGCCCGATGGCGCCGCCGTGGATGCCGATGGCTGCTACTGGGTGTGCGGCAACGATGCCGGCCTGGTGCACCGATTCACCCCGCAAGGTGTGTTGGACCGGTCGCTGGCCGTCCCCGTCAAAAAACCCGCCATGTGTGCGTTTGGCGGCAGCGATTTGCGCACCTTGTTCGTCACCTCCATCCGCCCGGCGGGCGATGTGAGCGATCAGCCACTGGCCGGTGGCGTTTTTGCGTTGCGGCCAGGCGTGGCGGGCCTTGATGAGCCGTTTTGCGTCCCTGGCTGAAGCGGCGCATGTTTTCTGATTCTTGATTCACCACAACCCAACGGAGACAACATGAAAACACTTCCCCAACTTCTGGCCACGGTTCTGGCCGTTGCAGGCTTGAGCGCACAAGCCGCCGAGTTCCGCTCGGCAGACATCCACAACGCCGACGACTACCCCACCGTGGTGGCCGTCAAGCGCATGAGCGAGTTGCTGGAAAAAAGCAGCGGCGGCAAACACAAGATCAAGGTGTTCAACAAGGGGGCGTTGGGCACCGAAAAGGAAACCATTGACCAGGTCAAGATCGGCGCGCTGGAAATGACCCGCGTGAACATCAGCCCCATGAACGGCGTGTGCCCACTGACCCAGGTGCCCACCATGCCTTTCCTGTTCCATTCCGTGGCGCACATGCGCAAGGTGCTCGACGGCGCCGTGGGCGAAGAAATCCTGAAAAGCTGCGAACCCTTTGGTTTTGTGGGCCTGGCGTTTTACGACAGTGGCGCACGCTCCATTTACGCCAAAAAGCCGGTCAAAACCCCGGCCGACACCAAGGGCATGAAGATCCGCGTGCAGCAGTCAGACCTGTGGGTGGCCCTGGTCAGCGCCATGGGCGCCAACGCCACCCCCATGCCTTATGGCGAGGTGTACACCGGCCTCAAAACCGGCCTGATTGATGCGGCAGAAAACAACATCCCGTCTTTTGACACCGCCAAACACGCCGAAGCGGTGAAGTTCTATTCCAAGACCGAGCACTCCATGGCCCCTGAAATGCTGCTGTTCAGCAAAGCCGTGTGGGACAAGCTGCCCAAGGCCGAACAAGACCAGATTCGCGCAGCTGCCAAAGAGTCGGTGACCTTCCAGCGCCAGAAGTGGGATGAGCAGGAAACCAAATCCCTGGCCAACGTCAAGGCAGCGGGCGCACAGATCGTGGACGTGGACAAGGCCGCCTTCCAGGCCCAGATGGGGCCGGTGTACGAGAAGTTCATGACCTCCGCTGACATGAAGCGCCTGGTCAAGGCCGTTCAAGACACCAAGTAAGCGCGAAGTCAAGCGCCTTGGAGGCCACCGCCTGCCGGTGGCCTGTTCCACCCCACACAGGAATTCTTATGTTCACCAAGTTCTGCGCGGCTGTTTCCAAACTCAGCCTGGCGTTGGCGGTTATCGGTTTGCTGGCGGTCGTGCTGTGTGTGCAGTGGCAGGTGTTGGGGCGCTACGTCTTGAACGACACCCCTACCTGGGCCGAATCGCTGGCGCTGCTGCTGGTGCTGTTTGTCACGGCCTTGGGTTTGGCGGTGGGGGTGCGCGATGCCGGGCACATTGGCCTGGAGTCTTTGGTGGTGTTGCTGCCCGAGGCGTGGCAACACCGCATCGAGGTGCTCATTCACGTGTTGGTGGCGTTTTTTGGGGCGCTCATGGTGCACAGCGGGTGGCTGTGGGCATCTCTGAAGTGGACAGAAAAGAAAGCCATGCTGCCCGTACCGGATGGCATTGATTACGTGCCCATCGTCATTGCCGGGGCGCTCATCGTGTTGTTTTCGGTGGAGCACATCGTTGCATTGGTGCGTGGCACCGAAGTGGAGCCTGTATGGAATTGATGATTTTGGCGGGCAGCTTCACGCTGCTGCTGCTGTTGGGTGTGCCCGTGGCGTTTGCCATTGGGCTGTCTTCTGTGGCCACCATCGTGGCGGCCGGTTTGCCCATTGCCATCGTGTTTCAAAAGATGGTGGGTGGCATGCAGATTTTCAGCTTCCTGGCCATTCCGTTCTTCGTGTTTGCGGGGGAACTGATGCTGTACGGCGGCATTGCCGACCGCATCGTCAAATTTGCCAACAGCCTGGTGGGCCACGTGCGCGGTGGCCTGGGCATGAGCAACGTGCTGGGGTGCACCATTTTTGGTGGCGTGGCGGGCTCGCCCCTGGCCGATGTGTCGGCCATCGGCTCGGTGATGATTCCGCTCATGAAAAAAGAGGGCTACGACGCGGACTACGCCGTGAACGTGACCACCCACGCGGCCCTGGTCGGCGCCATCATGCCAACCTCGCACAACCTGATCATTTTCACCCTGGCCACGGCTGGCATTGCCTCGGTGAGTGTGCTGGGGCTCATATTGGCTGGCTTGGTGCCTGCCATCATCCTCACCCTGTGCAACCTGGCTGCCGCCTACTGGGTGGCAGTCAAACGGGGCTACCCCGTGCGGGGTGCATTCCCAGGCTGGGCCATGGTGCTCAGCGCATTTCTGGCGGCGCTGCCGGGTCTGTTTGTGGTGGTCATTATCTTGGGCGGCATTTTGTCGGGGGTGTTCACGGCCACAGAGTCGGCGTCCATTGCCGTGGCCTGGGCGCTGCTGGTCACCACCTTTGTGTACCGCAGCCTGTCTTGGCACCACTTCCTCAAGGCTTGTGCCAAGGCCTGCAAAACCACGGGTGTGGTGCTGCTGCTGATCGGTATTTCCAGCGCGTTTGGCTACTTCATGGCCTTGTATGAGGTGCCGCAAAAAACCGGCGAGTTGATGCAGTCCATCACCTCCAGCCCTTGGGTCATTTTCCTGATGATCAACGTGCTGCTGTTCATCCTGGGCACGTTCCTGGACATGGCCGCCACCATCCTGATTTGCACCCCTATTTTTATGCCCATTGCCATGCAGTTCGGCATGGACCCGCTGCAGTTTGGCATCGTCATGCTCATCAACTGCGCGCTGGGCCTGAACACCCCGCCGGTCGGGTCGGTGCAGTTTGTGGGCTGTGCCATCGGGCAGATATCGGTCGGGCAGGTGATGCGAACCATTGCACCGTTTTACGGTGCGCTGGGAGCCACGCTGTTGCTGGTGACCTACGTGCCCGGCTTCTCGCTTTGGTTGCCAAGTTTGTTCAAATGATGCCCCTTGGGTGCAGCGGCCCACCCACCTCAACACGGGCCACCAGCCACCCACCCTGAGGGCGTCCCACCGCCAGTCCTGCCTTCTCTTCCCTGGCCGCGCGCGTCTTTGTTGGTACAGTGAGCACCCAGCCATGAACACCGAACACCCCCTGCGCCGCCGCCCCCGCACCCTGGCCCTGGAATTGGTGGAGGTGCTGGGTGACCGCATCCGCGACGCCAGCCTGCCCGTGGGGGGCAAGTTGCCCACCGAAGCGGCCATCATGGGCGAGTTCGGGGTCAGCCGCACGGTGGTGCGCGAAGCTATCTCCAAACTGCAGGCGGCCGGTTTGGTGGAGACGCGCCACGGCATCGGTACCTTTGTGTTGGGCCTGGGGCAGGCGCCGGGTTTCAAGATCAGCCCCGAGCAGTTCAGCACGCTGCGCGACGTGATTGCGGTGCTGGAGCTGCGCATTGGTGTGGAGACCGAAGCCGCTGCACTGGCTGCCCAACGCCGCACCGACGCCCAGCTGCACGCCATGCGCAGCGCGTTGGACGCCATGGTCCAGGCGGTGGACGAAGGGCGTGACGCGGTGGCGCACGACTTTCAGTTCCACCTGGAAATTGCCCGCGCCACGCAAAACGGTCACTTTGCCGAACTCATGGGCACCCTGGGCAGCATGATCATTCCCCGTGCGCGGCTGGCGCCTGCCGACCCCCCCAGCCAAGAGCACCGCCAGTACCTGCGCTGGGTGAACGGGGAGCACGAAAGCATTTTCGACGCCATCGCCGCGCAAGACCCTGACGCCGCCCGTGCGGCCATGCGCACCCACCTGGCCAACAGCCGCGAACGCCGCCGCCGCGCCCAGGTCGACGCGGCCTGATCTCTCCCAAGCCCCCACGATCTCGATTTTGTGGGTATTAACCCCTATCCATGGGTAAAAGCTTTGTTGTACGATGACATACAACATCGCAACCCGGAGACATCCCATGAGCCTGAACCGACGCCACCTGCTGGGCGCTGCCGCTGTGCTGTGCGGCATTGGCACCCACGCTGCAGCCCAGGCTGCCACCGCCGCTGCACCTGCCTGGCCCACCCAGCCGCTGCGCATGGTGGTGCCGTACCCACCCGGTGGGTCGTCAGACATCATTGCCCGCGCCATCAGCCAGGTGCTGTCTGCATCGCTCAAGCAATCGGTGATCGTGGAAAACAAGCCCGGTGCCAACGGCAACCTGGGGTCTGACGCGGTGGCCAAGGCCGCGCCCGATGGCTACACCCTGCTGCTGTGCGACACCGGTGCGTTGGCCATCAGCCCTTCGGTGTACAGCAAGCTGGCGTTCGACCCGTCCAAAGACCTGCGCGGCGTCACCCTGCTGGCGTATTCACCCCACCTGCTGGCGGTGCACCCCTCGGTCAAGGCCAACAACCTGCAAGAGCTGGTAGCGCTGTCCAAACAACAGCCCATCAACTTTGCCGTCACGGCCACCGGCAGCGCCCCCCACCTGGCCGGTGTGGCGCTGGAGCGGGCCACCGGCGCCAAGTGGCAATACGTGCCCTACAAAGGCGGCGTGCAAGCCATTCAAGACACCATGGCCGGCCACACCCAGGTGCTGATGAACGGCATGCTGGCCACCTGGCCCCAGGTGCAGGCGGGCAAGCTCAAGGTGCTGGGCGTGTCGCGCAAGGGCCGCATGCCCCTGATTGGCGACGTGCCCACCCTTGCCGAGCAAGGCGTGGCCGGGTTTGAGTCCGGCACCTGGCAAGGCGTGCTGGTGCCCAAAGGCACGCCCGATGCCGTGGTGCAGCGCCTGAACACCGAGCTCATCAAAGCCATTCGCAGCCCCGACATCCGCGCCAAGCTGGCAGGGCAGGGGGCCGAAGTGGTCACCATGACCCCCGCCGAGCAAGACCGCCTGTTTGAAACCGAGCGCGCCCGCTGGGCCACGCTGGTGAAAGAAGCCCACATCCGAGCCGACTGAATTTTTTGACCACCCATCCCATGACCACCCCTTACCAATCCTTCCCCAACACCTTCCGCCAACATCTGCTGGCGGGTCAACCCCTCATCGGCTGCTGGCTGTCGCTGGGCAGCCCCATCACCACCGAGGTGGTGGGCGTGGCCGGTTTCGACTGGCTGCTGCTCGATGCTGAACACGCCCCCAACGACGTGCTCAGCCTCATTCCGCAGCTCATGGCGCTGAAAGACAGCCCCAGTGCTCCCGTGGTGCGCCCGCCGTGGAACGACTCTGTGCTGATCAAGCGCCTGCTGGACGCGGGGTTTCACAACTTCCTCATCCCCATGGTGGAAAGCGCCGAACAGGCCCAAGCCGCCGTGTCGGCCACCCGCTACCCGCCACAGGGCATTCGGGGCGTGTCGGTGTCGCACCGGGGCAACCGCTACGGGGCCGAGGCGGGCTACTTCACCAAGGTGAACGACCACGTGGCCGTGCTGGTGCAAATTGAAACCCGAGCCGGTGTGGCCGCTGCGGCCGACATTGCCGCCGTGGACGGGGTGGACTGCCTGTTCATCGGCCCCAGCGACCTGGCCGCCGCCTATGGCCACCTGGGCAACCCCGGCCACCCCGAGGTGCAGGCCGCTATTGCCCAAGTACAGGCCGCTGCCAAGGCCGCTGGCAAACCCACCGGCATTTTGTCGCCCGCCGAGGCCGACGCCCGCCGCTACCTGGCCCAGGGCATCACCTTCGTGGGCGTGGGCAGCGACCTGGGCGTGCTGCGCATGCAAACCCAGGCGCTGGCCGACAAATTCCGCAACCCCGCTGCAGGGCCCATTGCCGCGCAGTATTGATTTTTCAGAAAGACGTTTTTCATGACCGCTACCGCACAAAAACTGGGTTTCATTGGCCTGGGCATCATGGGCGCGCCCATGGCGCAACACCTCCTGGCCGCTGGCCACACCGTGTATGTGAAGACCCGTGGCCAAGTGCCTGCCGACATTGCCGCCAGCGCCACGGTGTGCGCCAGCGCCGCTGACGTGGCCGCCCAGGCCGACGTGATTTTCCTGATGGTGCCCGACACCCCCGACGTTGAGCAGGTGCTGTTCGCCGCTGGCGGCGTGGCCGAAGGCCTGAAAACCAGCGGCGCGAACGGTGGCAAGGGCAAAACCGTGGTGGACATGAGCAGCATCAGCCCCATGGCCACCAAGCAGTTTGCCGCGCAAATCAACGCCCTGGGCGCTGAATACATCGACGCCCCGGTCAGCGGTGGCGAAGTGGGCGCCAAGGCCGCCAGCCTCACCATCATGTGCGGGGGTTCGCAAGCCGCGTTTGACCGCGTGTTGCCCCTGCTGTCGCTGATGGGCAAAAACATCACCCTGGTGGGCGGCAACGGCGATGGCCAGACCACCAAGGTGGCCAACCAGATCATCGTGGCGCTGAACATTGCCGCCGTGGGCGAAGCCCTGCTGTTTGCCAGCAAGGCCGGTGCCGACCCCGCCAAGGTGCGCCAGGCGCTGATGGG
>CAYFFJ010000015.1:0-31266 GCA_964342395.1 uncultured Hydrogenophaga sp.
CTGCGACTGGTACCTGGAAATTGCCAAGGTGCAAATCAACACCGGCAGCGCCGAAACCCAACGCGGCACCCGCCGCACGCTCATCCGCACGCTGGAAACCATCCTGCGCCTGCTGCACCCCGTCACACCCTTCATCACCGAAGAACTGTGGCAAAAAGTGGCCCCCGTGGCTGGACGCGCTGGCGAATCGATCAGCATCGCCGCCTACCCGGTCAGCCAGCCCGAGCGCATCGACGAGCAGGCCGAAGCCCACGTGGTCAAGCTGAAAACGCTGGTGGATGCCTGCCGCAACCTGCGTGGTGAAATGAACGTGTCACCCGCCACCCGCCTGCCGCTGTTCGTGGTGGGCGACACCGCGTTCATGCGCAGCGCCGCCCCCGTGCTGCAGGCGCTGGCCAAACTGAGCGAAGTGAAGGTGTTTGAAGACGACGCCAGCTGGGCCGCTGCCGCTCAGGCCGCGCCCGTGGCCGTGGTCGGCGAAGCCCGCCTGTGCCTGTTCATGGAAGTGGACGTGGCCGCCGAGAAGGCCCGCCTGGGCAAGGAAGCCACCCGCCTGGAGGGCGAGATTGCCAAGGCCAACGGCAAGCTGGGCAACGAGGCCTTTGTGGCCAAAGCCCCCGCCGCCGTCCTGGAACAAGAAAAGAAACGCGTGGCCGATTTCACCGCCACGCTGGCCAAGGTGAAGGCACAGTTGGCCCGCTTGGGCTGAGGGAAGCGATCGGTCGGGGCTGAGGCCCCGGCCTGCCAAGGTCAATTCAGCGGCGTTTGAGCACTGTGGTGTGTTCGCCGCCGTGGCTCTCTTGCAGCAGCAAATCGTTCCCGGTTTGTTTGGCAAACGCCTGGAAGTCGCGCACCGATCCACTGTCGGTGGCCACAATTTTGAGCGTCTGGCCGCTGACCATGTCGGCCAAGGCTTTCTTGGCTTTCAGGATGGGCAATGGGCAGTTGAGCCCCCGTGCGTCCAATTCTTTGTCGGTTTGCATGATGTGACGTGTCTTCCAGAGGTGCCGGATTCTACGGGGGCAGCCCTGCGCCAACGCGGTCAGGCCGGAAAAACCCCGGTGGACAGGTAGCGGTCACCCCGGTCGCACACAATGAACACGATGGTGGCGTTTTCCACCCGGCGCGACACCTCCAGCGCCACATGGCAGGCCCCTGCGGCCGAAATGCCCGCAAATATGCCCTCTTCCCGCGCCAGGCGGCGGCACATGTCTTCGGCATCGCCCTGGCTCACGTACATCAGCTCGTCCACACTGGAAGGGTCGTAAATTTTGGGCAGGTATTCGGTGGGCCACTTGCGGATGCCGGGAATGCGCGACCCCTCGCTGGGCTGCGCCCCAATGATGTGCACCTGCGGGTTTTGCGATTTCAGGTAACGAGACACACCGGTGATGGTGCCGGTGGTGCCCATGGCACTCACAAAGTGGGTCACACGGCCCTGCGTGTCGGCCCAAATTTCCGGGCCGGTGGTTTCAAAGTGCACACGCGGGTTGTCGGCGTTGGCAAACTGGTCCAGCACCCGGCCTTTGCCTTGTGCGGCCATCTGATCGGCCAGGTCGCGGGCGTATTCCATGCCGCCGCTTTTGGGTGTGAGGATCAGCTCGGCACCAAACGCCTTCATGGTTTGCGCCCGCTCGATGCTCAGGTCCTCCGGCATGATCAGCACCATGCGGTAGCCCTTGATGGCCGCCGCCATGGCCAGCGCAATGCCGGTGTTGCCCGAGGTGGCTTCGATCAAGGTGTCACCGGGTTTGATATCGCCGCGCTCTTCGGCGCGCTTGATCATGGACATCGCGGGCCGGTCTTTCACCGACCCGGCGGGGTTGTTTCCCTCCAGCTTGCCCAGGATGACATTGCCCCTTGCCTTGCAATCTGCGGCACCCAGGCGCTGCAAGGCCACCAATGGGGTTTTGCCGATGGCGTCTTCGAGGGTGGCGTAGCGGAGCTGGGCGTTGAAATCGGTCATGCTGTGCGATTTTTAGGAAAATAGGGCTTCCACTGTGCCATAATTTCGGTTTTCCAGATTGCTGCCGGAGTGGCGAAATTGGTAGACGCAGCAGATTCAAAATCTGCCGGTGCTAAACACCGTGCCGGTTCGAGTCCGGCCCCCGGCACCACCCTTTTCAGGTGGTCGAGCGGCAATCCGAAAAAGTGGGCAAAGCGCCAGGACGAAAGTCCCAGGCGCTTTTTCTTTGCCTGAACCACCCGGCATCCTGCCCAAGGCTCATCTCAATCCCTCGCGCACGGTGGGGTAGCGCAAGCACAAACCCAGCTCGGTTTTCATGCGGCGGTTGTCCAGCTGCCGCGACTCGCTCATGAAACTCAGCAGCACCACCGGCAAGGTGGATTGGGCCGCGTCGCGTGCCACCCGCGGCGGGCGGGGCAAGCCGTACAGGTCTGCCGCCAAGTCAAAATAATCACCCATTTTCAGCATGGTGTCATCGCTGACGTTGATGCAGCGTTGCCCGTGGCTGCGCCACACGGCCAGCCAGCAGGCGCGGGCCAGGTCGTCGGCGTGGATGTGGTTGGTGTACACGTCGTCTTGCGCCTGCAACACGGGTGTGCCCCGCAACAGACGATCGCGGGGCGTGCCGCCCTCTCGGTTGGGTGCGTAAATGCCCGGAATGCGCAGCACCGCGCTGGGCACGCCGGCGCGCCGCCCAAAAGCCCGAATGTGGCGCTCGGCATCCACCCGCCGCTGGGCGCGTGGGGTGTGTGGGGCCACCGGCCGGGTTTCATCCACCCAGGCACCGCCGCAGTCGCCGTACACCCCGCTGGTAGAGCCATACACCACCGATTTGGGAGGGGTGCGGTGCGACCACACGCGCACCAGCGCCTGGGTGCGCGTGTCGGTGTGCCACTGAGGATTGGCGCTGGGGGGTGGGGCCAGGTGCAGCACACGGGTGGCCAAGCCCGACAGCCGCCGCAAGCTGGTCGGGTCATCGAGGTTGCCCAGCAAGGGGGTGGCCCCTTGGGCACGCAAGGCTTGCACACGCGCGGGCGAAGAGGTCAGGGCCAGCACACGCACACCGCGCGCGGCAAGCGGCAGCACGCGCTGCCCTACATCGCCACACCCGACCACCAACAGCCGCTCGCGCCGAAAACGCGAGGGCAACGCACCCAACAAACCCATGACTTCCCCCGATTTGCGACAATTCGCCGGTTCATTCGCCCCTTCATGGGGCTCCACGCGGCTTGAGCCCGCACCTATCCGATCGAGTATGACATTCCAGATTTCTGTGCAGCCCAGCGGGCGTGGTTTTGTGGCCCAGGCGGGCGAAGTCATTCTGACCGCCGCCATCCGCGAGGGTGTGGGCCTGCCTTATGGCTGCAAGGACGGGGCTTGCGGCTCCTGCAAGTGCCACATGGATAGTGGCAGCGTGGTGCACGGCACCCACCAGGCCAAGGCCCTCACCGCCGAAGAAGAAGCCGCGGGTTTTGTGTTGACGTGTTGCGCCATCCCCCAAAGCGATGTGGTGCTGACCTCGCGCCAGGTCACAGATGCAGGGGCCTTTCCCATCAAAAAAATGCCGGTGCGCGTGAGCACGGTGAACCGCGTCTCCACCGACGTGGTGGCATTGAAGATGCAACTGCCCGCTGCAGACGCGTTCCAGTACCACGCCGGGCAGTATGTGGAGTTTTTGCTGCGCGACGGCGATCGCCGCAGCTACTCCATGGCCAACGCCCCGCACAACCAGGGCACGCCTGCCGGGCTGGAGCTGCACATCCGGCACATGCCCGGTGGCAAGTTCACCGATCATGTGTTTGGGGCACTGAAAGAAAAGGACATCTTGCGCATCGAGGGGCCCTACGGCAGCTTTTTCCTGCGCGAAGACAGCGAAAAACCCCTGGTGTTCCTGGCGTCTGGCACGGGGTTTGCCCCCATCAAAGCCCTGCTGGAACACATGCAGTTCAAGGACATTGAACGGCCGGTGGCGGTGTATTGGGGGGGGCGGCGGCCGTCCGACCTCTACATGCACGACTGGATGCAGGCCCAGGCCGCCTGCATGCCCAACCTGACCTATGTGCCGGTGGTGTCAGACGCACCGCTGCAAGACGCCTGGGTGGGGCGCACCGGCTTCGTGCACCACGCCGTACTGGCCGATTTTGCCGACCTGAGTGGCCATGAGGTGTACGCTTGCGGCGCGCCCGTGGTGGTGGACAGTGCCAGGGCCGACTTCACAGCCCAACGCGCGTTGCCCCCAGACGCCTTTTACGCCGACGCGTTCACCTCGGCGGCCGACAAAGCCGCCAACTGACACCGGGAGATCCACATGCGCCGCCGCCCATTGCTCATGGCTTCACTTTTTGCCGCTGGACTGGTGGCATGCCCCGGCCTGCTGTGGGCTCAAGCCACCAGCAAAGTCACCCGCATCGTGGTGCCCTACGGCCCCGGCGGCCCCCTGGACACCACGGCCCGCGTGTTGGCAGATCGCCTGAAAGACAGCCTGGGCACCGTCGTGGTGGAAAACAAGCCGGGCGCGGGCGGCAACATCGGCACAGACTGGGTGGCCAAAGCCGCCCCTGACGGCCTGACACTGGGCCTGGCTGCCGTGGCCACACACGCCATCAACCCATGGTTGTTCAGCAAACTGCCCTTTGATGCGGCCAAAGACTTTGCGCCCATTTCCCAACTGGTGCGAGTGCCCAATGTGCTGGTGATGAACGCAGACACCGCACAGCGCTTGCGCATCCACACCCTGGCCGACCTGGTGGCGTACGCCAAGGCCAATCCAGCCAAATTGAATTTTGGCTCGGGCGGCAACGGCAGCGCGGGGCACCTGGCGGGTGAGCTGCTCAAAGCCAAAGCCGGGGTATTCGCGCTGCACATTCCCTACAACGGTGGCAACCCAGCCCAATTGGCCTTGCTGAGCGGGCAGGTGGATTTCAACATCGACAACTTGGCCACAGCAGCCCCCAACATCCGCTCGGGCAAGCTCAAGGCCTTGGCTGTGACCACGGCCAAACGCAGCGCGGCCCTGCCCGAAGTGCCCACGTTGGCAGAAACCTACCCGGGGTTTGAAATTGACACATGGTGGGGCGTGGTGGCCCCGGCGGGCACACCCGCCGATGTGGTGCAAAAGCTCAACAAAGCCATCACCGAGGCGCTGGCCACACCCGAGTTGAAAACCCGGTTTGCCAACCTGTTGGCCGAACCCACACCCACCACCCCCGAGCAATTCGGGCGGTTCATGGCCGCCGAACGGGCCAAATACGGGCCGGTGGTGAAAGCCAGCGGCGCGCGGGTGGACTGATCACCGACCCCTCCTCCCCCTGGGGGGGGCGGTCAGCCCTTCTCTGCCAGCAGTATTTTCAAATCAGCGGCCAGCGCCGGGGCGCCGCTGCCATAGCGGTGGTACAGCCGAATGCGGCCCTTGGGGTCGTACACGTAGCTGCCCGCCGAATGGTCCATGGTGTAGCTGGTGGGGGTGGCACCGGCCACTTGCTTGTAATACACCTTGAACGACTTGGCCAGGCCCACCAGCTGTTCGGGCGTGGCGTGCAGCGCCAGAAAGCTGGGATCGAAACTGGCCATGTAAGCCTTCATCAGCTCGGGCGTGTCGCGCTCGGGGTCCACACTGATGAACACGCCCTGCAGGCGATCGCCTTGGGCACCCAGCAGCTTTTTGGTTTCTGCCAGTTCGGCCAGCGAGGTTGGACACACATCGGGACACTGGGTGTAGCCAAAAAACACCACCACCACCTTGCCCGCGAAATCTGACAAGGTACGGACTTGGCCATTGTGGTCGGGCAACTGGAAGCCCTGGGCGTAATCGGCGCCGGTCAGGTCGATGCCCACAAAAGCTGGCTTGGTTTCAGAACATGCAGAAAAAATGCCTCCAGCGCTTACCAGCATTGATGTTTTAGCTATGTTTTCTAAAAAAACACGGCGGTCTTGAAAAGGGGTCATGGGTGGTCTTGAGGGGCATCAAGGAAAAAGGTAGTGGTCCAGCAGCAATGCCGCGAACAACACCGACAGGTGGATGAGCGAGAAACGGAAGGTTTTGCGTGCCAAGGCATCGGAATAGTCTTTGTACAACCACCAGGCGTACAGGCAGAACCCGATTGAAAGCACCACCGCCGTGGCCAAATACAGCCAACTGCTCATGCCATAGGCAAACGGCATGAGGCACGCCGCAAACAAAATGAAGGTGTAGAGCAGGATTTGCAGGCGTGTGAACTCAGACCCGTGGGTGACCGGCAGCATGGGCAACCCAGACTTGCGGTAATCCTCCACCCGGTACAAGGCCAGGGCCCAGAAGTGCGGGGGGGTCCACAGGAAAATGATCAGAAACAGAATGGCGGCCTCGGGGCCTACCTCACCGGTCATGGCCGCCCACCCCAGCACGGGAGGCATGGCGCCAGAGGCCCCGCCAATCACGATGTTTTGCGGCGTCAAGGGTTTCAAAATGACGGTGTAGATGACCGCGTAGCCCACAAACGTTGCAAAGGTCAGCCACATGGTGAGCGGGTTGACCCACACGTACAGCAGCACCGAGCCCAAGGCGCACAGCACCGCGGAGAACGCCAGGGTTTGGGGGTTGGTGAGTTCGCCTTTGGCTGTTGGCCGCCAGGCTGTGCGTTTCATCTTGGCGTCAATGTGCTGTTCCACCACGCAATTGAACGCGGCAGCAGCCCCCGCCACCAACCAAACCCCCAGGCTGGCCAGCGCGGCCAAACGCACTTGCGCCCACGTGGGCGCACCGGGCACGGCCAACACCATGCCAATCAGGGCGCAAAACACGATCAACTGCACGACCCGGGGCTTGGTCAACGCGTAAAACTGGCGCCACGTGGGCATGGCGGGGGGCGTTGCCAACGGGGAGGGGGAAGCGGTGCTCATGCTTGCAATCGATGGGAAGAAACGGACGCGCCTGCGGTTTGAGGCGACGGGGCCACGGCCCCCGCCCAAACACCCGCCAGCACAACAACAAAACCAGCAGCGCCCCCCGTGTGGGACACAGCGGCCAACAGCGGCCAATCCAACACCACATTGGACAAACCCGTGGCGAACTGCCACAAAGCCAGCCACACCAGCCACTTGGCTGACCCGCGCAGCGCGGGCACACGGGACAAGCGCCAAGCCAGCAGGGCAATACCGCCCAGCACCCCATAGGCGCTCAACCGGTGCACGTAATGGATCGCGGTGAGGGCTGAAAAAGGCAATGGCTGCCCGCTGGCGTCCATGCCCAGCGCACGCCAGAAGGTGAACCCCCCGGAAAAGTCCATGTCA
Source organism: uncultured Hydrogenophaga sp. (assembly GCA_964342395.1). GTDB lineage: Bacteria > Pseudomonadota > Gammaproteobacteria > Burkholderiales > Burkholderiaceae_C > UBA2334. Next base: position 7,235 of record CAYFFJ010000015.1, read on the forward strand.
GGCCACCACGAGCCCTGACAAGCGGGGAATTCGGTACAGGCCAACACCGCGTAATTGGTGCTCACCCACCCACCCAGGGCAATTTGCAGCCACACCAACGCAGTGACCCCACACCACAACGCATACAAACCAGCGGGGCGCTGAACCAAGGGGCGTGGTGTACCTGAAGTGCCACCCGCCGCAAAATGCAGCGATTGCTTGCGCAGCAACACCAACAGCACCAAGCCTCCCAACAAGTGCAAAGTGACCACCGCGGGGAACAATTTCATGGTGACCGTGAGTGCTCCAAACGCACCTTGCAAGCAAACCCAAAACAGGGTCGCAGTGGGCCACCAGGGTGACACCGCCAACTGAGAGCGCTTCGACCACGCCAACGCGGTCATCGTCAAAATCAACACCCCCACGCCAGTGGCCAGGTAGCGGTGAATCATTTCCACCCAGGCTTTGCCGTGGGTAACAGGCCCGCTGGGCAAGGCGGTCACGGCTTGGTCAATGTGGCCTGCGGCCCCCAGGGGACTTGCGTGGCCGTAGCAACCGGGCCAATCCGGACACCCCAGGCCAGAATCGGTCAAGCGGGTGAACGCGCCAAACAGCACCAGGTCGAAGGTCAAAAACAGCGTCAACACCGTCAGCAGCTGCAACCGCCGAGCGGCCGAGGCGCCCCGGCTTTTGAGCCACACCCACACCAGAGGCCCGACAGCCACCAGCAAGCCCATGGCCATGAGCTGCGCCGTGGGGCCCCAGTTGTACAAATCGGGGGGCACCATCACGGACGTCCTGCCTGGTCCCAGGAACTGGCGCCACGCATCAGGCGCTCCAAATCCTTGCGAACCTTGACCGGATCAGCACTGACGGGAAACCGCATCATCCAGTGCCCCATAGGGTCAACCAAATACAAATGGTCTGCCAGCTGCTGGCCACGTTCCGGTTGCAGCCACTCGGCCAAGGCACCCTGGTCCAACTTGAGCACCTGGGCCGTGGCCAAACCTACCCTCAACCCGTTGGGCACCTCGGCCTCGCCGGTGCGGAACCACACCCAGTCAACCCGCTCTTTTTCTTTGCCCAGCGATTCGCGCAGTTGGCGGCTGAGATACAAATGCTTTTCACATGCCTCGTTGCACGCACTGTCTGCCACACTGATCAGCAACCATTGGTCTTTCAACGCCGTCAACGAACGGGGCTGGCCTTGCAAGTCAACGCCAGTGAGGTCGGGCATGGGGCGCTGCGGGTCAATCAGTTCACCGTAGTTGCGCCGCCCTTCTGGCCTGATCACGTAATAGGTGAAATACGACGCAATGACCGGTGCCACACTCACCAGCAACAAGAACAGCCATTTGAGTTTTGCGGCAGGCGTGTTCCCCGACTGACGCACCGTGGAGGCATTCAGATCGGGCATGGCATGCACCGTCAGGCCCAGCGGCTCGTCACGGTGGGTTGCCTGCGGCCCGGGTGCTGCGGAGGGGAGAGATGATTTGAAACCAGACATAAAGGATCAGGATCAGGGCACAAAGGCCAAACCATTGAAAGGCATACCCGTGGTGCTTGTGCACATCGGACGCGATTTGGGGCCAGTTTCGCAACAAGCCATCAGACGGAGTGTCAGGCACCGGCGCCCATTGCACCAATGAACCGTTCAGGATTTGAGCCGCATGTTCTCTCGCAAAAGCGGTCACATCCAGATTCTGCCGAACGGGGCCTGTATCGGCCTCCCCCAACTCATAGACCTTGCCAGGCGAAGCGGCGATTCTGCCGGACAATGTGATTGTCCCCCTGGGGGTGGGCACTTGGGGCACACGCGTGCGGTCCAAGAAATCACGGGGTGTCCACCCCCGTTGCACCAACACCCAGCGGCCGTCATTGGCCAGCTGAAAAGGGGTTACCACGTAAAAACCTTGGCGACCGCTCATTTGCCGGTTATCCAAAAATACCGTGGCGTGCGGAATCCATGTGCCCGACAGGTGAGCACTTCTGTGCAACCAGGGGGCCAAGGTGTCAACGGTTTTGACGTCGGCGTTGTACAGGTGGTCTGCCGATTCCTTGGCCTGGATGTCCGCTTGAATCTGCTCTTTCAACGCCGCGCGACGCAATTGCCAAAACCCCAACGATGCGGTGACCGAAGCACACACCAGTGCGGCCATCAGCACCAGCCAAAAACCACGGGAAAAACGCTGGGATCGCATCAGACGATAATCTCAGGCATGACTTATTGGGTAATCGCTGCGTTTGTGGCCATCATCGGCAGTTTGGGGGTTGCCTTGGTTTTCATGATGCGCGGCAACAAAAATGCCACGGATCCCCATGCAAAATCGGGCAATATGGCCAAAGCCCTGGCTTTTCGAGTGGGATTTTCCATTCTGCTGTTTGTGGCGGTATTGGTAAGTTATTGGATGGGGTGGATTCAACCCACGGGCATTGCCCCCGGTCGCTGAACACGCCACCACGTCGGCAGCCACAACAAAAAAGCGCCCATGGGCGCTTTTTTGTTGTGGACCCGCCGCCCGAATCCCGAAGCGGCGGTCGCGTCCTGTCTGGTTACATCCAGTAAACCAGGATGTAAAGGCCCAACCAGACCACGTCAACGAAGTGCCAGTACCAAGCTGCACCTTCAAATCCAAAATGGCGCTGTGGCGTGAAGTGCCCCTTTTGCAAACGCAAGGTGACAAACAACAGCATCAGCATACCCACAAACACGTGGAAACCGTGAAAACCCGTCAACATGTAGAAGGTCGAACCGTAGATACCGGATGACAGTTTGAGGTTCAGATCGCCCCAAGCATGGGCGTATTCATAACCTTGTACGAACAAGAAGGTGACGCCCAGCAGCACCGTCAACCACATGAAAGCAATGGTTTTGGTGCGGTTGCCTGCTTGCAAGGCATGGTGGGCAATCGTCAAGGTCACGCCCGAAGTCAACAGCAGCGCTGTGTTGATGGTGGGCAACCAGAAAGGCCCCACGGTCTGAAAAGGCTCAATGATGCCGGCAGGTGATGCAGTCACACCGGCCATAGACGAAGGCCAAATCGATTGGAAATTGGGCCAAATCAAGGCATTTTCGATGTTGCCCAGCGCAGGCACGGAATGCACGCGGGCCCACCACAAGGCGGTGAAGAAAGCGCCGAAGAACATCACCTCGGAAAAGATGAACCAGCTCATGCTCCAACGGTAGGAGAGGTCAATTTTGTGACCGTACAGGCCGCCTTCGCTCTCGGCCACCGACTCTTTGAACCACCGGTACAACACCATCAACCACCACACCAAGCCAAAAGCCAGGGAGTAGGCCCCCCAACCGGCACCATTGACCCACTGCCCTGCACCCAAGATAACGAAGAACAACCCAATGGCTGCCATCACAGGGTGACTTGAAGGCCCGGGAACAAAGTAGTACGGCGTTGTACCGTGCGCTGCTGCTGACATGCTTACTCCTGCTTGTTTTACTGACTCAAACAACGAAAACCACCTGAAGGGTGGGTATTCGCCTGTGTATTACCCTTGGGCTACCACCCAATTGACCAAAAAAATCAAACCCAACACGAACAATAGCGCCATGAAAATACCCACCGCAACCAAATGCAAAGGGTTCAAGCGCTCAATGTCACGCTGATAGTCCGACTTGCGACGGACGCCCAAAAAGGCCCAAACCACGGCAGACAATGTGGCCCCGAACGAGGCCTTTTTCTTGTGAGAAACCTCGGATGTCATGCCCCGCCCCCGGAAAGTGGCGCCTTGGCACCAGAAACCACTGGCGCAGAAGGCACCTTCCCGCCCACTTCGAAAAAGGTGTACGACAAAGTAATTGTCTTGACGTCTTTGGGCAGTTTCGGATCAATCACAAATGCCACCGGCCACTGCTTCTTCTCACCTGGAGCCAAGGTGTATTCGTTGAAACAGAAACACTCCAATTTGTTGAAATGCGCCATGGCCTGCTGCGGTGCGTAGCTGGGAATGGCCTGCGCAGACATGGTGCGATTTTGAATGTTCTGAAACTCGTACATCACGGTGGTCAATTGACCAGGGCGTACGTCCAGCGACCGTTGTGCAGGCTTGAAGTCCCAAGGGCCGCGTGCATTGGCATCAAATTCCACGGTCACCCAACGGGACTCATCAACCTGCGTGTTGGGCGGGGCCACGTTTTGGCGGCCAGGCACTTCACGTTCAGACAATGCCAACACGTTGATGCCCGTTGCTTCACAGATGGCTTTGTACAACGGCACCAAGGCATAGCCAAAGCCGAACATACCTGCGGTGATGACCGCCAGCTTGCCCAGCATGTGCGCGTTTTGTTTGCTCAATGCCATCTGTGAACTGCCGCGTTATTTGCCAATGAGAACCAACTTGGCCACAAATCCCACAAAGAACACCACAGCCACGGAGGCCAGGATCAAGCCCAACCGGGTGTTGTTTCTTTTTTGTTCAGGTGTGGTCATGTGCGAATCCCTCAGCCGATCACGCGGGTGGCAGTGACGTCCAGTTTGGGGGGATTTTCAAATGTGTGGAAAGGCGCTGGGGAGGGGACTTCCCACTCCAGACCTTCAGCGCCCTCCCAAGGCTTGGCAGATGCCTTCTCGCCCTTGCCCTGCATGGCAGGCAACACCACGGCCAAGAAGAAATACACCTGGGCAATGCCGAAGGCGAATGCCCCCACCGATGCAACAGCGTTGAAGTCAGCGAACTGCATGGGGTAGTCGGCATAACGACGGGGCATGCCAGCCAAACCCAGGAAATGCATTGGGAAGAAAGTGATGTTGAAAGAGATCATCGACCACCAGAAATGGATTTGGCCCCGGGTCTCGCTGTACATCACGCCAGTCCATTTGGGCAGCCAGTAATAAGCACCCGAGAACATCGCAAACAAGGAACCTGCCACCAACACATAGTGGAAGTGGGCGACCACGTAGTAGGTGTCCTGGAAGTTGATGTCAATCGGTGCCATGGACAGAATCAAACCTGTGAAGCCGCCAATGGTGAACACAAAAATGAAACCCACAGCAAACAGCATGGGCGTCTCAAACGTCATGGAGCCCTTCCACATGGTGGCAATCCAGTTGAAGATCTTCACGCCTGTCGGCACGGCGATCAACATGGTGGAATACATGAAGAACAATTGGCCCGTGACCGGCATGCCAGTCGTGAACATGTGGTGAGCCCACACCACGAAAGACAGAATGGCAATGGACCCGGTGGCGTACACCATCGAGGCATAACCAAACAGTTTCTTGCGTGCAAATGCCACCACCACTTGGCTGATGATGCCAAAGGCTGGCAGGATCATGATGTACACCTCGGGGTGACCGAAGAACCAGAAAATGTGCTGGTACATCACGGGGTCACCACCACCGGCGGGGTTGAAGAAGCTGGTGCCGAAGTGCCGGTCAGTCAGCGTCATGGTGATGGCACCCGCCAAAACAGGCATCACGGCAATCAACAAATAGGCCGTGATCAACCAGGTCCAGCAGAACATCGGCATCTTCATCAGGGTCATGCCAGGGGCGCGCATGTTCAAAATGGTCACGATGATGTTGATCGAACCCATGATGGAAGAGGCGCCCAGGATGTGCATGGCAAAAATACCTGCATCCATGGAGGGGCCCATTTGAAGGGTCAGCGGCGCGTAAAGTGTCCAGCCGGCTGCGGGTGCGCCGCCAGGCATGAAGAAGGAGCCCGCCAACATCAAACCGGCAGGAATCATCAGCCAGAAGCTGAAGTTATTCATGCGGGCAAAGGCCATATCGGATGCGCCGATCTGAAGCGGGATCATCCAGTTTGCAAACCCCACAAACGCCGGCATGATGGCGCCAAACACCATGATCAAACCATGCATGGTGGTGAGCTGGTTGAACAGCTCTGGGTTGACCAACTGCAAGCCTGGCTGAAAGAGTTCGGCCCGAATGCCCAACGCCAGCACACCACCCACCATCAACATGGTGAAGCTGAACAACAGGTACAAGGTACCAATGTCTTTGTGGTTGGTGGCAAACACCCAACGGCGCCAGCCCGTTGGGGCGTGGTGATCGTGGTCGTGCGCGTGGTGATCGTCATGATGACCGAGTACTGCACTCATATTTAATTCCTTGAAAACTCAAAAAGACGAAACCTGACGCTCACTTGCGAGCCGCAACCACTTCGGCCGGCTGAACCACTTGGTCGGTTTTGTTGGACCAGCTGTTCTTGGCGTAAGTGATGACAGCGGCAATTTCGGTGTCGCTCAGTTGTTTCCACGCAGGCATGGCGCCGTTGTTTTGTCCATTCAACAGCACCTGAATGGTTTTCTTGTGATCGGCATCGAGCACCACGGCAGCGCCATCAAGCGGCTTGACGGGCCCCGCACCTTTGCCGTTTGCCTGGTGGCAAGCGGCGCAATTGGCGGCATACACGGACTCACCGCGTTTGACCATGTCCGCAACGGTCCAGACCTTGGACGGGTCATCAGCCAAAGCTGCCATGGCCTTTTTTTGACCGTCAACCCAAGCGGTGTACTCGTCGACCGTGACCACCTTCACGTGAATGGGCATGTAGGCGTGTTCTTTGCCACACAGCTCAGCACATTGACCGTAGTAGTCACCCACTTTTTCGGCTTTGAACCAGGTGTCGCGCACGAAACCGGGGATGGCATCCTGCTTCACACCGAAGGCAGGAATCATCCAAGCGTGGATCACGTCATTGGCGGTGGTGATGACACGGATTTTTTTGCCAACAGGCACGACCATGGGGTTGTCCACCTTCAGCAGGTAGTCATCGGTGGGCGTGGGTTTGCCGCTGTCGGACATGACGCGGTGCGAGTTGTCCAGCGTGGAAATAAAGCTGATGCCTTCGCCTTCGCCCTTGAGGTAGTCGTAACCCCACTTCCACTGCATGCCCGTGGTCTTGATGGTCAGGTCTGCGTTGGTGGTGTCTTTCTGGGCCACCAACACTTTGGTGGCTGGCAACGCCATGCCAATCACGATCAACAAGGGAACAATGGTCCAACCCAATTCAACCCAAATAGGCTCAGGCAACTCTTGTGATTTGTGCCCCACAGACTTGCGGTGTTTCAGTATGGAATAGAACATCACGCCGAACACCAGCACAAAAATCACCGCACAGATGATCATCATGAACCAATGCAACCAATGCTGCTCTTCGGCAATCTTGGTAACGGGCGGGGCAAAGTTCAGCTGATTGACCGCTGGGCCGCCAGGGAGGTCGTTCACCGCATGGGCTGCCGTGGACAGCCAAGCCGCAGATGCCAAAGATGCGTAGGCAACTTGGTCCGAAAGCTTTCGCAGCAAGGACTGCTTGAACGGGCTTTGTGTCTTCGTTTTGCTCACTTCTGTTCGCCTCTAATATAAGCATTGATTTATATCAACACCGATTACACCAAAATTCTCTTTTCTCAGGCTTCACGCAATACGTGCCGAGTTTCTCAGACTGAATCAAGGACCCGTTTGCAGAGGATCAACGCGCACCCACACCTCTGGCACAGCAAAGGGCAACACCACCGTTGCACCTGGAAACCCAAAGAAACCTGCGACAACCAACGCGACACCCGCCAGGGCCAAGAGAGATGCTTGGCGTGCTGACCTTGATTTAAATCAATTGTAACGAGGGAAGCAGGGGCTCTCTGGCAGAGCGACCGCCAAGCTCAGGTTGCCCCTCTGCGTCAACGGCCACGCGACGCGGCCACCCCCAGCATTTGCCTCATGTCCTGCAGCGAAACCGCGCTGGCGGCCCCAACCGGCACACGGGGCTGGCCTTTGTGCGCATGGCCATAAATCACCTCGAAAGTGAGGGACAGGCGGCCGTCTTCGGTTCGAGGCATTCGGTCCTCAAGGCTGGCGAACAACGAGGCACGCCACGTTTTTGCACGCGTGGCAGTGGCTCTTTGGGTGCTCAAGTTGCGACCCCACCCCCGCAAATCGGCCAAAAGTGCGGCCGCACTGGAGTAAGACAGGGTGATGCGCTCCATGTCCATCACGGGCTCTGCAAAACCGGCTTGCACCAACATATCGCCCCAGTCGTGCATGTCGGTAAAGGCGTGGGCAGGCGCAGGCCAACCCATCTGGGCATAGGCGTCGCGCAGCTCCTTCAGCGAATCTGGCCCCAGGCAGGAGAACATCACGTGGCCATTCACACGCAACGCACGGTGCCAATGTTTGAGCAAGGCTTGCGGCAGGTGCGTGTGGTGCAACGCCATGTTGGCCCACACCATGTCCACGTCACTGTCCGCATCGGCCAATCGGGGTGGGGTGTACCGCCAACGCCCCCACAAGCCCGACGCCTCCGGGGCCACATGTTTGAGGGCAGCCAAGGCCTCCTGCGGGCGGTTGGCACGCACCACAACCTCTGAATGGGGGTACATCGCTGCCACGGTGCGATGGGCCTGAAGACCACCGTGCACAGGCTCCCAACTGAGCCAACGGGCAGGCACCGCTTTGATCCACCCCAAGCGCTGGGCCATGCGCCCTCCCACCTCTTCATGCAGCCAGGCGCTGTTGGCATGGGGACGACAGGCCCAGCGGCCAACGGCAACGGGGTCCATGCCCGGAACTGGGATTTCAACGGTGGCCTGATGGGCAGGGAAATCGGCTGAGGTGGTCATGGGACAGGCATTGGAAGCGGCTCAGTATAGTGAGGCCACCATGCCTCAACCGCCGTCCCTTTCGGGCACCCGTCTCCGCTGGGCTTGGGTCCCGTCAGCCTGCCATGTGTGTGGCGTGTGGCCCGCTCAGCCACAGGGCCAAGCCATCTGCGGCGCCTGTTTGGATGCCTTTGCCCCCACGGTTCCGCGTTGTCCCACCTGTGCGCAGGTGCTGGGCACAGCGGACACTTGCGGTGAATGCCTGGGCCGACCACTGACGCTGGCACAGTGTGTGGCCGCCGTGGATTACAGCTACCCGTGGGACCAGCCGATTGCGAGGTTCAAGTTTCACGGCGACACCGCCTGGGCGCACCTGTTCACCGACTTGATGTCACGCGCGCCGGGTGCCCACGAGTTGCTCACCCGCTGCCACAGCTTTGTGCCTCTCCCCCTGACGCCACGGCGCCTGGGTGAACGGGGATACAACCAAGCGGGGTTGATGGCCCAAGCGCTGGCCCGGCAAGCCAGCGGGCACCGGCGCAAACCCCGGTTCGATTGGCTGGTGAAACTGCAAGACACGCCTGCCCAACATGAGTTGGACCGTCCCGCCCGGCTGCTCAACCTGCGCACCGCTTTCGCGGTATCACCCCACGCGCTGCCCGGCCTGCAGGGTCAGCGCGTGCTGCTGATCGACGACATCATGACCACTGGCGCCACCCTGCACGCCGCCGCTCAAGCCCTGACAATGGCGGGTGCCGCCGAGGTGAATGCCTTGGTGTTTGCCCGCACGCCCCGCGCCTGACAGCGCCCCATCATCCGTTTGTCCGCTCCATGTTCCACATCGTTCTGGTGCACCCAGAAATACCACCCAACACCGGCAACATCATCCGCCTGTGCGCCAACACCGGCTGCACACTGCACTTGGTCAAACCCCTGGGGTTTTCGCTGGACGACAAGCAGTTGCGGCGCGCGGGGCTGGATTACCACGAGTACGCGAGTTTGCAGGTGCACGAGGACTGGTCCGCATTCCTGCAAACACAGAAACCCGACATGGCTCGGCTGTTTGCCATGACCACCCGTGCACCCCACGCCGTGCACGACACCCGTTTTTTGCCTGGTGACTGGCTGGTGTTCGGCTCTGAAACGCAGGGCCTTGCACCTGACATTCGGGCGCAGATTGCCCCTGCCCAGTGGTTGAAATTGCCCATGCTGCCCGGCCAACGCAGCCTGAACCTGTCCAACGCCGCAGCCGTCACCACCTACGAGGCCTGGCGACAAAACGGATTTGGCGGCACTCAGGGGTAACGCCAGGCCAGCACGTCGAACGCGGACACCATCGTTTTATAGAAAAAACGCCTCTATCGCTTTTCCCATATCACTTTAAAGCTATACAAATGTTCAATCCCAGCCAAGCCGATGTCCGGCGCTTCTTCTGTGATGTGTACCGCAAACAACGCAGCGGCGAGGCCATGGAGGCCATCGAGGTGCTGACCGGCCAGTGGTTGGACGAGCACCCCGAGTTCCACACCGAGCTGGCCGATGTGGACGAGGCCCTGCGCCGCATGGGTGAGCCCGACGCGGGCGCCACCAACCCCTTTCTTCACTTGTCCATGCACCTGTCCATCAGCGAACAGTGCTCCATCGACCAACCCGCCGGGGTGCGCCAGGCCGTGGAGTTGTTGACCGCCCGGCTGGATTCGCTGCACGAAGCCCACCACCAGGCCATGGATTGCCTGGGCCAGATGGTTTGGGAAAGCCAGCGTTCGGGCCGCCCCCCGGACGGCCAGGCCTACTTGGATGCGCTGCGCCGACGCGCCACGCGCGACTGACGGCGGCGCACCACGGGCGGTGGTTGCAAACCTTGTGAAAACCCGCCGCACCCAGCCTTACTTGTCGTCCGCAACAGGAGGGTTGTCCTTTGACGCCACACGCCGAGCACGGGGATGCGCAGCGTCATACGCCTTGGCCAGGTGCTGAAAATCCAGCCGGGTGTACACCTGCGTGGTGGCAATGTTGGCGTGGCCCAGCAGCTCTTGCACGGCCCGCAAGTCTCCGCTGGACTGCAACACATGGCTGGCAAACGAATGGCGCAGCATGTGCGGGTGCACAGGCGTGGCCAACTCGGCCCGCACACTGCGCTGGCGCAGCACCACACGCACCTGCTGGGCCGACAGCCGCCGCCCTTGCCTGCTGGTGAACAGGGCGGCAAAGGGTGGCTCGCCGTCCGCCGTGGCGGTGGCCGCTGGAGGCAGGGCACCCACCCACGTGTCGCGCGCAACCCACCAGGCGTGCAGGGCCGCCACAGCGGCAGACCCCACGGGCACGGTGCGACGCTTGGTGCCCTTGCCCCACACGTGGACCTCGGCGGCTTGCAGGTCCACCCAACCTCGCTGCGCATCGGCGCCTGTGGCGTTCAAGCCCAGCAATTCGCCCAGGCGCAAGCCGCTGCCGTAGAGCAGCTCCACCATGCAACGGTCTCGGGCCTCGCGCACCGGGTCGGCCGCAGGCTGCTGCAAACGGGCCAGCCGCACCGCATCGTCCACGCCCAGGGCTTTGGGCAAGGGCTTGGGCGACTTGGGCGCACGAATGCCGACGACCGGGTTGTGCGCCACGTGGCCGTGACGCCCCGCCCAGGTGTAAAACCCTCGCCACCCCGACAGGATGAGGGCGATGCCCCGCCCGGTGCGGCCTGCCACGTGCATGCGTGCCACCCAACCGCGCACGTGGTGGCCCTGCACCGCCGTCAGGGGCACCTGAGCGGCCACAGCGTGGGTGGCGAGTTTGTCCAAATCGAGGGTGTAAAGGGCCACGGTGCGCGCGGCCAGGCGTTTTTCCACGGCCACATGCTGCAAGTAGGCCTGCACCAGCGCCTGATCGGCCGCACTCAAGCGGGCACGGGGCATCTCACACCCGCAGGCGAACCAGCGCGGCGCTGGCCAACTCGCCGATGCGCTCCAGAAAATCGGTGCCCATGTCAGGCGCAAAACGCTGCGCGTCGCCCGACGCCAGCACCAGCAGGCCAAAGGCCTTGGCACTGGGCTCTTCGCGCAGGGCAATCAGCGCCAGCGATTGGGCGGCGGCCGGGTCTTCCAGCCAGCCTGCGGCCTCCAGGCCAGGGTTGCGGCCGCAATACGGCTGGGTGAGCGAAGAAGCAAAGGCCTGCACATCGTCGCTGCACCCCTGGGCAAAGGCCTCTTGGGACCAGGCTGGGGCCACGCCCCACACACGCAACGCCACCTGGGGCACCGCAAAACACACGGCCAGGTCATGCTCGATGACGGCGGGCAGCTGCACAGGGTCGGTGGTTTTGAGCAGGCCAAACGTCCAGCCCTGCAGCTTGTCGCCAATGGCCATGTTGTCTTGGCCGTGGCGGATCAAGTCAGCCATTTTTTGCTCCAGCGTGCGGATTTTTTCGCGCAACAAACCGGCCTGGCGCTCTTGCAGGCTGACGGCTCTCGTGCCATGCGGGCTGCTGAGCTCGACAGTGGCCAGCACCTCGGCGTGGCGCTCGAAAAAATCGGGCGTCTGCACCAGGTAGTTGGCAATATCGTCTTCGGTGATGGGCGACAGGGGTTGCACGTCGGGGGTAGGGGTGGCGCTCATGGCAGCAATCGGGTGAAAAAGGGTCGGTCAGGCCGTGGGCAACGCAATGTGGCCTGTGAACACGGTGGTGGCGGGGCCCGTCATCAACACGGGGGCATCCAGCGTGGGGGTCAGCAACCAGTCGATGGTGAGTTGACCGCCCAAGGTGTCCACGGTCACAGGGCCTTGCAGCAGCCCCAGGCGCACACCCGCCACCACAGCGGCGCAAGCGCCAGTGCCGCAGGCCAGGGTTTCGCCCACACCGCGCTCGAACACCCGCAGACGGATGTGGCTGGGGCTGAGCACCTGCATGAAACCCGCGTTCACGCGGTTGGGGAAGACGCGATGGCGCTCCACCCGTGGGCCCACAGTGGACACGGGGGCCGTGTCCACATCAGGCACCACCGCCACCGCGTGTGGGTTGCCCATGGAGACAACAGCAACATTGATAGTGAAAAAATCAATACCATCAAGCGAAAGAGGCCATTTTTCCCAATTATTTTCAACCACAGGCACCAAACCTGTGGGGTTGAACGGCACGCGGGCCAGTTCAAAAATGGGGGGACCCATGTCCACGGTGACACGGCCATCGGTGTTCATGCGCAACTCGATCAGGCCGTGCTTGACTTGCACACGCACGGTGTCTTGGGTGGTCAGGCCACGTTCGCGCACAAACCGCACAAAGCACCGTGCGCCGTTGCCGCAGTGCTCCACCTCGGCCCCGTCGGCGTTGTGGATGACGTAGGCAAAGTCGGCATCGGGCCGCGTGGCGGGGCGCACGGTCAAAATTTGATCGGCACCCACCCCAAAATGGCGGTCAGCCAGAAACCGGTATTGCGCGGCACTCAGGCCCAAAGGGCCTGCGGTTTCATCGAGCACGACAAAGTCGTTGCCCGCGCCTTGCATTTTGGTGAAAGGAATGTTCATGCTCAAGCCACGATATCGATAGCACCAGCCGACTGGGTGGCCAGGCGGTTGCGGCCAGCGCCTTTGGCTGCGTACAGCGCCTCATCGGCCTGGCGCAGCAACACGGCGGCGTCTTCGGTGCGGAGGGGCTCCAGAGACGCCGCGCCCACACTGACGGTCACCACATCGCCCGCAGGGTTGGCGGCGTGGGGCAGGGCCATGCGGCGCACTTGCTCCAGAATTTCCCGGCCCACCTCGACCACGCCAGACAAAGGGGTGCCGGGCAACAGCACCACAAACTCTTCGCCGCCGTAGCGAGACAGCCTGTCGCGGGGACGGCGCACCACGCGGCGCAGCACCGCAGCCACGTCACGCAAGCACTGGTCGCCCACGGGGTGGCCGTAGTGGTCGTTGTAGGTTTTGAAGTGGTCGATGTCGATCATCAACATGCCCAAGGACTCGTGGGCCCGCAAGGCCGCACGCACCTCGCCGTCCAACGACTCGGAAAATTCCCGCCGGTTGCCCACCCCGGTGAGGGGGTCCACACGGGCCATCAGGTGCATTTCATCCACGCGGGTGCGCAGCAGATACTCGCGTCGCACCGTGGGCGTGACATCGGTCACTTGCACCAGTGTCAGCTGTTTGCCGGTTTGGCGGGCGGCGTGTTTGCCCATGGGAATGATGTGCACCGTCTGGCTCAGCAGTGCTTGCGGATGTCCCACCAAATGCGGCATGTACAACGGCAGGGGCGGTGCGTGCAGGCTGTGAGACAGCATGGCCGGGAAGCCGGTTTGGGCACTCAACGCCAGGCGGGAGCAAAAATAGCTGCCAACCAGCGGTGGGAACACCTCTGTCAAAGGGCGGCCCATCAATTGCTCAGCGCTCAGGCCACACCGGCGCACAAACCATTCGTTGACAAACACCACGCGTGTGGCGTCATCCACAATGACAATGCCCGCCTGCAAATGGATCAAAGCCGCCAGTGGCCAGGGCTCCACCCCCCCCGGCACCACAGGAACGTCAGGCGCACGCAAAGACAGGGACATCATTCCTCCACCTGCTGAAGAAAACGCATCAGCATCTGCTCCAGCAAATCTTGGGACGTCACATCCAACAAAAATGCCAACAGGCCCTGAACCTCGCGCGCGGCCACTTCAAAATGGATGTCAATGAGCAACACAGGCCCCCCCGGGTCATACTCGGGACGCAACACGTTGTGCACCTGACTCAGTTCCACACTGGGCAACGCGCCTTCAAGCTCGATTTTGAGGGCGTCGGCCACACTGGCCATGACCGAGTTGAGCAGGATGTTGCCCACCTCGCTCAACGCCTCTTGCTCCATTTCGGCCAGCTGCTCCAGCGGCAACTCGCCCCCTACCATCATTTGCACCAGCTTCAAACCCCGCTCGGCGGGGAACATCAACACCGCTTCGGCGTTGAGGGCACCGGAGAACCGCTGACGCACCGCGCTGACCGAGGCCATGCCCGCCCCACCCATGTGGTCCGTGACGTCATTGCGTGACAACACCGACACCCGGGGCACCGTCAACAACACGGCGTCACCGGCGATTTGACTCAGCGCGTGAGCGGCTTGCCCAACCCCTATGTTGAATATCTCGGTCAGGGCGTCAAGCGTCAGGGCGTCCAGTTTCATGGCGCGGCCGTCAGATGGGCGATCACTTGCAACATGCTGGCATCGGTGATGGGTTTTTGCACAAATTTCAGGCCAATCGATTCGGCCCTGGCGCGGCTGCTTTCCTGCACGTTGGCGGTCAACATGACAATCCGGGTGTTCGGTGCCAGTTGACGCAACTGGCCGGCCGCGTCAAATCCGTTCAGCCCGGGCATGTTCACGTCCATGGTGACGTAATCGGGGGCGGACTGCGCCGCCATCACCAAAGCCTCGTCGCCCGTCACAGCCTCTTCCAGCACCCAATTGGGCTGCAATGTCTGGACACGGGCACGGATCATCATGCGCGACACGCGGCTGTCATCAACGATCAAAAGACGGGGTGGCAAGCGGCGCTCCTTGAAAAGACCGGGGAGTTTATCCCCCCCAGGCAGGTGCCACAACACGCGGCGCCCAGCTTGCACCCAACGCGGCACACCCCAAAGTGACACAACACACGAAATATGCGGCGCGGCAAACACCCCCCAACCGCTACCATGCACCATGGTCCGACACACCCAACAATTGCACCCACCCCGCCCCGCCGCCACCCCGCGCCTCGCTGCCACCGTGCTGCTGCTGCGCGACACCCCCACCGGTTTTGAAGTGCTGATGACGCGCCGCAGCGCCACCGCCAGCTTTGTACCGGGGGCGTATGTGTTCCCGGGCGGCGGCGTGGACGCCGCCGATGCCCAGACCCACCCCCTGTCCACCCGCCGCCCAGGCCAGAGCGATGCCGCCCTGACCCAGGCTGTGGCCGCCATCCGCGAGAGTTTTGAAGAAGTGGGCGTGTTGCTGGCCCGCCACGCCGACGGGCGCTGGGCCCACATGGCCGACATCGAGGCCCTCGACCGCAAATCCCCGTTGCCCCCCCAATGCCAGGCCCGTGGACTCACGCTGGCCGGTGCCGAGGTGTACCTGCTGTGCCACTGGGTGACCGACCGTGACCTGGCCAAACGCTTTGACGTGCCCTTTCTGGTGGCCCGCATGCCCCCCGACCAAACGCCGGTGCCCGACAACACCGAGCAATTCGAGCCCGTGTGGGTCAGCCCCGCACACGCACTGGCCGAACACGCGGCCGGGCGGTTTTTCATGATCTTCCCCACCATCCGCACGCTGGAACACCTGCAGCACTGCGCCAATGTGGACGCGGTGCTGGCCGCTTGCCAGGGTGAAAAACCTTTGTTCAGCAGCACGCCCCGCGCGGGTTTGATGGGCGGCAAAGAGTCACGCCACATGGAGCACGAGCCACCCTATGGCGAACTGGCGCTGGTCTGCCCCGACGGCCACATCACCCATCCGCTGGACTGGGATCCCACGCGGCCCGTGCAGCTGCTGAAAAACGTGCAGCGCCTGACCGCACCCAACCCCGGCGTCATGACCGGACCCGGCACCAACAGCTACCTCGTGGGGGACCCTGCCACCGGGCACGTGGTGATCGACCCCGGTCCTGACGATGCCGAACACATCGAGCGCCTGTGGCGCGCCGCCGGTGGGCGCATACAGGCCATTGTGTGCACCCACTCGCACCCCGACCACTCGCCCGGCGCCCGCCCCTTGCAGGCCCTGTGCACCGCCCACACCGGGCACACCCCAGCCATTCTGGGACTGAGCAGCGCACCCACTTCACGGGCCAACAGCCGGTTCACGCCCGACAAAGAACTCCAAAATGGAGAGCTGATAACGCTCACCCATCAAGCGCCAGAGGGTGTTTTGACCCACACTTTAAAGGCCATCCACACCCCTGGCCATGCGGCCAACCACGTGTGCCTGGTGCTGGTGGAAGACGGTTTGCTGTTCAGCGGCGACCACATCCTCAACGGCAGCACCACGGTCATCGACCCGCCCGATGGCGACATGAACGACTACCTCGATTCGCTCGACACCCTGGCCCTGGCCTGCGCAGAGCACGGCATCGGCTTCATCTTGCCGGCCCACGGCTACGTGCTGGAAAATGCGCCGCAGGCCATCGCCCACCTCAAAACCCACCGCCTGCAGCGCGAAGCCAAAGTGTTGGCTGCCCTGCAAGCCTTGCCCGACGGCAGCGTGCAAGACTGGGTGCGCCACGCCTACGGCGACGTGCACGAGCGCCTGTGGCCCGTGGCCGAACGCTCGTTGCTCGCGCATGTGCAACGCATCCAAACCCTGGGCCTGGCATGAACACGCAACCCCTTCGCAAACCCTTGCCCGGCGTGCGCCTGGCCAAACGCGTGGCCGAGTTGACCGAGTGCTCCCGCGCCCAGGCCGAACACCTGATTGAAAGCGGCCGTGTGAGCGTGGACGGCGTGGTGGTGCAAGACCCCCCTGCCCGCGTGTTGCCCCACCAAACCGTGGCATTGGCTGGCACCGGCGCGGCCAAACCCATCGCGCCCGCCACCCTGCTGCTGCACAAACCCGCCGGGGTCGATTCGGCCGGGCAGCTGCGCCTGCTGGTGGCCGAGCGCCACATGGCCAACGACCGCTCGGGCCTGGTGTTGCTGAAAAAACACCTGGCCCAGTTGGTGTGCCTCACCCCGCTTGAGCCCGCCGCCAGCGGCCTGGTGGTGTGGAGCCAGCACACGGGCATACAGCGCAAACTGGTGGAAGACGGCTCGCTGGTCGAGCACGAAGCCATTGCAGAGGTGCAGGGTGACGTGTCACCCCAGGCGCTGAAACGGCTCAACGAATCCAGCGTGGTGGACGGGCGCGCCATGCAGGCAGCCAAGGTCAGCATCAACCAAACGGGTCCCGATGCCACCCGCCTGCGCCTGGCCTACAAGGGCTACCACCCCGGCCAAACGGTGCAGCTGTGCGCCCAGGCGGGATTGGCACTGACCGCGCTCAAACGCATCCGCATCGGCCGCCTGCCGCTGGCGGCCCTGCCCGAGGGGCAGTGGCGGTTTTTGCTGGGGTATGAACGCTTTTGAAGGCCGCAAGGGCCAAGGCCCAGCGCCCTGAATAAAGTGTGAAGCTGGCCGATACGCCGGATTTTGTGCGCGGCAGTTGCCTGCCGGTGACCGCCATTCATCTGGGCCGGGGGTCGCCCACCCGGCTCGGTGCTACCTACCCGCACACTCCGCGGAACCACGTCAACGTGTGCCTATTTGGTATTGCTGCGCGCAGAGATTGCCCGTTTCACCCGAACTGAATCGGCTCGTCTCTGTTGCTCTGATCCTCACCTTAGGGCCCCTTGGGCGAACCCGCGTGGCTTGTCGGTGGAGAGGTGTTACCTCCTGCGCTGTCCTGTGCAGTCCGGACGTTCCTCCAGTGCGCCCTTTCGGGCCTTGCACCAGCGGCGGTCTGGCCAGCTTCACGGCGCTATTATCGTCGCCCCACGCCGGGGCTTGCCCGGCATCCTTTTGCTTGATGACCACAAGCCCCTCAGGAACCGCCCATGATTCGCCTGTCCGAACTCAAACTCCCGCTGTCCGCCCTGCCCGTGGTGGAGCGTTTGGCCGTCGATGCCGACCAGCCCACCGCTGCCGAGGCACTGGACCCCGCCCGCATCCACCCCCTGCCCGCTTTGCACGCCCTGGCTGCGCAGACACTGGGGTTGGCCCCAGAAGCCATTGAATCGGTCACCGTGTTCAAACGCAGCTTCGATGCCCGCAAGGCCGACCTGCTGGCCGTGTTCATCATCGACGTGGCCTTGGCCGACCCCGGCACCGAGATCGGCCTGCTGGCCCGGCATGCCTCGCACCCCCACATCCAGCCCACGCCAGATATGGCGTGGCGCCCCCCCGCAGTCGCCCCCACCGACTGGCCCACCGCGCCGGGCCAGCGCCCGGTGGTGGTGGGCTTCGGCCCTTGCGGCCTGTTTGCCGCCCTGGCACTGGCGCAAATGGGGCTCAGACCCATCGTGCTGGAGCGCGGCCAGCCCGTGCGCCAGCGCACCCAAGACACTTGGGGCCTGTGGCGCCACAAAAAGCTGCAGGCCGAAAGCAACGTGCAGTTCGGTGAAGGCGGCGCAGGCCTGTTCTCAGACGGCAAGCTGTACAGCCAAATCAAAGACCCCCGCCACCTGGGCCGCAAGGTGATGCAGGAGTTTGTGGACGCCGGCGCGCCGCCCGACATCCTGTACATGGCCCATCCCCATGTGGGCACGTTCAAACTGGTGAAGGTGGTGGAGGCGCTGCGCGAAAAAATCATGGCGCTGGGAGGTGACATCCGGTTTCAACAGCGGGTGGTGGGCGTGGAATTTGAAGCCTTTTCAGCCTCCAGCGCTTTCCCAATAAGCGATCACAGCTCTCAAAACAGGAAAGTCAAAGCCCTGCAAGTGCAAGACCTGGCCACAGGCATCACCACCACCCTGCCCACCCCGGCGGCGGTGCTGGCCCTGGGCCACAGCGCGCGCGACACGTTTGCCATGCTGTGGGACAGCGGTGTGTTCATGGAGGCCAAGCCGTTTTCGGTGGGCGTGCGCATTGAGCACCCACAAAGCGTGATCGACCGCGCCCGCTGGGGCCGCCACGCCGGGCACCCCCTGCTGGGCGCGGCCGACTACAAGCTGGTGCACCACGCCGCCAACGGGCGGGCGGTGTACAGCTTTTGCATGTGCCCCGGCGGCACCGTGGTGGCCGCCACCAGCGAACCAGGCCGCGTGGTGACCAACGGCATGAGCCAGTATTCCCGCAACGAGCGCAACGCCAACGCCGGCATGGTGGTGGGCATAGAACCTTGCGACTACCCGTTGGATGTCCCCACCTGGCACGCCGCCTTTGGCCAGGCCGATGGCAACCGCTACCTGGCCCAAGCTCAGGCACTCGCCGAAAAAGGGCAAACCCACCCACTGGCGGGCATCGTGCTGCAACGCACCCTGGAAAGCCGCGCCTACGAGGCCGGTGGCCAGAACTACGAGGCCCCCGCCCAGCTGGTGGGCGACCTGGTAGCGGGCAAGCCGTCCACCCAGTTCGGCAGCGTGTCGCCGTCGTACAAACCCGGCGTGAAGCTGGGCGATTTGTCGGCCGTGTTGCCCGCCTACGCCATTGAAGCCCTGCGCGAGGCCCTGCCCGCCTTTGGCCGCAAGATCAAAGGCTTTGACATGGCCGACGCGGTGCTGACCGGTGTGGAAACCCGCACGTCGTCGCCCCTGCGCATCACGCGTGGTGACGATTTCCAAAGCCTGAACACCGCAGGGTTGTACCCCGCAGGGGAAGGCGCGGGCTACGCGGGCGGCATCTTGTCGGCCGGGGTGGACGGCATCAAGGTGGCCGAAGCCGTGGCCCGGGAACTGTTGGACGCGTAACAATCTCTTACAAGCCGCCACCCCGGCGTTTACATGCCGGTGGCATGCTTGGCCGCATCGATGGAGCACTTCATGACACACACACACGCCTGGGCCCTGGCCGCAGTTGCCGCCGCCTTGTGCAGCGCACCCGCTTTGGCGCAAACCCAAACCTACCCCACCAACCCGCCTGCCAACGCCGCTGAAATGGGCCGCGTGCTCAGCAGCATTCCCGTGTTGGCCCAGGTGGCTGTGCCCCGCCAAGTGTGCACGGTGGAGCACATCACCCGCGACGGCCAGAAGTCCGGTGCCGGGGCCTTGATGGGCGGCATTGCCGGAGGTGCCATGGGCAACGCCGTGGGTGATGGCACGGGCCGCGCAGTGGCCACCATGATCGGCATTGTGGGTGGGGCCATCCTGGGCAACAACATCGAAGGCGGTGGCCAGCCCCAAACCCAGCAAGTGCAAAACTGCCGCACCGAAACCACCTACGAAACCCGCACCCAAGGCTACAACGTCACCTACGAATACGCGGGCAAGCAGTACACGGTGCAAATGCCGCAAGACCCCGGCGCCTGGGTGCAGCTGCGCGTGTCGCCCGTGTTGCCCAGCCCGCCTCCATCCGGTTCGGGCTACGGCAGTCCGATCAGTACAGCCCCCGTGTTCCTGGGCCCGACGGTGATCACGCAGGAAACCACTTACCTCACGCCCCCCGCGACCTACGTGCGCCCGGTTGGCTATGTGGGCGCACCCAACGCGCAGTTCTGGCTGAACGTGTCGTCTGACCGCCGCCAGCCTTACACCACCCACCACCACTCGCACGGGCGGGTGAACGGCAGCTACGGCTACGCCAACCCCGACAGACACTGGGACGATGACCACCGCTGGCGCTGACCTCCGTGAAAAAACGGCATAAAAAAAGCGACCTTGGCAGGTCGCTTTTTTTTGTGGCTGAAACCGCCCGGTTTCAGCTGTTTTGCAGGGCTGCAATGCGCTCTTCAATGGGTGGGTGTGTGGAGAACAACTTGCCCAGCCCGCCGGTGATGCCCATGGCGGCCATGCTCTTGGGCAACTCGCCGGGGGTCAACCCACCCAGGCGGGCCAGGGCGTTGACCATGGGTTGCTTGCGACCCATCAGCTGGGCGGCACCCGCATCGGCCCGGAACTCGCGCTGGCGGCTGAACCAGGCCACCACGATGGCAGCGGCAAAACCCAGAATGATGTCGAGCACGATGGTGGTGACCATGTAGCCAATGCCGGGTCCCGAGTTTTCGCTGTCACCCTTGCGCAGGAAGCTGTCCACCGCGTAACCGATGACGCGGCTGAGGAACACCACAAAGGTGTTCATCACGCCCTGGATCAGGGTCATGGTCACCATGTCGCCGTTGGCGATGTGGGCCACCTCGTGGCCAATGACGGCCTCCACCTCTTCGCGGGTCATGTTGTGCAGCAAGCCGGTGGACACGGCCACCAGCGCGTTGTTTTTGTTGGCACCGGTGGCAAAGGCGTTGGGGTCGCCTTCGAAAATGCCCACCTCGGGCATGCCGATGCCGGCTTTGTCGGCAAAGCGGCGCACGGTGTCCACGATCCAGGCCTCGTCGGCGTTGCTGGGCTGGTTGATCAGCACAAAACCGGGCGTGGACCATTTGGCCATTTGCTTGCTCATCAGCAGCGAAATGATGGCCCCGCCAAACCCCATGACCAGCGAAAACCCGGCGAGCGCCCCCACGTTGAGGCCGTTGGCCGTGAGGAAGCGGTCCACGCCCAACAGGCGGGTGGTGATCAACAACACGGCCATCACGGCCACGTTGGTCAGGACAAAAAGAAGAATGCGTTTCATGGCAACTCCAAGGTAAGAAATAGGCTGAATATAAGCTTGGGACGTTCCGTATTTTCTTCAAGAACCGTCTGTCCCGGGTGGCTGGCTTTTTGGGTGGATTGACCTACGGTTGACCGGGGAAGTTCACAACGGCGGCAACCGGCCGACGGGCGGGGCGAAACACCGTGACATCGGCGTAAAACGCGGGGTCTTCATTGTCAGGCCACCAGCCGGGCACGCCCAACACAGGCAGGGGGGTGAAGGGCTTGGCGCTCAGGCGCTCGGCCGACAGATCGGCGGCCAGCGCGGCGTCGAGTGCGGGCACGGGGTCAGCGCCAGACCCCGCGGGCTCGAACGGCCACACCCACACATGGGCGGTGATGGGTTTGCGCGGCGACACCAGTTGCTCCATCAGCGCGTGGCCAAACAGCACCAGTTGGGCCTGTGCCCACCACGCGCGGTGGGTGACGAACAGGGCATGCCAATCCCGCGCCAGCAGCGCGGGCCACAACACGGTGGCCACGGCGGGCGGGGCCAGCAGCAGCGCACCGTTTTCGTCAAACACGGTGATGGCATCGCGCACGGGGCCGCGCACCGCACCCACGCCCTGGGCGGCAATGGCCTCGGACTGCAGGCGGTTGAGCGCGGTCTTGGCTTGCGGGAAGCGCAGCCACACCAGGCCGTTGAAAAAGTCGTGCAGGTTGTCGCGCGTGGGCACCTGGGCGGTGCGGCGGATGAAGGCTTCGTAGGCCTCGCCAGGCGGGGCGGCATCGGGGGCGGCAAACCGCACGGGGCAACCGTGCTGTTCACCTGCGGCGTTCAGCGCATGGGCCACCGAGCCGCCACACAACCCCTGCATCACCGTCAGCCCTACCCCGGCCAGCGGGTGCAGCCAGGGGCGGTGCCAGTGCACGGCGGGCAAGGCAGCGTCATGCATCCCAAGGGTTCAATAACCGCACACCCGTGTGCTGAAAATCGACCACGTTGCGGGTCACCACCGTGAAGTGGTGCTCCAAAGCAGTGGCCGCAATCATGGCGTCCCGTTCGGCGCGGG
The DNA here is from genome assembly GCA_964342395.1 of uncultured Hydrogenophaga sp. GTDB lineage: Bacteria > Pseudomonadota > Gammaproteobacteria > Burkholderiales > Burkholderiaceae_C > UBA2334. The sequence goes on from CAYFFJ010000015.1 coordinate 30,022, forward strand.
GGTTGGGCACGTGCAACGCTGCACACACCGGTGCGGTGTGATGGGTGAACGGCAAAATGCGCCCCGAAAATGCGGCGCTCACGCCACTGAGCCAAGCGCGCAAGGCACTGCCTTGCGGCGGTGTGCGCCGCTCCAACGCCTGCACACCCAACTCCAACTCCAGCAACCCAATGGCCGACAGGTACAAGTGACTGGCGGGTTGGATCGCAGCCCAGGCCCTCACCTGAGGGGAGGGATTGGGTTTGCCCTGACGAAGCTCGGAAATGACGTTGGTGTCCAGCAAAAACACGGACTTACTCCAGCTCAACGGACCGGCTGGAAAAGACCAGGCGAGGCGGCTCAAAACCAATGCCTGGTTCACAGGAAATGCCGTCCATCACCTCCAGCAAAGACGGCTCGCTGCGCCCACTCAGGCGGTGGTAATCCTCGATGCTGAGCAAGGCAAACGCAGGTCGCCCCCGGTCAGTGATGAACACTGGGCCATCCACAGCCGCACGCTTGGCGGCAGACACATCGCGGGTGAAATCGCGGCTGGACAGGGTGTGGACGGACATGGTGGCCCTCTTTGAGAAATTGCTTGTATGTTATGACAAATCACAAGCAACAGCCACCAGCCTCACACCATCCGCCACCCCAGCGTCTCGCCACCGCGCAGGGGTTTGACGATGGCTTCGCCGAAGGGGTAGCTTTCGGGCGCGGTCCAGGTTTCGCGCTTGAGGGTGACGGTGCCGGTGTTGCGGGGCAACCCGTAGAAGGCGGGGCCGTTGGAGCTGGCGAAGGCTTCGAGTTTGTCCAGCGCGCCCACGCTGTCGAAGGCTTCGGCGTACAGCTCCAGTGCGGCGTGGGCGGTGTAGCAACCGGCGCAGCCGCTGGCGTGTTCTTTCAGGTGAGCGGGATGGGGGGCGCTGTCGGTGCCCAGGAAAAACTTGTCGCTGCCGCTGGTGGCGGCAGCCAGCAGTGCCTGGCGGTGGGTTTCGCGCTTCAACACGGGCAGGCAGTAGTAGTGGGGGCGCACGCCGCCGGTGAAGATGGCGTTGCGGTTGTAGAGCAGGTGGTGGGCGGTGAGCGTGGCGGCAGTGAACGGCCCGCTGGCCGTGTCATCGGCCACGTACTGCGCGGCTTCTTTCGTGGTGATGTGCTCGAAGACGATTTTCAGCTCGGGGAAATCGCGGCGCAGCGGGATGAGTTGCTGGTCGATGAACACGGCTTCGCGGTCGAACAGGTCGATGTCGGGGCTGGTGACTA
>CAYFFJ010000015.1:31276-41593 GCA_964342395.1 uncultured Hydrogenophaga sp.
CGGCGTCGCTGTTGGTGGTGGCTCCTGCCGGGTAGAGCTTGGCGGCGACCACGCCGGCGTCTTTGGCGCGGGCGATTTCATCGGGCGGCAGGTTGTCGGTGAGGTACAGCGTCATCAGGGGCTCGAAAGCCACGTCAGCGGGAACGGCGGCCAGGATGCGCTCTTTGTAAGCCAGCGCCTGCGCGGCGGTGGTGACTGGCGGGCGCAGGTTGGGCATGACGATGGCGCGCCCGAACTGGGCGGCGGTATGGGGCACCACGGTCTGCAGGGCCACGCCGTCGCGCAGGTGCAGGTGCCAGTCGTCGGGGCGGCCGATGGTCAGCGTGTCGGTGGGGGTATCGGTGGGGGTGAGGGTGGCGGCAGAGGTCATGCCGCATTTTCTCACCCGGCGGTGTCGAGCTGGCGCTTGAGGTCGTCCCAGAAACGGTCCACCGCCCGGGGGGCCTGGGCGGCGGCGCTGGCGCGATCGGCGCCCCGTTCGTGACCGCGGTCGTGGGGGCGCACACCGGGGCGTTCGCGGTAGATGCGGATGTCCAGCGTCATGTCCAACCCAGGCCCGGCCGATACCAGCTTGCCGCTTTGAATGTCTTTTTTCACGGCGCTCAACGGCAAGAAGGCCACGCCATGGCCTTCTCGGGCCATGGCTTTGAGGCCTTCGGCCATGTCGGTTTCGTACACGCGGTCCAGGTGCACGGCTGCCGGGGCCTGCTTCAAGGCGGTTTCCACCACGCGGCCCAGGTAGGCGCCGGGGGCATAGGCCAGGTAGGGCACGGGCTGCTTGGCGGTGCCAGGCAAGCGGTACAGGGGCTGGCCCAGGTGCTCGGGCCGGGTGTCGGCCCTCACGTAGGGGGCCAACACCTCCTGGCCCAGAGGCAGCATGTCGTAGCGGTTGGGGTCGAGCTGTATGGGCTGCGAGGCGTGCTGGTAAGCAATCAGCAAATCGGCGTTGCCCTCCACGAGGCGCAGCACGGCGTCGTGCACGTTCAGGGCAATCAGGCGGCTTTTGATGGGCCCGCACACCGTGCGCAGTCCCGACAACCACGCCGGGAAAAACGTGAACGCCAGCGAGTGTGGCACGGCAAATTCGATGGTGTCGCTGGCCGCTGTGGTGTGTGAACGCAGCATGGCGCGTGTGGTTTGCAGGGCCTGCAGCATTTCCACCGCTTGCTCGTGCAAGGTCTGCCCGGCAGGGGTGAGGCGGGTGGGGTAGCTGCTGCGGTCAAACAAGTCGGTGCCCGCCCAAGCCTCCAGCGACTGGATGCGCCGCGAAAACGCAGGTTGCGTGACGTGCCGCAGTTGGGCCGAGCGGCTGAAACTGCGCGTTTCGGCCAGGCTGACGAAGTCTTCAAACCATTTGGTTTCCATGCCAAAATTCCATATTTCAATAGCAAACAATTTAATTCAGCAAAGCGCTATTTGCACTTTTAACTAAAAATTCAGGCCTCGGGACCTTCGCCCTGTTGTTGCAAGGCCCACATCTGGGCATAGCGGCCGCTGGCGGCCAGCAGCTCGGTGTGGGTGCCGCGCTCGACCACGGTGCCGTGCTCCAGCACCAGAATTTCATGCGCATCCACCACCGTGGACAGGCGGTGGGCAATCACCAGTGTGGTTTTGTTGGCCGCTGCGGTGCGCAGTTCGGCCTGGATGGCGCGCTCGTTGGCCGAATCGAGTGCGCTGGTGGCTTCGTCAAAAATGACAATGGGCGGGTTTTTCAGCAGCGTACGGGCGATGGCCACACGCTGCTTTTCGCCGCCCGACAGCTTCAGCCCCCGCTCGCCCACCGGCGTGTCGTAGCCCTGCGGCAGGCCGGTGATGAAATCGTGGATGCGCGCGGCCCGGGCAGCGGCGTGTACCTCGTCGGCGGTGGCGGTGGGCCTGCCGTAGCGGATGTTGTATTCGATGGTGTCATTGAACAGCACCGTGTCCTGCGGCACGATGCCAATGGCCTGGCGCACACTGGCCTGGGTCACGGTGGTGATGTCCTGCCCAGCAATCTGGATACAGCCCCCTGCGGCGTGGTTTGACACATCGTAGAAACGGTACAGCAGCCGCGCCAGCGTGGACTTGCCTGACCCCGAGGGGCCCACCACCGCCACGGTTTTGCCGGGCGGTATCTCAAAGCTCACGCCGTGCAAAATTTCCCGGTCGGCGTGGTAGCCAAAACGCACGTTGTCAAAGCGCACACCGGGTTGATTTTGAACAAAAAGTGGCTTTGCCGCTTGATGGTCGGCCACTTCTCGCTCTTTTTCCAGTAGCGTGAACATCTTGTCCAGGTCGGTCAGGCTTTGCTTGATTTCGCGGTACAGCACGCCCAAGAACCCCAGCGGGATGTAGAGCTGGATCATGAAGGCGTTGATCATCACCAGATCGCCCAGCGTCATGTGCCCCGCCGCCACCGCCGTGGTGGCGCGCCACAGCATGGCCACCAGCGCGGTGGCAATGATGAGCTGCTGCCCGGTGTTGAGCAGGCTGAGCGTGGTCTGGCTTTTGATGCGTGCCTTGCGCAGTTTCTCCAGGCTGTCGTCGTAGCGCCGGGCCTCGAAGGCCTCGTTGTTGAAGTATTTGACGGTTTCGTAGTTCAGCAGCGAGTCGATGGCTTTGCTGTGCGAGCGGCTGTCCAGTTCGTTCATCTCGCGGCGAAACTGGGTGCGCCACTCGGTCACCCACACGGTGAACGCGATGTACAGCACCAGCGCGGACAGGGTGGTGTAGACGTACCAGGCCTCGAACTTCACGCCCAGCAGGGTCAGCACCATCACCACCTCGATGAGCGTGGGCACGATGCTGTAGAGCGAATACGAAATGAGCGACTGCACCCCGCGCGTGCCGCGCTCGATGTCGCGGGTCATGCCGCCCGTTTGGCGCTCCAAATGAAACCGCAGGCTCAGGGCGTGCAGGTGCTCGAAGGTTTGCAGCGCAATGCTGCGCGTGGCGCCTTCGGTGGCTTTGGCAAACACCAGTTCGCGCAGTTCGGTGAACAGGCTGGTGGAAAAACGCAACGCGCCATAGGCCAGCAGCAAACCCACCGGCACGATCAGCAGCCCTTCAAGGCCCGGCGCCAGCCCGGTGGCTCGGCCCACGGCAGGCGTCATGGCATCGACCAGCTCTTTCAGCAGCAGCGGCACGCTCACGTTGGCGGCCTTGGCCCCCACCATGAAGGCCAGCGCCAGCATCACGCGCCATTTGTAGGTCCACAAATAGGGCAACAGGCGCTGCAAAGTGGCCCAGTCAGACCGGCGGGGCTCTGGGGGCACGGGGGTGTGGGAAGGAATGGGGGCGGTGGCTGACAGTTGGCGCATGAAGAAAAGGTGAAAATCTCTAACGGTCTCCCCGCATTGAACCACCGAACCCGGCACACCCTTCCCATGACAAACCCACACACCCCACCCGTTGCAGCCCCCGCCCACGACCCGGCCCACGGTGTGCCCCTGCCCACCGACAAAGAGCTGGTCTTGAAAGTCATTCCCATGCCCGCCGACTGCAACGCCAACGGCGACATTTTTGGCGGCTGGGTGATGGCGCAGGTGGACTTGGCCGGATCCGTGTTGCCCGCACGCTACACCCAGGGGCGCATGGCCACGGTGGCGGTGAACCAGTTTGTGTTCAAGCAGCCCGTGCGGGTGGGCGACATCCTGAGCTTTTTCAGCAGCGTGAGCCGCATTGGCAACACCTCCATCACCGTGCAGGTCGAGGTGTATGCAGAGCGCTTCCAGAGCCAGGGACGCTACGCAAAGGTGACCGAGGCATCACTGACCTACGTGGCCATCGACGGCCAGGGCCGCCCCCGCCCCATTCCCAAACCCAGCACCTGAGTGGCGTCGCAACCCTGTCAAGGGTTGAGCGTGACAGGGCCATACACCACACGGGTGCTGGCTTTGGTGTTGTCGGTGTCGGTCATCAGGCCCACGCCCGTCAGGGGGCCTGCGGGCTCGCCAAAGGCGCGCAAAAAGTCGGCTTGCACATCACGCTCATAACGCTGCCAGCGGCCCAGCTGGCTGGGGCCTTGTGCCACCACCAGGTAGCGGATGCGGTCTGAACGCGGGTTGTGCAACACGGTGCCGGGGGCGTATTGGTGGGTCCACACGTAGGTCAGCGTGGCGTAGGGCAGCTCGTGCCCGGTCAGCAGGCGCACCATTTCCGACACCATGGCCTGGCGGCCATTCAGGCGGCTGCGGTCACCGTCAAAGGCCAGCAACAGGCGCACCGGTGAATCGCTGGTATCGGCCTGGGCCAGATCGGCCCCGGGCAACTCACGCTCCAGCCACCACGACCAGGCCACGCGCTTGACGTCGGTGCGGGTGGGCGCCACGGTGAGGTGCAACAGGCTCAGGCTGCCTTGTGCCCGCACCTGCAGGCCACTCACACCGTCCAGCGTCACGGCCTCGAAATCGGCCCAACGCTTGGAGGGCAATGGCCGGGGTTGCCAGCCCGCAAACACGCCACCGGGAGAGATGGCTTGCACGGGCACAGGCTCACGAGGCCGGTCATCGTCTTCACTGGCAGTGGTGTCACCGGCAGCGATGGGCCGTGTTTCGGACGGAAGGGTCGGGTGCTGGCAAGCGGCCAACACGGCGCACAGCGCCATAGCCACCCCTTGGCGCCCCCAAAGGTTGCGTTCAAATGTCATGGGACGCAAGGGTAAATCAAGCGCCTGCAAGGGACGCGGCCACGGCCCGCCGAAACGGTGCAAACCCCTGCCCCAGACGCAAAGCCACGTCGCGCAACAGCCTTGCAGGGCCCGTGTCCTGGGTATAGAGCCGGGTAACCCACTGCGTGGCCAGGTAAGTGGGGCGGCTGGCCAACCAGTGGGTGCGCTCATAACGGGCCAACACGGCGGGGTTGGCCAGGTCGCGGCCACTGGGCTGTGCCTGGGCCAGGGCCCCGGCCAGGGCTTCGATGCTGCGCAGCCCGAGGTTGAAGCCATGCGCGGTGACCGGGTGCATGCCACACGCCGCATCGCCCACGCAGGCCAGGCGGTGGGCCACCAGGCGGTGCGGGTACACGGCCACCAGGGGGTACACATGGCGGGTGCTGGCCTGGGCCATGGCCCCCAGGCGGTGGTCAAAGCGGCGGGCCATGTCGGCGTTGAAGGCGGTGGTGTCCAGTGCCCTCACGGCCTCGATGTCGCTGCCACTCAAGGTCAGCACCACCGACGAGCGGTGCATGCCGGTGGCGGGACAAGGGTTCATGGGCAGCAGGGCCAGGGTTTGACCGTGGCCAAACCACTCCCAAGCGGCGTGGTGGTGGGGCTGCTCGTGCGTCATGGCGCACACCAGCATGCTGCGGCCAAAGTCGTGGTGATCGGCGGCAATGCCCAACGCGCGGCGCGTGGGGGAAAAGCGGCTGTCAGCAGCCACCAGCAGGCTGGCGGTGAGGGTGTGGCCGTTGGCCAGGGTCAGGTGCGCGTGGTCGGGGGTGGTGCACACCCGTTGCACCGCCTGGCCCGCCAGCAGCGTGGGGGCCCGAGGCCCTTCCAACACCGCAGCGTGTGCGGCGCGGCGTAGGTGGTGGTTGCCCACCAGAAACCCCAATTCAGCGGGCACCTGCCCTTGCACGGCGGGCGCGTCGCGGTGGCTGATGGTCAGGGCAAACGGGTGGGGGCCATTGAGCACGCGTGCATCGCACAGCGGCGACACATCGGCAGCGGGCAGGCGCTGCCAAATGCCCAGCTGGGTGAGCAGGCGCACGCTGTGTTGGGTCAGGGCAATTTCGCGCCCGTCGAACGCGGGCTGGGCCAGGCTGGCGGCCGATTGCTGCTCGACCAGCGCCACGCACAGCCCCAAGGGCTTCAGCGCCTGCGCCAGGCACAGCCCGGCCGGGCCCGCCCCCACGATGGCAATGTCGAAATGCGGCGACGCGGCCAGGGTGGCAATGGCTTGGGTCTGGCTCACAACTGTGAAAAATCGGGTTTGCGCTTTTCCATGAAAGCCCCGAAAGCCTCGCGGGCGGCGGGTTCGCGCAACATGCGGCCAAAGCTTGCCCCCTCTTCGGCCATGGTGGCCGCCACTTGGGGGGCCTGGCCTTTTTTCATGAGACGCTTGGTTTCCACCAGGCTGCTCAGGGGTTTGGCGGCCAGCTTGCGGGCCACCAGCTGGGCCACGGCACTGGCCTCGGCGGGCGGCACCACGCGGTTGACCATGCCCAGCTCCAGCGCGGTTTCGGCCATGAAGGGCTCGCCCAGCAACAGGGCCTCAGCCGCGCGGTGGTAGCCCATCAGTTGGGGGGCCAGCAGGCTGGACGCAGCCTCGGGACACAGGCCCAGGTTCACAAAGGGCATGGAAAACGCGGCGTTGTCACCGGCATACACCAGGTCGCAATGGAAAAGCAGGGTGGTGCCAATGCCCACCGCCGGGCCGCACACCGCTGCCACCACGGGTTTGGGGCAAGTGCTGATGGCGCGCAAAAAGCGAAACACCGGTGAATCGGCCGAAGCCGGTGGGTTGTGCAGAAAGTCGGCAATGTCGTTGCCGGCACTGAAAATGGTTTCGTGGCCCTGGATCACCAGCACACGGGTGGCGGGGTCGGTGGAAACGGCCTCTACCGCGTCGGCCAGGGCCGTGTACATGCCTGACGTGAGTGAGTTTTTCTTGTCCAGCCGGTTGAACGTGAGGGTGGCAACCCCGGCTTCGTGGTGAATGAGAATGTCGGTCATGGCAAATGCATCGATGAAGGGTGGCACGGACGTGTGCGTCAACCCAAGTTACCACGAAAACCCACGCGCACCGACCACACAAGTGACACCCGTGGCACGGCGTTGGCCTGCGCTGGGCGTGGCGGTGCTGATCGGTTGGCTGGGCATGGGCGGTGTTGGCAGCGCTTGGGCAGAGGCCCGCCCCAAAGTGGCCTTGGTGCTGTCGGGCGGCGGCGCTCGCGGGTTTGCACACGTGGGGGTCCTGAAAGCGCTGGAAGCGGCCAGGGTGCCGGTGGACATGGTGGTGGGCACGTCCATGGGGGCGATCATCGGCGGGCTTTACGCCAGCGGCATGTCCCCCGACACGCTGGAGCGGGAACTGATCTCGATTGAATGGGGCGGCCTGTTTGAAAGCCGCGCCCCGCGCCAGACCCAGTCGCAGCGGCGCAAGGAAGACGACCTGCAAATGTCGCCCGTGTTGATGCTGGGGTTCAGAGATGGGGAATTCCGCCTGCCCAGCGGGGCGGTGTCCACCCGTTCGCTGGAGTGGTTGCTGCGCAAATACACGCTGCACACCCGCCACCTGCCCCACTTCGACGCGCTGCCCACCCCTTACCGGGCCGTGGCCACCGACATGGAAACGGGCGAGGCCGTGGTGTTGTCCAGCGGCGACCTGGCAGGCGCGCTGCGCGCCAGCATGTCGGTGCCGGGTGTGTTTGCGCCGCTGGAAATGGACGGCCGCATCCTGGGCGACGGTGGCCTGGTGGACAACCTGCCCGTGTCGGTGGCGCGGCAGATGGGGGCCGACGCGGTCATTGCCGTGAACATCGGCACCCCGCTGGCTGGCCGGGAAACCCTGGGCAACGTGGTGGGCGTGAGCGCCCAGATGATCAACATCCTGACCGAGCAAAACGTCCAGCGCAGCATTGCCGGGTTGACGGTGAACGACTTGCTGCTGGCCCCTCCTTTGGGTCCCTACACGTCGGCCCATTTCAGCAACGCCCAAGAAATTGCCCAACTGGGGCACGACTACGCCCAGACCATTGCCGCGTCGCTGGCGCGTTTCGCAGTGGAGCCCACCGCGTACGCCCAATGGCAGGCCCAGCGCCGCACTGAGCCCCAGCCCTCGCAACGCCTGGCATTTGTGCAATTTGAAGGCGTGCCTCCCCAGCGGGCCACCCAATTGCAGCGGCTGGTGGACACGGCAGCAGGTGCCCCGCTGGACATCGACGTGCTGGAAGACGACCTCATGCAGCTCACGGCCAGCGGGGATTACCAACGCGTGGACTACCGGCTGACCCGCGACCCCCTCACGCAAACCGAAGGCCTGGTGTTCAAGCTGGACGAAAACAACTGGGGGCCCAACTATTTCCGCGTGGGGCTGGCCCTTCGCACCGATTTTCAGGGCGAGGGCGCCTTCAACCTGAAAATCAACCACAGCAGGCATTGGCTGACGCCCGGGGGCACGGAGTGGCGCAACCAACTGGAAATTGGCGACACCACCGCCGCGCATACCGAGCTCTACCACCCCTGGGGTGGGGATCGGGACCGGTTCGTGTCGGCCCACGTTGGGGTGAGCAAAAGCAACCAAATGTTCTACCGCCAAGACGGCGAGTCGCTGGCCCTGCTGGGCAAACGCAAACTGACCCTGGGCTTGGACCAGGGCTGGACCCTCGGACGGGCGGGCCGTTTGGGCGAAATGCGGCTGGGCGTGTTCGCCGCCCGCCGCAACCTGGACGTGGAACTGGCTTCGGCAGAAGTCGTGGGCGCGCGCAATGTCAGCTGGACGGAAACCGGCGCAAAACTGGCCTTTGTGTCCGACCAACTCGACCACGCCAACTTTCCGCAAGAAGGCCACCGCATCACGTCTGAACTGGCGGTTGGGCAACGCGCGGCCAGCGGCAAGCGTGAGGCCTTCAATCAACTGGAAGTGGCGAGCACCCGCGCCTTCACCTGGGGGCCCCACACACTGAACCTGCATGCGCGGGCAGCCAGGGTCAGCGACGTGGTGCTGAGCACGGTGGACGAATACTCACTGGGGGGGTTTCACAACCTGTCGGGCTACAAACCCGGGCAAGTGGCCGGCAACCACTTGGTGTTCGGGCGCCTGGGGTATTACCGGCGACTGCCTGCCGAGCCAGTGATTTCGCGTGCGTTGTTCGCGGGCGGCACACTGGAGGCCGCCAAGGTGTGGAACCTGGGTGCCAACGCCACCGACAGCCGCACCCAGTGGGGCATGAGTTGGTACGTGGGTGCCGACACCGTGGTGGGCCCGGTGTACCTGGGCCTGGTGCACGCACCGCGCCAGTCCACCGGCTTGTACCTGTTCGTCGGCAGGCCCTGAGTCCGCTTCGGACGGCGCGAACAGGGTCAAACACACGCAAAAAAACCACTCGGAAGTGGCTTTTCAGTGACCTGCAGTGTTCAGCCCGGAACGGGCCGGGGCATCAGCGGAATTTGGACTGGGGCACGGTTTTCAGCTCGCCGTCCAAAGTGGACAGGTAGTTGGCCATTTGCTTGAGTTCAGACAGTTTGTACTGCTTGGCGGTCCCCCCCATGATGGGGTTGGCACGGCCCACCACGTGGTTGGGGTCCACCGCGTAGGACTTCAGCGCCACGTAAAGATAGTCGGCATGCTGGCCGGCAATTTTGGGGTAGCTGGGGTCAATGGGTTTGCTGAAGTTGGCACCGTGGCAAGAGGCGCAGGCGCCTTTTTCAATCAATGCTGCCACAGCCACCGAAGCGGTTTTGGTTGGTGTTTCTGGCGCGGTGACGTTGCCGGCGCCACCACTGTAGAAGGCGCCCAAATCGGCCATGTCTTGTTCGGACAGGGAAGCGGCAATGCCACGCATGGTAGGGTGCTTGCGGTCGCCTTTTTTGTAGGCAGTCAGCGCAGACACGATGTAGCCCGCCGACTGGCCCGAGATTTTGGGCACGCGGTGGATTTCAGGGAAGCTGTTCTTGTAATCGATGATGCCGTGGCAACCGATGCACATGGCGGCCTTGGTTTCACCGGCCTTGACATCACCCGCAGGGGCCTGGGCATGAGCGGCGATGGCGGTCAAAAAGAAGGTCGCGCCTGCGACAAGGTGGGAGATCGGCTTGGGCAACAGTGGTTTCATTTTTGAGCGCAATGAAGTCAATTGATAAAAATCAACGGTCAATTATATAGACTCGGTTATGGGCATTTTCCCTTGTTTTTTCTGGTACTGGCCACCGTATGGGCCTCTCCACCGCACAGGATATTTGCATGAAATTCCAGGGTTCGCAAAACTATGTGGCCACGGCCGACTTGATGCTGGCCGTCAACGCCGCCATCACCTTGAAACGCCCCTTGCTGGTCAAAGGCGAGCCCGGCACCGGCAAAACCCTGCTGGCCGAAGAGGTGTCAGAAGCGCTGAGCCTGCCCCTGCTGCAATGGCACATCAAAAGCACCACCAAGGCGCAACAGGGCCTGTATGAATACGACGCCGTCAGCCGCCTGCGCGATTCGCAGCTGGGCGACGAAAAAGTCAGGGACATTCACCACTACATCGTCAAAGGTGTGTTGTGGCAGGCCTTCACAGCAGACCAACCGGTGGCGCTGCTGATCGACGAAATCGACAAGGCCGACATCGAATTCCCCAACGACTTGCTGCGCGAACTCGACCGCATGGAGTTCTACTGCTACGAAACCCGCGAGCTGA